>NZ_JAOECN010000003.1:0-307803 GCF_029836855.1 Pseudomonas sp. GD04058
AGTGTTGCGCATCTAATTGACCAATGCACAGCTTTTAAAACGGATGATTTTCCAGAGCCATTTCCGCCCACCATCAATGTGACAGGGCCAAGTGGAATGGTGAGCGGGCTATCAATCCGCATAAAGTTTTCAATTGTTATAGCGTTGATCATCTCGTTCCTTAAGGTTAGGTAGCATCAATTCAATTTTTTCGCTAAGTCTTCGGCGCGTGGGTGGTAGTAGCGCATGAGCATCCGAGTAGCTTGGTGGCCGGTGATTTTGGTCAGCTCATGCAGTGGGAAAATCTCGGCCAGGCGTGATGTGGCCTCATGGCGTAGGTCGTGGAACCTCAGGTCGACTAGGAAGGGATCCTTGGCAATCTGCTCCGCGGCCTTTTCTGGCTCGAATCCTTCGTATTCTAGGTGCAGCTCAAGCCCTGCCGCATAAGCTTTGCGAGCATCACTCATGGCGTCCAGAAAAGCCTTTGTGATGGTGTCAGGCTGGCTCCTGAAAACCCGACCATCATCTAGCTTTGGCTGGCTCTCAACGATGCCGGCGGCCCGGGTGGAAAGGGGGACGCCACGTGATGATCCATTCTTCGTCATCGGGAGGAGGGCGGTCCGCTTTGTCAAATCGACATTGGCGCGAAGCAGGCCAGAGATCTCGCTGCGGCGCATGCCTGTCTCAACGGCGAATCGAACGATCTGAGGAAGCTCTGCCGAGCGTGAGTGCCGGCAGATCATTTCCAGCTCGTCTAGGTGCTCGCAAAACAGTTCATCGTTCTGAAGTGTCCATACATCTGCGCTCAGGATTCGCCTGTCTCGGGCGTCATCAACGCTTGGTTGACGGATCAGTTCGACGGGGTTGCTCAGCGACTCCATGCGCCACTCTTTTCGGGCGATAGTGAAGACGTGGGAGATAAGTGCTAGCTCACGGCGAACCGTAGCTGGAGCGAGACCTTCGGCTAGCCGTTCATCGCGGTACTTAGCCAAATCGGCACCACGAATGCTTGCGAGCGATCGAAGCGCGAGAGGGTGGCGCTGCATGGCTTGGATGCGCGATAGCTCGGAAGCACTGCTTCGTTTTTTGCTAGTCACCTCTCTGGCATATGTTTCTAAGGCCTTTGAGAATGACGTGGACTCAGCCTCATTTCGGCTGACGAAGACGCCTGCATCCATCTCGCGCTCGATCATCGTTGCCCAGGTCTTGGCTTCTGCCTGGGTGTTGAATGTCCGTGCCTGAGGAGGCCATCCTTTGCGTCGAACCTGGACCTGCCACTGTGATGGGCCGCGCTTCCGAATCGTCGCCATTTGAATTCTCAGTGTGACAAAATTGTGCCAAATATCATAAAGGAATACCTATGGAAGCCGCAAAGAACGCGATAATACGCGAAACATTCCCTGTTGGGCCTTTGCAGTGCAACTGCACCATCATCGGCGACCCGATCACCAAGAAAGCCATAGTCGTAGACCCGGGCGGCAACCCCGACCTGATCATGCAGAAGCTTGATGCCCATGGCTTGAAGGTGGTCAGCATCATCCATACCCATGCCCACCTCGATCATTTCCTGGCCTCCGGCCAGTTGAAGGAAAAGACCGGCGCCACCCTGCACCTGCATAAGGACGACCAGTTCCTCTGGGACAACCTGGAAATGCAGTGCCGCATGTTCGGCGTGCCATACGTGCCGGTGCCGTCGCCGGACCGCTGGCTGGAGGATGACGAGGAGCTGGCCTGTGGTTGCGGCGTGGCCTTGCATACGCCAGGTCACACCCCGGGTTCGATGAGCTTCTGGTTCGCCGACGCCAAGCTGCTGATCGCCGGCGATACCCTGTTCCGCCGTGGTGTGGGCCGCACCGATTTGTGGGGTGGCGATCAGGCAACTATCGTTCGTTCTATCAAACAGCGGCTGTATCGTCTCGACGAAGAGGCGACGGTGGTGGCCGGGCATGGTCCCGACACCCGTCTGGGTGAGGAAATGCGTGAAAATCCGTTTGTTCGGGCATGAGCGCAGGGAATTTTTCTTCGCCGCCGCACTCCAAGGCTGGTGGCGAACTCACGTCAGTTGGCCATCTATACGAATTGTTCGCAGGAGCTTGTCCATGTTCACCATGCGCCGTTTGATTATCGTCGCTACCGCCGCTGCCCTGATGACTGGCTGTGCCAGCCAGAACCCCTATGACAACCAGGGTGGCCAGGCGCAGGGCTCCTCAGGGATGAGCAAGACTGCCAAGTATGGCGGCCTGGGTGCGCTGGCCGGTGCCATCGCCGGTGCCGCCATCGATCACAACAACCGTGGCAAGGGCGCGCTGATCGGCGCGGCGGCAGTGGGTGCCGCAGCTGCGGGCTACGGCTACTACGCCGACAAGCAGGAAGCCGAGCTGCGCGCGAGCATGGCCAACACCGGTGTGGAAGTGCAGCGTGAAGGCGACCAGATCAAACTGATCATGCCGGGCAACATCACCTTCGCCACCGACTCGGCGAACATCGCGCCAAGCTTCTATTCGCCGCTGAACAACCTGGCGAACTCGTTCAAGCAGTTCAACCAGAACACCATCGAGGTGGTGGGCTTCACCGACAGCACCGGTAGCCGCCAGCACAACATGGACCTGTCGCAGCGTCGTGCGCAGGCCGTCAGTACCTACCTGACTTCCCAGGGCGTCGATCCGTCGCGGGTGAGCGTGCGTGGCATGGGCCCCGACCAGCCGATCGCGAGCAATGCCGATGCCAACGGTCGGGCGCAGAACCGCCGGGTAGAGGTGAACCTGAAGCCGATTCCAGGGCAGAACTATCAGCAGTAATCTTTGACGTTCCCATCGCTGGCAAGCCAGCTCCCACAGGGTCTGAGGTGATCAGCAAATCCTTGGCTGGCTCTGACTCCCACAGGGTTACCGGTGCACGCGGTCCTGTGGGAGCTGGCTTGCCAGCGATGGTGCCTTCAAGATCTCAACGATTCATCTGCTCCAACCGCTGATCTTTCTTCTCCCACAACCGGTTTATCCACTGCTGAAACGCCGCCCGGTAGTCCTCGTCCTGGTCATAGCTCTTGCCAAGAAACTCCCCTGGAATCGCCAGTTCCTCGAACTGCACGACGATCCGCCGCACCCGTCCGCACAGCAAGTCCCAGAAGCCAGGCGCGCCGTCGGGGTAGTGGATGGTGACATCGATGATCGACTCCAACTGCTCGCCCATCGCATCCAGCACGAAGGCAATGCCTCCGGCCTTGGGCTTGAGTAGATGGCGGAAGGGTGAATGCTGCTGGTCATGCTTGGCCTGGGTGAAGCGCGTACCCTCGGCGAAGTTGAAGATCGCAGTCGGCTTGCCGCAGAATCTGGCGCAGGTCTTGCGCGTGGTTTCCAGGTCCTTGCCGCGCTTTTCCGGATGCTTGTCCAGGTACGCCTTGCTGTAGCGCTTCATGAACGGGAAGCCCAGTGCCCACCAGGCCAGGCCGATCACCGGCACCCAGATCAATGCCTGCTTGAGGAAGAACTTCAGCGGGCGAATGCGCCGGTTCAGCACGTATTGCAGCACCAGGATATCGACCCAGCTCTGGTGGTTGCTGGTCACCAGGTAGCTGTGCTGGTAGTCGAGCCCGTCCAGCCCTTGCACCTGCCAGCGGGTGCGCCCGAGCAGCTTCATCCAGCCCTTGTTGTTGCTGATCCAGGCTTCGTGGATATGCCGCATCAGCTCGTCCGTAACCCGCTGCGCCGCCGCGAACGGCAGGCACAGCTTGACCAGGCTGACGATGAACAGCGGTGTGCAGCAGGCCAGGGTGTTGAGCCCCAGCAGCAAGGCGGCCAGCGTGCCGCGCAGGATGTCGGGCATGATCAGAATTCCGCCGCGCGGCTGGCCTGGATCGCGGTCAGGGCGATGGTGTAGACGATGTCGTCCACCTGGGCCCCGCGCGGCAGGTCGTTCACCGGTTTGCGCAAGCCTTGCAGCATCGGCCCGAGGCTGACGCAATCGGCGCTGCGCTGTACCGCCTTGTGCGTGGTGTTGCCGGTGTTCAGGTCAGGGAACACGAACACCGTGGCGCGCCCGGCTACCGGGCTGTTGGGGGCCAGTTGCCGGGCGATTTCCAGGTTGGCGGCGGTGTCGTACTGCAGCGGGCCGTCGATCTGCAGGGCGCGCTGGGTTTCCTGGGCGAGCAGGGTGGCTTCGCGGACCTTCTCCACTTCTTCGCCGCTGGCAGACTCGCCGCTGGAGTAGCTGATCATCGCGACCCGTGGGTTGATCCCGAAGGCTTGCGCGGAGTCGGCGCTTTGCAGGGCGATTTCCGCCAGCTCGGCGGCACTCGGGTGCGGGTTCATCACGCAGTCGCCGTATACCAGCACCTGCTCGGGAAAGAGCATGAAGAACACCGAGGACACCAGGCTGCAACCCGGTGCGGTCTTGATCAATTGCAGGGCCGGGCGGATGGTGTTGGCGGTGGAGTGCACCAGGCCGGATACCAGGCCATCGACCTCGTCCAGGGCCAGCATCATGGTGCCGATCACCACCGGGTCTTCCAGTTGCTGCTCGGCCATCGGGGCGTTCAGGCTCTTGCTCTTGCGCAGGCTGACCATGGGTTCGACATAGCGCTCGCGGATCAGGTCCGGGTCGATGATCTCCAGGCCTTCCGGCAGGCTGATGCCCTGGGCCCGGGCGACGGCCTGGACGTCGTCCGGCCTGGCCAGCAGCACGCAGCGGGCGATGCCCCTGGCCTGGCAGATGGCGGCGGCCTGCACGGTCATGGGTTCGGCGCCCTCGGGCAGGACGATGCGCTTGTTCGCCGCCTGGGCCTGCTGGATCAGGCGATAGCGGAACACCGCCGGCGACAGGCGCATTTCCCGCGGGGTGCCGCAGCGCTGGTTGAGCCAGTCGGCATCGAGGTGGCTGGCGACGAAGTCGGTGATGATCTCCGCGCGCTCGCGGTCATCCACCGGGATTTCCTTGTTCAGCTGGTTGAGCTGGTTGGCGGTGTCGTAGGACCCGGTGCTCACCGAGAGGATCGGCAGGCCGGCGAGCAGGGCGCCCTGGCACAGTTCGAGGATACGTGGATCGGGCTTGCTGTCGCTGGTCAGCAGCAGGCCGGCCAGGGGCACGCCGTTGATCGCGGCGAGGCTGACGGCAAGGATGATGTCGTCGCGATCGCCCGGGGTCACCACCAGCGTGCCCGGCTTGAGCAGCGGCACGGTGTTGGCCACGGTGCGGGCGCACAGGATGATCTTGTTCATGCGCCGGGTTTCGTAATCACCGGCATTGAGCACCTGGGCACCGAGCAGGTCGGCGACATCCCGCGTGCGCGGGTCGTTGAGCCCGGCCTGGAACGGGATGCAGCCGAGCAGGCGGAATTCGCCGCTGCGCAGCAAGGGCGAATGTTCGCGCAGGCGGCTGGCGAACCCGACCATGTCCTCGTCGCTGCGCACCTTGTTAAGAATCACCCCGAGCACTTTCGGGTCGCGCGGGCCGCCGAACAGCTGGGCCTGCAATTCGACGCGACCGGAGAGTTCGGCAAGCACGTCGTTTTCCGGCGCGGAAACCAGGATCACCTCGGCATCGAGGCTCTTGGCCAGGTGCTGGTTGACCCGCGCGGCATAGCTGGCGTGACGGGTCGGGACCATGCCCTCGACCACCAGCACGTCCTTGTCGACGCAGGCCTGCTGGTACAGGGTGATGATTTCTTCCAGCAGTTCATCCAGCAGGCCTTCGCCGAGCATGCGCTCGACATGGGCCAGGCTCAGGGGCTTGGGCGGTTTCAGGCCGTGGGTCCGCGAAACCAGTTCGGTGGAGCGTTCCGGCCCGGTGTCGCCCGGGTGCGGCTGGGCGATCGGCTTGAAGAAGCCGACCTTCAGGCCGGCCCGCTCCAGGGTGCGGACCAGGCCCAGGCTGATGGAGGTCAGGCCAACGCCGAAGTCGGTCGGCGCGATGAAAAAGGTTTGCATGCGAACTTCTCGAATGAGCCAGTGCAAAAAACGTCAATTGCCAAGGGTATCGCTAACCCGCCCTGCCGTGCATCCGCCAGTGGCAAAAGCCCCGGGATGGCGGTCCCGTCTGTCCGGGTTGCGTTCGCTTTCGGACGATGCGTTGGTTACACTTGCTCGCTCACACTTCTTATGCAAAAGGTCTCGCCCCATGCTGATCGCCGCCAACAAGGCTGTCTCCATCGACTATACCCTGACCAACGACGCCGGTGAGGTCATCGACAGCTCCGCTGGCGGCGCGCCGCTGGTATACCTGCACGGCGCCGCCAATATTATCCCGGGCCTGGAAAAGGCCCTGGAAGGCAAGGGCGCCGGCGAAGAGCTGAACGTCACCATCGAGCCGGAAGACGCCTACGGCGAATACCTGGCCGAGCTGGTCAGCACCCTGAACCGCAGCATGTTCGAAGGCGTCGACCAACTGGAAGTCGGCATGCAGTTCCACGCCTCGGCGCCGGACGGCCAGATGCAGATCGTCACCATCCGCGACCTGGACGGCGACGACGTCACCGTCGACGGCAACCACCCGCTGGCCGGCCAGCGCCTGAACTTCAAGGTCAAGGTGGTCAACGTGCGTGACGCCAGCGAAGAAGAAATCGCCCATGGCCACGTCCATGGCGAAGGTGGCCATCACCACTGATTTTCTGCGCTAAGCTCAGAGAGTCGCGAAGGCGCCTTGTCCTTCCGTCGTGCAGTCCGCAAGGGCGCATGCGGCAGGCCAGGCGCCTTTTTAGTGGCCCGCGATCGTGGCCGACCGCCGGGATGACCGGGATCCGTCGTAGAAGGGGAGTACGTCATGAGTGCATTTCACGACCTGAAACTGCAAGCGCTGAACGGCCAGGACCTGTCGCTGGCACCGTTCAAGGGCCAGGTAGTGCTGGTGGTCAATGTCGCCTCCAAATGTGGCCTGACGCCGCAGTATGCGGCGCTGGAAAATCTCTATCAGCAGTACAAGGGCAAGGGCTTCAGCGTACTGGGCCTGCCGTGCAACCAGTTCGCCGGCCAGGAACCGGGCAGCGAGGAAGAGATCGCCAGCTTCTGCAGCCTCAACTATGGGGTGACTTTCCCGCTCGGGGGCAAGCTTGAGGTCAACGGGGCGCACCGGCATCCGCTGTATCGCCTGCTGGCGGGCGAGGGCGCGGAGTTTCCGGGCGACATCACCTGGAATTTCGAGAAATTCCTGGTAGGCAAGGACGGGCGGGTGCTGGCCCGGTTTTCGCCGCGGACCGCGCCGGATGATCCGGCAGTGGTGCAGGCGATCGAGAAGGCGTTGGCGTAATTTCTCTGGTGTTCTCAAGGGCCTTATCGCTGGCAAGCCAGCTCCCACAGGTGCGGTGCATGCAGTCCCTGTGGGAGCTGGCTTGCCAGCGATGAGGAAACCACAAAATCTTTGCTCTCAAATCACCCAGATCAATAGTACTCGTTCCCCCATCCTGCCCATCCTATGCTCAGGCGCCTTTCATCCCGAGGAGCGCCACATGTCCGCCAATGCACTGTTCACGCCTTTCCAACTGGGCGCCCTGGAGCTGCCGACCCGTGTAGTCATGGCGCCGATGACCCGCACCTTCTGCCCCGGCGGCGTGCCCCACGCCAAGGTGGTCGACTACTACCGCCGTCGTGCTGCCGCCGGTGTCGGCCTGATCATCACCGAGGGCACCACCGTAGGCCACAAGGCCGCCAACGGTTACCCGAACGTACCGCGCTTCTACGGTGAGGATGCCCTGGCCGGCTGGAAGAAGGTGGTCGAGGCCGTCCATGCCGAGGGTGGCCGCATCGTGCCGCAACTGTGGCATGTGGGCATGGTCCGCCGCCTCGGTACCGAGCCGGACGCCAGCGTGCCGGGCTACGGCCCGAGCGAGAAGCTCAAGGATGGACAGGAGGTTGTCCACGGCATGACCCGCGAGGATATCCGGGGGGTTATCGCCGCCTTCGCCCAGGCCGCCAGGGATGCTCGATCCATCGGCATGGACGGCGTGGAGATCCATGGTGCCCACGGTTATCTGATCGACCAGTTCTTCTGGGACGCCAGCAACCGTCGCGACGATGAGTACGGCGGCGATCTCGCGGGGCGTTCGCGGTTCGCCATCGAATTGATCCAGGCGGTGCGTGCTGCGGTAGGTCCGGATTTCCCGATCATCTTCCGCTTCTCCCAATGGAAGCAGCAGGACTACAACGCACGCCTGGTTACCACGCCCGAAGCCCTGGGCGAATTCCTCAAGCCTTTGTCCGAGGCCGGCGTGGATATCTTCCACTGCTCTACCCGTCGCTTCTGGGAGCCGGAGTTCGAAGGTTCGCCGCTCAACCTGGCGGGCTGGACGCGCCAGCTCACCGGCAAGCCGACCATCACCGTCGGTAGCGTAGGCCTGGATGGCGAGTTCCTGCAGTTCATGGTCGATACCGACAAGGTGGCGCAACCGGCCAGCCTGGAAAACCTGTTGCAACGGCTCGACGCCGAAGAGTTCGACCTGGTCGCGGTGGGGCGCGCGCTGCTGGTCGATCCGCAATGGGCGGCCAAGGTGCGGGACGGCCGCGAAGGCGAGATCCTGCCGTTCAGCCGCGAGGCGCTGACGAGCCTGGTTTGACCAGCAGGTCGGGCCCGTTCATTGCGACGGGCCTGCCTCGTACCGGCTCGCAGGCATTGCGCAGGAGTGCCTCGAACTGCTCGACAATCGCCGGCCAGCCTTGGCGGCTGGCGTGCTGGCGGGCATTCAGGCGAACCCGGCGCAGGGTCTCGTCATCTTCCAGAAGCCAGCAGGCGGCATCGATAAAGGCGGCGGCATTGCCTGGCATCGCCAGTGCGCCATTGTGCCCGTGGCGGATATGCTGGGCTGCTGCGGCTTCATCATAGGCAACCACGCCCAGCCCCGAGGCGAGGGCTTCCAGTACCACATTGCCGAAGGTCTCGGTCAGGCTCGGGAACAGGAAGATATCGCCGCAGGCATAGTGTTCGGCCAAGGGTTCGCCGCGCTGCGGGCCGCAGAAAATGGCGTCGGGCAGTAGTGCCTGCAGGGCGGCCCGTTGCGGGCCGTCGCCGACGATCACCAGGCGGATGCGGCGTTTCGGGTACCTGCGTTGCAACTCCTGAAGGGTACGCCCCAGCATCCCCAGGTTCTTTTCCGCCGCCAGCCTGCCGACATGCAGCAGGGCGATATCGTCGTGGCCCAGCCCCCATCGCTCACGTAGCGCCGCATTGCGTCGCGACGGGTTGAACAGGCAACTGTCGACTCCGCGGGACAACAGGGCCAGGCGCTCGAAGCCACGTCTTTCCAGGGCCAGGCGCTGGCTCGGGCTGGGCACCAGGGTGCTGTGGGTGCGCTGATGAAACCAGCGCAGGTAGTGGGTCAGCATCCGTGCCAGCAGGCCCAGGCCGTACTGGCTGGAATACTGCTGGAAGTTCGTATGGAAGCCACTGACCACGGTTATCCCCAGGCGCCGCGCGGCGCGCAGCGCACTCAGGCCCAGCGGGCCTTCGGTGGCGATGTAGAGCACGTCGGGGCGGTCCCTGCGCCAGCGCCGCAGTAGCTTGTGCATCGACACCTGGCCCCACTGCAATCCCGGGTACCCCGGCAGCGGCCAGCCGCGGCAAAGCAGTTGGTCGGCGTTGGCCTGCCCGGGCGGGTCGTCGCTTTGCCGCGGCCGCACCAGTTCCACCCGGTGGCCGCGCTGGCGCAGGCCTTCGCTAAGGCGGCCGAGGGTGTTGGCCACGCCGTTTATTTCCGGCGGGAAGGTTTCGCTGATAAGGGTGATGTGCAGCGCGAGCGTCGTCATGCTGTCCAGTCTCCAGCGCTGAAATGGCTTGCGGGTGACGTTCGCATGACAACTTCATGACGCCCGATCCTTGGCGCTCCGGGCAAAGAAATATTCCCGTTTTGTTGCTCAAGAATGACGTCCCGCCAGCCGATGCAGTACGCATTCCCCCGATGACGATAGCGCTCCAGGAGAGCGGTGATGTTCAACAGCAAACTGAAGAAAGAAAACCAGGAACTGCGCGAAAGACTGCTGAGCCTGGAGCAGGTCAAGGACAGTCTGGACAGCGAAATGCTGGTGCTGCAGCTGGACCCGAGCGGGCGCATCGAGTCGGTGAACATCAACTTCGAAAAGGAAATGGGCTGGAGCAGTTCGCAACTGGTCGGCCGGCCTATCGAGGATATCGTTCCGGCGCACGTCAAGCCGCTGGATTTCTACCAGCGCATGAAGCAGGCCATCACCCGCGGCGAGCATCTCAACGGTGCATTTCGCCTGCTTCGTGGCAACGGCGAGGAGGCCTGGCTGCGCTCGATCCTGCAACCGGTGAAGGACGGCAGCGGCCGTATCCAGTACTTCACCATGCACTCCAGCGACCTGACCCGGACCATCGAGACCTCGCGAGAGCACGAAAGCCTGATCAAGGCGCTGATGCGTTCCACCGCGGTGATCGAGTTCAACCTCGACGGTGAAGTGCTGACGGCCAACGACCGCTTCCTGCGCACCATGGGCTACAGCCTGGAGCAGGTGCGCGGCAAGCATCACCGGATGTTCTGCGAGCCGGAGGAGTACAACTCCGCCGAGTACCAGGCGTTCTGGGGCAAGCTGCGCCGTGGCGAATTCGTCGCCGAGCGCTTCAAGCGCATCGACGCCCACGGCCGGATCGTGTGGCTGGAAGCCTCGTACAACCCGATCATCGATGCCCATGACGTGCTGTACAAAATCGTCAAGTTCGCCACCGTGATCACCGACCAGGTGAATCAGGAAAACGCCGTCGCCCAGGCGGCCGATATCGCCTACACCAATTCCCTGGCCACTGACACCAGTGCGCGCCGGGCCACCGAGGTGGTGACCCAGACGGTGGATGTCATGCGTGGCCTGGAAACCTGCATGCAGGATGCCGCCAACGGCATCCAGGCACTGGACAAGCAGTCCCAGGTGATCGGCTCGATCATCAAGACCATCAGCGACATCGCCGGGCAGACCAACCTGCTGGCGCTCAACGCTGCCATCGAAGCGGCCCGTGCCGGCGAACAGGGCCGGGGCTTCGCCGTGGTCGCCGACGAAGTCCGCCAACTGGCCTCGCGCACCAGCACCGCCACCGAGGAAATCGCTCGCGTGGTGCAGCAGAACGAGGAACTGGCCAAGGCCGCGGTGGACATCATCGACAGCAGCAAACGCCAGGCCGAGCAAGGCCTTGAACTGGCGGGGCAGACGGGGGCGGTGATCACCGAGATCCAGGACGGTGCGCGGAAGGTGGTGAACGCGGTGGGGCAGTTCTCCAATCAGCTGAAGTAACCGCCTAAAGAGAAAGGCCGGCGCGTGATGCGCCGGCTTTGTTCGGTTCAACTTCACAATAAGATTTTGCGCGAGTTGCATGCGATGGTATTGACCAGAACGAGTCAGCCTTCGTTGAAACACATTAAAATTCGTTGTGCTCGTTCCGGACCTGATGGATAGAAAGGAGGCATTGGCGGGTTGTTCTGAAAGAACGAAGCGACCAGTTGAGTGGTATTCGCGTCCAGTAGCCCTTGGCTTTTCAGTAATTGCACCGCTGTACAATCTGCATCGACTTCCATGCTCAGGTTTATATTACCCAAGGTGTGACCCAATCGGTGGTGCATGCATTCGTGGCCATAAATGAACAATTGAACAGGTGGCGGTAACAGCGGCATCGCTTGAGGGTTCAAATAAATCATGGGGATGAATCCTGGTGGCATCGGATACGGCTGGGTTCCTGCTCTTGCCACATCATTCATAACGGCTAGATCCGTATAGACGGTCATGCCATTTGGAAGTTGGCAGTAAACGTTGATTCCGCCGATCATGGGACTTGCTTGTGGTACTGCGATGGCTGTGGATGTAGTGATGGTCGTTACCAAGGCAAGTATCGCGAGCTTGATCATCGTACTGTTCTCTAGGGAGCACACATTAAAGGGGGGCAGGGAACTATGTTGTGATAGAGAACTTTCCATTGATCATGCTCTGCCGTTGTGGTTACGAACTCTAAAAAATCAAGGTTATTCTCGAACCTTGTTTTGTAGGTGACAGTCGTGAAGGCGCCTTTTAAGTTGTTTGGCAATTGGCGTGTTGGCGCAACGGCCGATGGTCGCCTCGTGAGTACCTGGCCTAACGGTCTCCTTTCTGCCTCATAAGTGCTCTCAAACATGGGAAACCGGAGTTGTTTTTTGGCCTCTTCCGAAAGACTGTCCCAAGCTGCCTGGTATCGACCGCTGTCTATAAATCCAAGGTAGCTGCTTATGGCTACTTGCGGGTTTTCGGTTGGAAATGGAACGAGAGGGTCATCCGTGGGGGATTTGGTATATACCCAGGCACCGATTCCCGAAACTGATGTCAAGAATGTTAGGCAAATAATCAAACGAATGATTTTGTAAGCCTGAACTCTGTTGAGCCCTGGAAAAATCTTCTTTCTGATCACTTCTCGAAAAATTATTACGAGCGCGCCAATGGCCAGGCCGGCAACCCCTGCAATTCCGCCCGCCACGGATAATATGGATGAGTCCATTCCAGCCTCCACGCATCCTGTCAAAGAATTGCGAGCTTCGAAGATTTCATCCGTGACCGGCCGGATTCGCCGACGGATATCTGAAGATTAGCGTTAATTTTTCAGGTGGCTAGCATTTGGCCAGCTTTGTTTGCTGGCTTGCCAGCGGGCGCGAGCCAGTTCACTAAAGGGGGGGAAATGGGATAGGTGCTTCGGCTGCTGAAGGAGGTGGCAGACAAAGCACCTGAGTGTGGTTAGCTGTGGATTGATGTACCTCGGTCGCTGGCAGCATTCTGGTCGCGCTCGCGTACCCAGAACAGCGTCGCACCGGCCACCGCCGCCGGCATCATCAGGATATTCACGAACGGCACCAGCAGCGCCAGGTAGGTGATCCCGCCAAAGCTCAGGCTTTGCCAGCGCTTGACGCGCAACCAGGCGAGCATGTCCTGCCAGCTCATCTTGTTGTTGTCCGCCGGGTAGTCGATGTATTGGATCGCCATCATCCAGATGCCGAACAGCAGCCACAGCGGCGCGGCGATGATGTTCACCACCGGGATGAACGACAGGATGAACAGGCCCAGGGCCCGCGGCACGAAGTAGCCGAGCTTGCGCATCTCGCGGCCGAAGGTGCGTGGCACCATGGCCACCAGCTCGCCCCAGCTGAAGGGCGGGAAGTCATCCTTGCCGCGTACCACTACCTCGACCTTTTCCGCGAGGAAGCCGTTGAACGGTGCGGCGATGATGTTCGCCAGCAGGGTGAAGGTGAAGAACACCATCAGCACCACCAGTATCACGAACAGTGGCCAGAGGATGTAGGTGAGGAAACCCAGCCAGTCGGGCAGGGTAGGCATCAGCGCATCGACCCATAGGGCGAACTGATGCCCGGCCAGGTAGACAAGGCCAGTGAAGAGCAGCAGGTTGATTGCCAGCGGCAGCAGCACGAACAGACGCAGGCCGGGACTCAGGACCAGTTTCAGGCCCTCGCGCAGGTATTGCGGGCCGGACAGAACGGGGGCTTGCATAAAGGGCTCCGGGGAAGGAAAACGCGCCGACCTTACCGAGTTTGGCCACCTGACGAAAGCTGACCGATGGCCAGGAAACCGGGTGTAACAATTCCTCGGAAGGATAGGTCATAGCTAAAGAGACACACTCCGAGGGCCTGTATAGAGCAAGTCTATAAGGTGGATTGTTTAAGGATATTTCCTTAATCTCTGGGCCCTCGCTACAGTGCGCACATTCTTTTTCAACGCCTTCGAATCCACGGTTCTCAAGGAGTTCCCATGAGCATTCTGGTCAACAAGCAAGCCCCTGATTTCGACGCCGCAGCGGTGCTGGGCGACGGTTCTATCGTCGATAGCTTCAAGCTCTCGTCCCTGCGCGGCAAATACGTCGTGCTGTTCTTCTGGCCGCTGGACTTCACCTTCGTCTGCCCTTCGGAAATCATCGCCCACAACAACCGCATGGCGCGTTTCCGCGAGCTGGGCGTTGAAGTGGTCGGCGTGTCCATCGACTCGCAGTTCACCCACCATGCCTGGCGCAGCACGCCGGTAGAGAAGGGTGGCATCGGTGCGGTCGAGTTCACCATGGTCGCCGACGTCAAGCACGAGATCACCCGCGCCTACGGCGTCGAGCACGATGATGGCGTGGCCCTGCGTGCATCGTTCCTGATCGACCAGCAAGGCGTGGTGCAGCACCAGGTGGTGAACAACCTGCCACTGGGTCGCGAAGTGGACGAAATGATCCGTCTGGTCGAAGCCTTGCAATTTACCGAGCAACATGGCGAAGTCTGCCCCGCCGGCTGGCGTCCTGGCCAGAAAGGCATGAAGGCTGACGCCCAGGGTGTCGCCGATTACCTGGCGGAAAACGCCAAGAGCCTGTAAGGCCTTCGCCGCAACGGTTTTCAGAACCTGTCGCGATAGGTCTTCAAGGCTCGGCAGGTTCTTTTTTATTCTTCGGGGTTGGCAGTCATTCAGCGCCGGCCCGACAGGAGCGTGTCATGTCCGAAGTACGTCATTCCCGCGTCATCATCCTGGGCTCCGGCCCTGCCGGCTACAGTGCTGCGGTCTACGCGGCGCGGGCCAACCTCAAGCCGCTGCTGATCACCGGCATGCAGGCTGGCGGCCAGCTGACCACCACCACCGAGGTCGACAACTGGCCGGGCGACCCCCACGGCCTGACCGGCCCGGCCCTGATGCAGCGCATGCAGGAACACGCCGAGCGGTTCGAGACCGAAATCGTCTTCGACCACATCAACGAAGTAGCCCTGCAGCAAAAACCGTTCACCCTCAAGGGCGACAGCGGTACCTACACCTGTGACGCGCTGATCATCGCCACCGGCGCCAGCGCCCGCTACCTGGGCCTGCCATCGGAAGAGGCGTTCATGGGCAAGGGCGTTTCCGCCTGCGCAACCTGCGACGGTTTCTTCTATCGCAACAAGCCGGTAGCCGTGGTCGGTGGCGGCAACACTGCCGTGGAAGAAGCGCTGTACCTGGCCAACATCGCCAGCAAGGTGACCCTGATCCACCGTCGCGAAACCTTCCGCGCCGAGAAGATCCTGATCGACAAGCTGCATGCCCGGGTTGCCGAAGGCAAGATCGAACTCAAGCTCAATGCCACCCTGGACGAAGTCCTGGGCGACAACATGGGCGTCACCGGTGCGCGCCTGAAGAATAACGACGGCAGCTTCGACGAGATCAAGGTGGACGGTGTGTTCATCGCCATCGGCCATACCCCGAACACCTCGCTGTTCGAAGGCCAGCTCGAACTGAAGGACGGCTACATGGTGGTTGCCGGCGGCCGTGAAGGCAACGCCACCGCGACCAACATCGAAGGCGTGTTCGCAGCAGGCGACGTGGCCGACCACGTGTACCGCCAGGCGATCACCTCGGCCGGTGCCGGTTGCATGGCCGCGCTGGATGTCGAGCGCTACCTGGACGGTCTGCAGAACGCTTCGTTCTGATCGACGCAAAAAAGCCGCGAAGGGCCTGAGGGTCCTTCGCGGCTTTTTCATGTCCGGGTGCCGTCAATACACCCGCTCCAGTCCCGCCTCCGTTTCCTTGCCACGCTTGCGGCAGACGATGATCCCCACCAGCGACACACCCATCGCCAGCATCAGGGTACTGGTCGCTTCGGCACGATGTTCAGGCGTCACCACCAGTACGGCCAGCGCTGCCGAAATGAACAGGATCACGCCGTAGGTCAGCCAGGGGAACAGCCACATCTTCAGGACCAGCGCATCGCCGTGCAGGCGGCGCATGCGCAACTGTGAAATGGCGATTGCCAGGTACACCAGCAGGGCGATCGCCCCCGAACTGGAGAGCAGGAAGTCGAACAGGCTGGCCGGGGCGAAGTGGTTGAGGGCGGCAATGAAGGCACCCACCGCCGCGGTCACCAGTACCGCCGTGCGTGGCACGCCATTGCGCGAGGTGCGCGCCGCCGCAGCCGGCGCGTCCTTGCGGCGGGCCAGGGAGTAGAGCATGCGCGAGGCGATGTAGATCGACGAGTTCATGCAGCTGGTCACCGCCACCAGCACTACCAGGTCGACGATCAGCTTGGCATAGGGCACGTCCAGCAGTTCCAGGGCGCGCTGGTACGAGCCGACTGTCGCCAGTTGCGGATCGCTCCACGGCACCACGGAAATCACCACCATGATCGACAGCAGGTAGAACACGCCGATGCGCCAGATCACCGAGCGCGTGGCCTTGGCGATGTTGCGCGACGGTTCGCCGGATTCGGCGGCTGCGATGGTCACCGACTCGGTGCCGATGAAGCTGAACATGATGGTAATGAAGGCGCCGACCACGGCGGTCATGCCGTTGGGGGCGAAACCGCCGTGCTCCTTCATCACGTTGAACAGCCCGGCGCCTTCATGGTTGGGCACCCAGCCGGTCAGCGCGGCAGCACCGAAGCCGATGAACAGGATGATCGCGGTGACCTTGAGCAGGGCGAACCAGAACTCGAACTCGCCGTACTTGGCCACGCCGAACAGGTTGGTGATGCTCAACAGCAGCACCGAGGCCAGGGCGTAGATCCAGCTATCGATACCGGGAAACCACTGGTTGAGGATGTAACCGGCGGCAAGCGCCTCGATGGGCACCACCAGCACCCAGAACCACCAGTACAGCCAGCCGATGGTGAAACCGGCCCAGCCACCGATGGCCTTCTCGGCATAGGTGGAAAACGAGCCGGTGTCCGGGTTGGCCACGGCCATTTCGCCGAGCATGCGCATGACCAGCACCACCAGGGTGCCGGCGGCCAGGTAAGCGAGGATGACTGCAGGTCCGGCTGCGGCGATGGCATGGCCGGAGCCGACGAACAATCCGGCGCCGATGATCCCGGCGATGGACAGCATGGTGACGTGGCGGGGCTTGAAGCCGGCGGACAGTTGTCCACCGTGGGAGTCGTTCGGGCTCGACATACTCTGCTCTTGTTGGATGAGGATTATCGGGGCAGAGACAAGGCAGCGACGCTCAAGGGCGTGCCTCTACGCGTATTGTTATGAGCCGGTAGCGGTCCGGCGCAGCTACCTTACCGCGAGGCAAGGCGGGCAAATTGACCCGGTTGCGGCTTGGGGCTTTCCGATTGCGACATGGAACGGACGTACGGAAAACCCTGTGGGAGCTGGCTTGCCAGCGATTAGGGCCCGACCTGACAACACCATTTCCCGGGCCGGCCTCATCGCTGGCAAGCCAGCTCCCACAGGGATCGCGCCCGCCGCTGAAGCTGTGGGAGGACCGGCGCCTGGTGTACCAGGGCGGGGTTCGAGGCGTTGAGTCGTTGATCCAAAGAACACCGCAGCTCCCACAGGGGGTGCGTGGCGGTCTGGAGTGTGTCAGAGGCTCAGGCGCATCGACAGGTCCACCGCCTTTACATCCTTGGTCATCGCGCCGATCGAGATGTAGTCCACCCCGGTCTCGGCAATCACCCGCAGGGTGCTGTCGTTGATCCCGCCGCTGGCCTCCAGCCTCGCGCGACCGGCGGTGATGCGTACCGCTTCGCGCATTTCATCCAGGCTCAGTTCGTCGAGCATGATGATGTCGGCGCCGCCGTTCAGGGCCTGTTGCAGCTCGTCCAGGCTTTCCACCTCGACTTCCACTGGCTTGCCCGGGGCGATGCGCCGCGCGGCACCGATGGCTTCGGCGATGCCGCCACAGGCGGCGATGTGGTTTTCCTTGATCAGGAAGGCATCGAACAGGCCGATGCGGTGGTTATGGCAACCACCGCAGGTGACCGCGTACTTCTGCGCCAGGCGCAGGCCGGGGAGGGTCTTGCGTGTATCGAGCAGTTGTACCCGGGTATCGGCGACCTTGTCGGCCAGGGCCCGGGCATGGGTGGCCACACCCGACAGCATCTGCAGGAAATTCAGCGCGCTGCGTTCGCCGGTCAGCAGCGAGCGGGCCGGACCTTCCAGGTGGAACAGCGCCTGGTTGGCCACCGCGCGCTGACCGTCCTGCACCTGCCAATGCACTGCCACCCGCGGATCGAGCTGGCGGAACACCGCATCGACCCAGGCCGTACCGGCGATCACGCAGTCCTCGCGGGTAATGATGGTGGCCTTGGCCAGGCGTTCGGCAGGGATCAGTTGCGCGGTGATATCGCCGCTGCCGACATCTTCGAGCAACGCACGGCGCACGTTGGCTTCGATTTCGGCGGTCAGATCGGCGAGGCGTAGGTTCGGCATGACGAGCTCCACAAGCAAAGTGGCCGGAATTATAGGGCAGGCCGGGGCGTGCGCGCAGCAGCCGGTGGGCATTGCGTCCGGCAGTTGCCTTTGGTCGGGAAAGTTGAGCGTTTTTCCTGCCACGACGGTCTACCCGGGGCTGGAGTTCCGCGCGTTGTCCCTCTGGCAAACGGAAATTAATTTCAAGATAATGCGCGACCTATATTTGACGTCATGCTTTTGACGATCGCGAAACAGCCCCCAACAAGGAGACCGGGATGCACAAAGACGGGAAGGTTGTGCCCTTTCGCAGCCTCGCCAGCCAGGCAGTGCCCGCGCCTGTCGCCCGTCTGCCGGTCGCCCTGCTGCATGTTCGCGACCGGGCGGCATTGCAGTTGCGCCAGTCCCTTCAAGTGCTGTTCGACAATGCCGACGACACGCTCTTCGAAATGGCCGACAAGGCCACCGCAAGCAAGGAGCGCAACCTGCTGTTCGAGGCCATGCGCGACCTGCGGCACAAGCGCAAGAGCATCGAGCGCGGTTTTCTCGACAGCTTCTATGCCGCGTTCATGGAAGCCGGCCATGGTGACCCGTTGGCCGCCCTGTCGGCGCGAGCGGCGCTGCCTGGTACGCTCGGCCTGATTGTCGGCGATGAACTGGAACGCGCCGTGGCGGTGGATGGCATGGTCGCACGGGTGATGAATCGCGATGGTCTTGCCCTCGGGCAACTGACCCGACGTCTCAACAGCCTGCTGCAGCAACCCCTCGACGATCGCAGTAATCCGTTGGGCCCGACCCTGCTCTGCGAGTATTTCCTGCATGCCGGGCGCAGCCTTGGCGTGGGCATCAAGGTCAAGCTGGTCCTGCTCAAGCTGTTCGAGCGCTATGTGCTGCGCGAAGCCGACCAGCTCTATGACGAGGCCAACCAGTCGCTGGCCGACAGCGGCGTTCTCCCCGAGCTGCAGGCGCCGCCACGCCGCCGCGCCCAGGACCGTACCCGTGTGGAAACCCTGGCGCCGGCCAATGAAGTGGCGGACAGCCCGGACGCTGAGCAAACCGATGCCGCGACCCAGGCGCTGTTCTCCTCGCTGCAGCCACTGTTGCGTCCGGTGCGCGGACGTCTGGCCCCGCGCCTGGGAGGCGGTCCGGTGCGCCCGATCAGCAGCCGCGACCTGCTGCGGCTGCTGACCCACCTGCAACGCTACGTGCCGGCGGAACTGGAGCATGAGGACTTCGACCTGCGCCATCACCTGGAGCAACTCTTGACCCGGCTCAGCGTGCAGAGCGGCCAAGGGCGCCGTCTCGACGCCGGCGACGAGGACGTGATCAACCTGATCGCCATGCTCTTCGACTTCATTCTTCGCGACCGCAACCTGCCGCACTCCTTGCGGATCCTGATCGGCCGCCTGCAGATCCCCATGCTCAAGGCGGCCTTGCTCGACAAGCGCCTGTTCAGCCGCGCCACCCACCCGGCGCGGCGCTTGCTCAATGAAGTGGCCGCCGCCGCCATGGGTTGGGACAAGCGTGGCGACCCTCAGCGCGACAGTCTTTACCAGCACGTGGAGCGGATGGTGCAGCGGCTGCTCGACGACTTCGATGACGACCCGGCGATTTTCGCCGAGCTCCTCGAGGATTTCCTCGCCTTCATCAACGACGAGCGGCGCCGTACCGAACTGCTGGAGCAACGTACCCGCGATGCCGAAGAGGGGCGCGCCCGCACCGAGCAAGGTCGAGGGCGGGTCCAGCACGAGCTCAACCGGCGGCTGCAGGGCAGGAACCTGCCGCGCATCGTGATAAGGATGCTGGAGGAAGCCTGGAGCCAGGTGTTGCTGCTGGCCTGGCTCAAGCATGGCGAAGACTCGTCGCCATGGCGCGAGGCGCTGCAGACCATGGACGAGTTGCTATGGAGCGTCGGGCCGCTGGAACTGCCGGAAGATCGCCAACAGTTGCTGGTGCGTGTACCAGGCCTGCTCAAGGCGCTGCGCGATGGCCTGGGCGGTGTGGTGTTCGATCCGTTTGCCACCAGCGAATTCTTCGCTGCCCTGGAGTTGCTGCATATCGGCGCGTTCGATCCCTCGGGCCGCCAGGGCGAGGCGCAGGCGGGAACCGAGCGGGTACTGGTGCGCGACGAAATCATCCTCCAGGACCAGGAACATGTGGCGCCTTGCGATAGCCAGGCGCTGCTGGCTGCGGACGATCCGCAGCTGTTGCGGGTTCGTGCCTTGCAACCCGGAGCCTGGATCGAGCTGCAGGAGGATGGGCAAACCCTGCGCTGCAAGTTGATCGGCCTGTTCGATGACAGCGACCGCTATGTGTTCGTCAATCGCAGCGGCATGAAGGTTCGCGAATGGACCGGGATGGGCCTGGCGGCGGCGTTGCAGCGAGGTGATGCAAGGCTGCTCGACGCCAGCCTGCTGTTCGACCGTGCCCTGGAGTCGGTGGTCGGCCAACTGCGGCGCGAGCGCCAGTGAAGCCTCACACTTTTTAACGATACAGGGCGGCTCGGCTCGGGGCATACTGCGCGGGTGCCCTCGTGTTTACGGACTTTCTATGCAGCTGGATCGCACTACAGGCTGGTTCGCTGGCGTTACCCATTGCCCTTCCCCCAACTTCAATGCCCGCCCCGATGGCGAGGCCATCGCCCTGCTGGTGATCCACAACATCAGCCTGCCACCCGGGCAATTCTCTACCGGCAAGGTCCAGGCCTTCTTCCAGAACCGCCTCGACCCCGCCGAACATCCCTTTTTCGAGACCATCAAGGACCTGCGCGTGTCGGCTCACTTCCTGATCGAGCGCGACGGCGGGGTCACCCAGTTCGTTTCCTGTCTCGACCGTGCCTGGCATGCCGGGGTCTCGCGCTTTGGCGAACGTGAGGGTTGCAACGATTTTTCCATCGGCATCGAGCTGGAGGGCACCGACGATCTGCCCTACAGCGATGCCCAATATGTGGCGCTGGAGTGCCTGGCCCGGCAACTGCGCGCGGCCTGGCCGGCGCTCGATGGCGAACGGATCTGCGGCCATAGCGATATCGCCCCGGGGCGCAAGACCGACCCGGGCCCGGCCTTCGACTGGGAGCGCTTGCGTGCCAGCCTGCGAGCCCCGCTATATGGCAAGGAGAACTGATCGATGACGTTCCTGGTTTTGCTGCTGATGCTGTGGGTCGAGAAATTCTCGGGCCTGCGCGCCCGCCTGCAGCGTGACGGTTTCTTCCTGGCCGAACTGGCGCGCCTGGAGCGTACCGGCAAGGTCCGGCCCTGGTGGGTACTGGCGCTCCTGGTGCTGTGCCCGGTGCTGCTGGTGGCCTTGCTCCTGCATGTGCTGGACCCGGTAGCCTATGGCTTGCTGGCCTTGCCGGTGCATCTGTTGGTGCTTGTCTACAGCCTGGGACGCGGCGATGTGAAAGCGGCGCTCGGGCCGTTCCGCGATGCCTGGCGGCGCGGCGACGAGCAGGCGGCGGTGCATGTGGCCGAACGCGACCTGAAGGTGATTGCCGATGACGAGCAGAGCTTGTTGCACAAGGTCCAGGGCCACTTGCTATGGGACGCCTGCCAGAGCTTCTTCGTGGTGATCTTCTGGTATGTCCTGCTGGGCCCGGCGGCGGCCCTGGCCTATCGCCTGCTGGCGCTGGCTGCCGAGCATGCCGCCAGCCCGGCGGTGCAGGAGCGCGCCCGGCAACTGCGTCATGCCTTCGACTGGGCGCCGGTACGGGTACTGGCGGCGAGCTTCGCCCTGGTCGGCAACTTCGTTGCGGTGAGCCGGGTGATGCTGCATGAGCTGCTCAACTGGCATGTCGCGGCGCCGCGGTTGATCAGCATCGCCGGGCATGCGGCGGCAGAATTGCCGGCCACGGCGCCTGCGGGCGAGGCAGGGCTGGCGGGGCTGGACAAGATCTGGGAGCTGCTGCTGAGGTCGGCGGTGCTTTGGTATGCGTTCTTTGCCCTATGGACGGTGTTGGGGTGAGAGTGTCGGGACCGCGAAGCGGTCCCCAAAACTGACTACCTGGTCATTTACCTTAAGTTACAAAGCCTTTCTTCGATATGCGCTATACAGGATGCAGGAATGCCGTCGCTGGCTAACTGCCATCGCGCCAAGAACAATAAGAAATCGAAGGAGACGACCAGTGAAGAGCCTGTTGCGTCCGGCCATTGCACTGATGAACCGCCTGAGCTTCGGCATGAAGTTCAGCCTGATCAGCGTGCTGTTCTTCCTGCCCATGCTGGTGACCAACTTCTATCTGGTCCGCGATTCCTACGCCAAATTCAATGCCACCCGCGACGAATTGCAGAGCCTCGACCTGCTGCGTGGCACCCTGGGTGTGCGCGGTGACCTGGAGACGCTTGGCAATCTGGTGCAGATCAATGCCGTGGTCGGCCAGTCGGGCAAGGCCGAGGATATCGAGGCGCGGATCGCCAGCCTCGGCCAGCAGGTGCAGGCCAGGCTTACTGCCCTGCAACCGGTGCACAGCGACGAAGCGCTGGTCAAGGCCTTCGCCGACAAGCGTAATGAACTGCTCGACGCCCTGCGTACCGCCCTGAACGAGTCCTCGCTGCCGGCCCAGGTCGCGCTGTTCGACAAGTTGCAGACCCCGGCACAAAACCTGCCTCGCCTGGTCGCCAGCCAGTCCGGGCTTGGCCAGGACATCGATGGTGCGGTGCGCCAGTTGACCGGATTGTTGATCACGGTAACGCCGCAGGTGACCCGCACCCTCGGCGAAGGCCGCGCCATGGGCTCCTATTCCCTGGCCCAGGGCTTTATCAACTCCACCGCCAGCACCCGCTTCGAAGACCTGCTGCTGCAACTGGAAAAACTCTCCGCCGACTACGCCATGAAAGTCGGCGAGGCGCTCGCCGCAGACCGCCAGGCCGAAGCCCGTCTTGGCGCCCAGGCTGCTGCCAGCCAGGCGTCGCTGAAACAGGCCTCGGAGTTGTTCGAAAGCCAGGTGGTGGTGGCGGAAACCCTGGATGCGCCCTGGACTGACTTCTACCAGCGCACCACCGACCTGATGGCCCGTACCTACGAGCTGAACGAGGCCACGGTCGGCTTCCTCGACCAGCAGTTGCAAAGCCGCCTGGGCGACTATCGCAGCCATATGATCCTGCTGGTGGTGGCGCTGGCCACGGTGTTCCTGCTGGTGGTCTATCTCTACAGCGGCTTCTACGCCTCCACCCGCAACACCCTCGACAGCCTCGGCGCGGTGATGGACAAGGTGGCGGCAGGGGACATGACCGTCAGCTACGCCGTGCAGAGCCGTGATGAGCTGGGCGAACTGGGGCAGATGTTCAACGGCACGGTCAAGCGCATCCACGACCTGATCGAAAAGGTCGGCCACACCGTTGGCGAAGTCGAGCGCCAGGCCGAGCAGGTCCATGAGGTGTCGTCACGCAGCAACCAGGCGGTCAGCGGCCAGCGCGGGCAGATCGAACAGGTCGCGACCGCCATGAACCAGATGTCGGCGACCGCCCAGGAAGTGGCGCGCAGCGCGGCGGCGGCGGTGAGCAGCGCCCATAGCGTCAACCAGGAAACCGTGACCGGTCGCAGCCTGGTGGAATCGCAGCAGGGCAGCATTGCCGGGCTGGCCCGGGAGATCGACCAGTCGGTAGCGGTGATCAACCAATTGGTCAGTGACAGCCAGGCCATCAGCCGGGTGCTGGAGGTGATCAAGAGCATTGCCGAGCAGACCAACCTGCTGGCCCTCAACGCCGCCATCGAAGCGGCGCGGGCGGGCGAGCAGGGGCGTGGCTTCGCCGTGGTGGCGGATGAAGTGCGGACCCTGGCCAAGCGCACCCAGCAATCCACCGGCGAGATCGACGAAATGATCTCGCGCCTGCAGAACGGTGTCGGAGCGGCGGTGCGGGCGATGGACAGCAGTCACCAGATGGCTTCGGGTACGGTGAGCCAGTCGCAGCAGGTGCAGCAGGCGCTGGAGAATATCCTTGGCGCGATTGGCAGCATCGTCGACCAGAACCAGCAGATCGCCGCAGCGGTGGAGCAGCAGACGGCGGTGGCCCATGACATCGACCAGAACATCGTGCAGATCAACCGTGCCGCCGAGCACACCACCCAGGGCGCCCACCAGACCGAGGATGCCAGCCGCCAGTTGAGCAGCCAGGTGATGGAGTTGAAGCAGTTGATCGGGGCGTTCAGGGTCTAAACCGTGAGGACCTCATCGCTGGCAAGCCAGCTCCCACAGGGACCGCGTGCACCGCAATACCTGTGGGAGCTGGCTTGCCAGCGATGAGGCCATCAATGCCAACCAAAGATCCCGCAGGCATTGCGGCTACTGGCCTGCGCCAACACCCCAACCTCGACCCCCATGATCCCGGCCAGCGCCCCGGCAATCTCCGGCAGATGCAGCGGGCTGTTCCTCACACCCGGATACATCGCCGGCGCCATGTCCGGGGCATCGGTCTCCAGTACCACCGCGTCCAGCGGCAAGCGCGGTAGCACCTTGTGCAGCCGCAGCGCCTGGGGCCAGGTCGCGGCGCCGCCCAGGCCAAGACAGAAGCCCAGCTTGATGTACTCCCGCGCTTCTTCATAGCTCCCGGCAAAGGCATGGATGATTCCGCCGCGCTTGAGCTTGAAGCGCTTGAGCGTGGCAATCACCGCCGCATGGCTGCGCCGTACATGCAGCAGCGCCGGTAGATCGAAATCCACCGCCAGTTGCAATTGCGCCTCGAACAGCGCCTGCTGCCGCTCACGGTCCAGTTCCTCAAGGTAATAATCCAGGCCGAACTCACCCACGGCGCATAGCTGCGGATCACCGCGTAACCGGGTAAGCCAGTCACCCAGCGCGAGCAGATGCTCCGGCCGATGATCGTCGAGATACACCGGATGCAAGCCGAACGCTGCATACAGCGAGGGCTCGGCCTTGACCAGGTCCCACAGCCGTTGCCAGTTGCCCTCGTACACCCCCAGCACCACCATCTTCTCGACCCCGCTAGCCCGCGCCGCCGCCAGCAGTTCGCGGCGGTCGGCGTCGAAGTCGGGGAAGTCGAGGTGGGTGTGGGTGTCGATCAGGCGCATGTCAGCCCTTGAAGATCCGCTGCTTGAAAGTTCGCGCCACGGCGTGGATACCGGGCTGGTAGTGCTTTTGTTCCACGGCGGCGAGGGCAAGTTCCAATGCGGTCTGGGCGATCAGGCCGTGCTGCTGCGCCATGGCGTTGACCGGCAAGGGCAGGAAATCGAGCAACTGGGTGTCGCCGAACGTGCCCAGGTGCAGGGCGCGGGAATCCGCCGGGCGGGTCGAGAGCACGTCGAACACGCCTTGCAGCAGCACATAGGAGGTGGTCACCAGGGCATCCGGCAAGCGGCCCTGCTCGGCCAGCAACTGGCTCATCAACTGGCGGCCGCATTCGCGGCTAAAGGCATCGCCCTGGTACTGGCTGACCTTGCCGTCGAACGCATGCAGCGCCTGGTCGAAACCGCTGGCGCGGGCCTGGCTCACGCTCAGTTCGGCACGGGCGCCGATCAGGGCGATATTGGCCGGCTGCAGGTCCAGCAGGCTGCGGGTCAACTCCAGGCTGGCCGGCTGGTCGTCGCTGACCACCGAGCAGAACACCCGCGGATCCATGCTACGGTCCAGAGCGATGATCGGCAGGCCCTTGGCTTGCAGTTCGCGATAGCTGTCATCGCTCGGCGGCAGGCAACTGGCAACGAACAGCGCATCGCAGCGGCGGGCGCGGAACAGTTGCTGCAACTGGCGCTCGCTGTCCGGCTGGTCATCGCTGCTGGCGATCAGCAACTGGTAGCCGCGCGCCCGTGCGCCCTGCTCGAGACGCTTGGCGATGCAGGCGTAGCTGGGGTTTTCCAGGTCGGGAAGAATGAAACCGAGGGTTTTCGTGTGCCGGCTGCGCAGGCCGGCAGCCTGCGGATTGGGGGTAAAGCCGTGGGCTTCGACTACCGCGCGGACACGCTCGACGGTCGCATTGCTGATGCGTTGCTGCTCGGCCTTGCCGTTGATGACGTAGCTGGCGGTGGTCACGGAGACACCGGCCAGACGGGCTATATCGCTGAGTTTCACCAGATTTTCCTTGTTATATGCCGGGGCGGGCTGCGAAGCCTGACCGGTCATTGTCGCCGATCCTGTGCTGCCGGCGCAGACGACCATTGTCGCAATTGTCGGACAGCAAGGGGCTTCTTTGTTCGCAGGTTATCGAGTAACGTGCTCGTCATTTCAAGATTAATCGTTTCAGCAAGCGATTTCGCTGCCGCACCTGACGCTTGCCGATGGGTCTGAACAGTACTGGCCCTATGATTGTGTACCCACAACAATACCTCGGCGCCGCCCCGGCGTTGCAAAAGGAGAGGACGATGCTGCAATTCACCACGGCGCAGATTGCCATGGGTCAAGAGGCGGTGGACAAGTCCGCCGCGCTGGACCTGCTGGCCGCCCGGCTGGTTGAGGACGGCCTGGTGGCCGAAGGCTACTTGGCGGGCTTGCAGGCCCGCGAGCAGCAGGGCTCGACCTATCTCGGCCAAGGTATCGCCATCCCCCACGGCACGCCCCAGACCCGCGACCAGGTGTTCGCCACCGGCGTATGCCTGATGCAGTTTCCCGCCGGGGTCGATTGGGGCGACGGACAGATCGTCCACCTGGCGATCGCCATCGCCGCCCGCTCCGACGAGCACCTGCGCCTGCTCCAGCAACTGACCCGCGCGCTCGGCGAAGGCGATCTGTCCATCGCCCTGAGCCAGGCCGACAGTGCCGAGGCCGTGCTGCAACTGCTGCAAGGCGCCCCGCGCGAGCTATTGCTGGACGAGCGCAGCATTGGCCTGGGTGTGGCCGCCGACGACTTCGATGACCTGCTCTGGCAGGGCGCGCGCCTGCTGCGCCGGGCCGATTGCGTGGAGAGCGGTTTCGTTACCCATCTGCATCGGGCCGAGCCGCTGCCGCTGGGCCATGGCCTGTGGCTGGTCGCCAGTGACCAGGCGGTGCGCCAGCCCGCCCTGGCGTTCGTTACGCCACAGCAACCGCTGCGCCACCTCGATCGACCGCTCGCCGGCCTGTTCTGCCTCGCCGCGCATGGCGAGGCGCAGGCGCCCCTGCTGGATCGCCTGTGCTCGCTGTTGATCGAAGGTCGCGCCCAGGACCTGCTGCGCGCCAGCGATGTTCGCGCGGTGCTGGCTCTGCTTGGCGGGGAAGTTCCGGGCGACTGGCCCAGTGCGCGGATCACCCTGGCCAACCCCCATGGCCTGCATGCACGCCCGGCGAAAGTGCTGGCGCAACTGGCGAAGGAATTTCCCGGCGAAGTGCGGGTGTGCCTGGTCGACGGCGTCGGTTCGCCGGTTTCCGCCAAGAGTCTGAGCAAACTGCTGGGCCTCGGCGCCCGGCGCGGGCAAGTGCTGGAGTTCAGTGTCGAGCCGGCCATTGCCGATGCCTTGCCGGCGCTGCTGGCGGCGGTGGAGGGCGGGCTGGGCGAGGAGGTCGAGCCGCTGGCAGCACTGGCGCCCTTGCCATCGGAGCCGGTGGCAACGACCCTGGCCGCGCCCGCTGCCGGATCGACCATACAGGGCGTCGCTGCTGCTCCCGGTATCGCCGCCGGGCCCGCCCATGTGCAATTGCAGCAGCACTTCGACTATCCCTTGCGCGGCGAATCGCCAGGCCACGAACTGCAGCGCCTGGAAGCCGCGCTGCTGCAGGTGCGCAACGATATCGAAGCGCTGATCCGGCGCAGCGAGGTCAGCGCTATCCGCGAGATCTTCGTCACCCACCAGGAAATGCTTGCCGACCCCGGCCTGGCCGAGGAGGTCGGGTTGCGCCTGCGCCAGGGTGAAAGCGCGCCGGCGGCGTGGCTGGCGGTGATCGATACGGCGGCGCGCCAGCAGGAGTCGCTGCAGGACGCCTTGCTCGCCGAGCGCGCGGCAGACCTGCGCGATGTCGGGCGGCGGGTGCTGATGCAACTGTGTGGCATCAGCGAAACCCCTGAACCGAAACAGCCTTACGTGCTGGTGATGGCCGAGGTCGGGCCGTCGGATGTGGCCCGTCTCGATCCGTCGCGGGTCGCCGGGATCCTCACTGCCCGTGGTGGCGCCACCGCCCATAGCGCGATCGTTGCCCGGGCCTTGGGCATCCCGGCGGTGGTTGGCGCTGGCGACGCGGTGTTGCTGATCGCGCCCGGTACCGCTTTGTTGCTCGACGGCCAGCGCGGTCGTGCCACCGTCGATCCGGCCACCGAACAACTGGAAAAGGCCCTGGCCGAACGCGACCGGCGCGAAAAGGCCCTGCGTGCGGCTCATGCGCGCCGCTTCGAGCCGGCAGTCACCCAGGATGGCCATGCCGTCGAGGTCTTCGCCAACATCGGTGAAAGCGCCGGTATCGACGCGGTGGTCGAGCAGGGCGCCGAGGGCGTCGGCCTGCTGCGTACCGAACTGATCTTCATGGCCCATCCGCAACTGCCCGACGAGGCCGCCCAGGAGGCCGAGTACCGCCGCGTCCTCGATGGCCTGGCCGGGCGCCCGCTGGTGGTCCGCACCCTCGATGTCGGCGGTGACAAACCCTTGCCTTATTGGCCGATCGCCAAGGAAGAAAACCCGTTCCTCGGCGTGCGCGGCATCCGTCTTACCCTGCAGCGCCCGCAGGTCATGGAAAGCCAGTTGCGGGCCTTGCTTCGTGCTGCCGGTGATCGCCCGTTGCGGATCATGTTCCCGATGGTCGGCCAGCTGGAGGAATGGCGTGAGGCCCGGCGTATGGTCGATCGGCTGCTGGCGCAGATTCCGGTCAGCGATCTGCAGGTCGGCATCATGATCGAGGTGCCCTCGGCGGCCCTGCTGGCCCCGGTGCTGGCGGCAGAAGTGGATTTCTTCAGCATCGGCACCAACGACCTGACCCAATACACCCTGGCGATCGACCGCGGGCACCCGAGCCTCTCGGCCCAGGCCGACGGCCTGCACCCGGCGGTGCTGAACCTGATCGACATGACGGTGCGCGCCGCCCATGCCCATGGCAAGTGGGTCGGCGTTTGTGGCGAGCTGGCGGCCGACCCCCAGGCGGTGCCGCTGTTGCTGGGGCTGGACGTGGACGAATTGAGCGTGGCGGCGCGCAGCATTGCCGAAGTCAAGGCGCAGGTGCGTGCGCTGGGTATTGAACAGGCCCGCGGGCTGGCGCGACAGGCGCTGGCCCTGGGCAGTGCCGCCGACGTGCGGGCACTGGTGGAGAAGTAACGATGGCCAGGATTCTCGCTTTGACCCTTAATCCGGCGCTGGACGTGACCGTCAGCCTGGATGCCCTGCGTACCGGCGCGGTCAACCGCGCATCGACGCAGCACAGCCATGCCGCCGGCAAGGGCCTGAACGTGGCCCAGGTCCTCGCCGATCTGGGCCATCAGTTGAGCGTCAGCGGTTTTCTCGGGAGGGATAACCTCGGCCCGTTCGAGGCGCTGATACGCCAGCGCGGCTTCGTCGATGGCTTCATCCGTGTGCCCGGCGAGACCCGCAGCAATATCAAGCTGGTCGAGGCGGGCGGGCAGGTCACCGATATCAACGGCCCGGGTCCCGAGGTGGACGAGGCGGCGCAACAGGCGCTGTTGCAGCGTCTCGACCAGTTGGCCCCCGGACATGACGCGGTGGTGGTGGCCGGCAGCTTGCCGCGGGGCATCAGCCCCGAATGGCTGGAGCAGCTGTTGCTGCGCCTCAAGGGCATGGGCCTGAGGGTCGCCTTCGACAGCAGCGGCGCCGCCCTCGACGCCGGATTGCGCGCCACGCCCTGGTTGATCAAGCCGAACACCGAGGAGCTGGGCGAGGCGGTCGGCCAGGCGTTGGTGGATTTCCCCCGCCAGCGTGATGCCGCCCAACGCCTGCTCGATCAGGGTATCGAGCATGTGGTGGTGTCGCAGGGCGAGCAGGGGGTCAACTGGTTCAGTGCTGGCGGCGTACTGCAAGGCGTGCCACCGGAAGTGGTGGTCGCCAGTACCGTCGGTGCCGGTGATTCGCTGCTGGCCGGCATGCTTCACGGCCTGTTGGCCAGCGAAGCGCCGCAGCAGACCCTGCGTCGCGCCACCGCCATCGCCGCCCAGGCGGTCAGCCAGATCGGTTTCGGCATCAACGATCGTGCGCAACTGGCGCGTTTCGAAGCGCAGGTTCGCATCCAGACCCCCGGCACAGAACAAGAGGGTGACCAATGAAACTCGCGATCATCACCGCCTGCCCCAATGGCCAGGTGTCCAGCGTGGTCAGCGCCCGCTTGCTGGACGCCGCCGCCCAACGCCTGGGCTGGAGCACCTGCGTGGAAATCCACGACCCGGCCCGCCCGGAGCGACAGCTGTCGCCGGCGGCCATCGCCGATGCCGACTGGGTGCTGGTGGTTTCCAGTGCCGCGCTGGACTTGCAGCGCTTCGCCGGCAAGCGCCTGTTCCAGAGCACTCCGGCCCAGGCGCTGGAGGATGTGGATAACTTTCTGAGGGCGGCGGCGTCGCAGGCGATCGTTCATCAGCCAGGTGAAAGCGGCGCGGCGCCTTCGGCAAGCCGTATCGTTGCCGTGACCGCCTGCCCGACCGGCGTCGCCCACACCTTCATGGCCGCCGAAGCGCTGCAACAGGCGGCGCAGCAGATGGGCCTGCAACTGAGCGTGGAAACCCAGGGCTCGGTGGGCGCGCGCAACCCCTTGAGCGCGGCGGCCATCGCCGAAGCCGATGTGGTGCTGCTGGCGGCGGATATCGAGGTACCGACCGAGCGTTTCGCCGGCAAGCGCATCTACCGCTGCGGTACCGGCGTGGCGCTGAAGCAGGCGAAAGCGACCCTGACCAGGGCGCTGGCCGAAGCCCGCGAAGAAAGCCCGGGCGCGGCGCAGAAAACCGAGGCGCGCAGCGAGAAGGCAGGCGTCTACAAACACCTGCTGACCGGTGTGTCCTTCATGCTGCCGATGGTGGTGGCGGGCGGCCTGCTGATCGCCCTGTCGTTCGTTTTCGGCATCGAGGCCTTCAAGGAGCCGGGCACCTTGCCCGCGGCGCTGATGCAGATCGGCGGCGAGGCGGCATTCAAGCTGATGGTGCCGTTGCTGGCGGGCTATATCGCCTGGTCCATCGCCGACCGTCCGGGGCTGGCCCCGGGCATGATCGGCGGATTGCTCGCCAGCTCCCTGGGCGCAGGGTTCATCGGTGGCATCATCGCCGGCTTCCTGGCCGGCTACAGCGCCCGAGCCATCAGCCGCTGGCTTAGGCTGCCGAGCAGTCTGGAAGCCTTGAAGCCGATCCTGCTGATCCCGTTGTTCGCCAGCCTGTTCACCGGGCTGGTGATGATCTACGTGGTGGGCAAGCCGGTGGCCGGGCTGCTGGCCGGGCTGACCGGATTCCTCGACAGCATGGGTACCACCAATGCCATTCTGCTGGGCATCGTCCTTGGCGCGATGATGTGCGTCGACCTCGGCGGGCCGGTGAACAAGGCGGCCTACGCCTTCTCGGTAGGGCTGCTGGCTTCACAGAGCTATGCGCCGATGGCGGCGACCATGGCGGCGGGCATGGTGCCGCCGATCGGCCTGGGGATCGCCAGCCTCCTGGCCCGGCGCAAGTTCGCCCAGAGCGAACGGGAGGCCGGCAAGGCGGCGCTGGTGCTGGGGATGTGCTTTATCTCCGAAGGCGCGATTCCCTTTGCCGCCAAGGACCCGCTGCGGGTGATTCCCGCCAGCATTGCCGGCGGCGCGCTGACCGGGGCGCTGTCGATGTACTTCGGCTGCAAGCTGATGGCGCCGCATGGCGGGCTGTTCGTCATGCTGATTCCCAACGCGATCAACCACGCCGTGCTGTATCTGCTGGCGATCCTGGCGGGCAGCCTGGTGACCGGCGTGGTGTATGCGCTGATCAAGAAGAACGAGGTGGTGGAGCTGGCGGTGCAGCCGGTGAAGGGGTAACGCTTGCGGGCCTCATCGCCGGCAACGCCGGCTCCCACAGGGTACTGAGCCAGTCACAAAATCTGTGTCCAACGCGAACCCTGTGGGAGCTGGCTTGCCAGCGATGGGGCCGGCACTGACGAAGAGGTTGCCCGGCCTGACGCCATCGCCGGCAAGACCGGCTCCCACAGGTCCTGAATCAGTCACAAAATCTGTGTCCGACGCGAACGCTTTGGGAGCTGGCTTGCCAGCGATGGGGTCGGCGCAGGCGAAGAGGTTGCCCGGCCTGACGCCATCGCCGGCAAGACCGGCTCCCACAGGTCCTGAATCAGTCACAAAATCTGTGTCCGACGCGAACCCTGTGGGAGCTGGCTTGCCAGCGATGGGGCCGGCATTGACGAAGAGGTTGCCGGCCTGACGCCATCGCCGGCAAGACCGCTCCCACAGGGTACTGAGCCAGTCACAAAATCTGTGTCCGACGCGAACCTGTGGGAGCCGGCGTTGCCGGCGATGAGGCCCTGCAAGGCCATACAATCAGGCCAGTTTCTCCAAAGCCCTCACCAACGACCCAACCTCTTCCGGTGTCGTCACGAACCCCGGTGTAATCCGGATGCAGGGCCCGCACGCCGAGCCCTCCCGCGCCACGGTGAACAGGTTGAACTCCCGCAGCAGCCGCTGCGCCATTGCTACCTGGTCGTGATGCCGGGTAAAGCGCAACGAGGTGATCCCGCAATACAACCGCGGATCATCCGGCGTCAGCACCTCGATCCCGTCGATCTCCCGCGCCGGCTTCACCCAGAGGTCGCGCAGGTAGTTCAGCCGGGCGCCCTTCACCAGCGACCCGCCCATGGCCTCGTGCTCGGCGATCACCGTCGGCAAGGTCAGCCAGGCCGGTACGTTCGGCGTGCCGTAGGGCACCCGGGAACGGATGTCGTCCTGTGGATAACGCAGCTCGCCCATGTCCGCATCCACTGCGTCGATCCGGTCCGGGGCGATATAGAGCACGCCCAGGCTCAGCGGTGCGCCGATCCATTTCTGCAGGTTGAATCCGGCCAGGCCGATGCCCAGTCGTTCCAGGTCGAATTCCATCTGGCCGAGGGCGTGGGCGCCGTCGAGGATGATCTCCACGTCATGTTCGCGCGCCAGCCGGGCGATGGCTTCGAGCGGCATCACCAGCCCGGTGCGGTGGCTGACGTGGGTCAGGGCCATCAGGCGAATGCGCGGGTTGCGCACGAAGGCGTCGCGGTAGCTTTCAAGGATGTTGTCGAAGGTGGCCGGATGCGGCAGTGCCAGGGTGATCAGCTTCAATCCGCGCTGGCGGGCCAGCCAGCCCATGGCGTTTTGCACGCTGTCGTAATCCAGGTCGGTGACCAGCAGTTCATCACCCGGCTGCAGGCGGTTGTAGTTGCGAATGATCGCCTGCACCGAAGCCGACGCGCTCGGGGTGATGGCAACGCTGCGCGGCGCAACCCCAAGCAGCCCTGCCACCGCATCGCGGCTATGCAGGCTGCCGATCTGCTCGAAATGCTGGCGCACCGGCACCGAGTTGCAGCGGTTGATGGTTTCGATATGGCCCTGGTACGCCTGGCTGACGGTGCGGGTCATGCGCCCGAAATAGCCGTATTCCAGGTTGATCGGGCCGGGTTCGACGTCGTACCTGGCGGCGATATCGCGCCAGTAGCCCTCATCGCGGGCCAGCAGGGAGGACTCGGATGACGGCAGTTCTGACATGGATGTTCTCGCTTGATCAGGGACGTGGGTATTGCTTGCGCAGGGGTTCGAGCAGGTCGGACAGGCCGTTATGGTCAACCTCGTGCATCAGCGCCAGCAGGCTGCCCAGCTCGCCCTTGGGAAAGCCCTGGCGAGCGAACCAGTTGAGGTAATGGCCGGGCAGGTCGGCGATCAATCGGCCCTGGTATTTGCCGTAGGGCATTTCACGGGTGACCAGCAGGACGAGGGCTTCGGGATTCATAGGAAAGACATGCAGGAAAGGCTGACGACTGGCGGGACGATACAGGCAATCTGCACGAAGGCCAAAGGACAGTTCATGCAGAAAGCGAGCATACAGATTTGGGCTGTTTTTCTAACTGATTGAAATTATTGGGTTTTATGAAATAGGCGAAGCTGGCACGAAGCCTGCGATATCCCTTGCATCTTTCCTCATGCAAAAGGAGCTGTGTCATGACCGATACCAACAAAGAAGTCATTTCTGTCCTGAACGACCTGATCGAATTCAGCAAGGACGGCGAGAAGGGCTTCGCCACCTGCGCCGAGGACATCAAGCGCGCTGACCTGAAAGGTTACTTCCAGCAGCGTTCACGCGACTGCGCAACTGCGGCCAGCGAGCTGCAGCAAGAGGTGCGTAGCCTGGGGGGGGACCCGGAAACTTCCACCAGCCTGACCGGTGACCTGCACCGTCGCTGGGTCGACCTGAAGGCCATGGTGACTGGCAAGGACGACGAAGCGGTACTGAACGAGGCCGAGCGCGGTGAAGACCACGCGCTGAAGGCTTACAAGGAAGCGTTGGAAAAGTTGAGCAGGATCGCCCCGCAATCGAACGCCTACAGTCTTGTAGAGCGTCAGTACCACGGTGTGCAGCGCAACCACGACCAGGTCAAGGTGCTGCGCAACAGCGCTCGCGCCCAGTCCTGATCCTGGTCTTTAAAAAAGCCCCGCTTCGGCGGGGCTTTTTTCTGCATGAAGCTGGCCTATGCGCAGGCCACCTTCATGCGGGGGCTTCCACACGGTCGCGGCCATTGCTCTTGGCCCGGTACAGCGCCTCGTCCGCCTTGGCCATCAGTTCCGCCAGGCCCATCGCACATCCCGGCTCGTATACCCCGATTCCGATACTCACGGTTACCGAACGTTCATCCGCGCCGTAGGGCGGCAGTGCCCGCACGTTCAGGCGGATCCGTTCGGCCAGGATCAGTGCGCCTACCAGAACGGTGTCCGGCAGCACGGCCACGAATTCCTCGCCGCCATAGCGCGCCGCCAGATCGGTCGGGCGCAGCAGGCTGGCAGCGATGGCCCCGGCTACCCGCCGCAACGCCTCGTCGCCCCCGTGATGTCCATGCCGTTGGTTGAAGCCGCGGAAGTGATCCACATCGATCATCAGCACCGCGACAGGGCGCTGGGTCCGCTGTGCCCTGGCCCATTCCCGGCGCAGTGTCTGGTCCAGCTGGCGGCGGTTGGCCAGGCCGGTGAGGCTGTCGGTGGCCGCCAGTTCCTCCAGGCTGCGCTCGGCGCTGCGGCGGCGTTTCAGCTCGCGACCGAGCATCTGGCTCAGCCACAGGATGCCGATGCACAACACCGCCGTCGCTGTACTGACCAGGATCGCGGTGCGTTTCCACGCGCCATAGACCTCGCTTACCGACTGGGTCACCACCAGCACCAGCGGCAGCCCCTGGACGCGGGCGAAGGTATACAGGCGCAACTGGCCGTCATCTGCCGAGGACGCGGTGAAACTGCCGTTGCCCTCGGCCAGCAGGCGGCGGAAATTGGGCCGGCTGGCGAAGCTGTCACCGATCTGCTCGTTGCGCTGCACGCTTGGCTCCGTGGCGTTACGAGCCAGCAACCGGCCCTCGACGTTCATCAGGTTGATGGAGCTGTCGTGACCGACATCGAGCCGCTTGAACATGTCATTGAAGTGCGAGAGCCGCATCGCACCGATGGCCACGCCGGCAAATTTGCCATCGGCGCCGTCGATGCGCCGGCTGAAGCTGACGAGCCAGTGCGGATCGCCGTATCGCGCCTTGAAGGGCGGGCTGATGACCAGGCCAGTATCGGGATTGCGCCGGTGTTCCTGGAAGATCGGGTTTTCGGCGAAGCTGGCGGTGCGCGGGGTGGTGCTGGCCGAATCGGCGACCACCTTGCCGTCCTGGTCCAGCCAGAGGATATCGCCGCGTACCGTGCTGCCGAAGGCCTGGTTGAACAGCACCTGCTGGCGCATGGGCGCCGGGATGCCCAGCAGCTCTGGATGCTGCACTGCCCAGATCAGGCTTTGCAGCGACAGGTCGTACAGCTCGACATTGCGGACGATGTCGGTCTCGATCAGCTTGACGATATTGCCGGCCGAGCGGATGGCGCCCTGTTCCACGCTGGCCCGCTCGCGCATCAACAGGAAGGTGACGATGGCAATGATCGCTCCCACGGCAAGGCAACTGCCCAGGTTCAGGAGCAGCTCCGGGTGCTTCCGGTACAGGCCGGAGCGCGGGGGCGGGATGTGCGCGTTCATGGTCGCGAGGTTGCCTGGGCGTCGATGGCGCCGGAAACGGATAACGCCGTGCGCCGGCGACAGGCTGGACTGTTCCGGGGGACGGTTCGGGTAAAGGAATTCCATGGTTTACCGCACGAAGGGCCTGTGCGGCGGCGGGTATTCTAGGTGGGGCGGGGATTGTAGGACAAGAATTTAGTGGTGGGGGCTGATGTATGGCTGTTGGTCATGTGTCGGGGCTGATGGCCTCATCGCTGCGGTTCGGCGGTCCGACAAGCCAGCTCCCACACGGACCCTGTGGGAGCTGGCTTGCCAGCGATGAGGCCATGAATCAGAAGATGTTCACCGGATACTCGACGATCACCCGGTATTCATCGACATCGTTATCCACTGCCGAATACCCCTGGCTGCCCCGGTGCGCGGCCCAGCGCAGGCGCAGGGTCAGGTCCTTGAGCGTGCTTTCCTGGACGGTGTAGGCCAGGTCCAGGTCGCGTTCCCAATGCCGGGCATTCTTGCCGTCTTCACTGTACCAATGGCCATACCCGGTACCCGCCGGGTCGACCTTGGTCAGGTCCAGCTCACCCTTCGAATACGAGACCGATGTGGTCAGCCCCGGCACGCCCACCCCGGCGAAGTCGTAGTCGTACTTCAATTTCCAGGAGCGCTCGTTGGGCCCGTTGAAGTCCGAGTAGATCTGCGAGTTGTCGAGGAACACGCTGTCGCCCTGGTTGATGTAGTCGAACGGCGTGTTGCCATTGACCCGCTGGTACACCGCAGTGATCGCGTGGTAGCCGACAGTCACCGTGAAGTGCAGGCTGTAGGTGTTGTTGTCGATATGGCCGAGCAGGGCGTCGCCGGTGTCCTGGGTGTGGTAGTAGTGCAGGCCCGGGTTGAGGCTGACCAGGTCGTCGAGCTGCCAGGTGTAGTCGAGGTCGAAGTAGTACTGGTTCCAGATGTCCTTCAGCTCGGAGGCGTACAGGTTGCTGCTCAAGCCTTCGAGCGGCGTCCAGGCGGCGCCGGCCCAGTTCAGGTGACGGCTGTCGCGGTCGTCGGCGAGGCTGCCGTAGAAGGTATCGATGCGGCGGTGGCCACTCTGGTTGTACGGCTTGGTGAAGCTGGCCTGGCCGGCTTCGAGCATCAGGTTATCGATGCTGTTGTTGGTCAGGCTGAATCCGCGGAAAGTCTGCGGCAGCATGCGGCTTTCGCCGCCGGCGATCACCGGGTTGCTCAGGAACAGGTCACCGGCGCGCAGCACGGTGTCGAAGGCGCGCACCTTGATCGAGGCGCCGGCGCTGGAGAAGTCGTCCGGGGCCTTGCCGTAGTCATACCCTTCCTTGCCCGGGCTGTTGATCGGCAGGATGCTGGAGCCGGCGGTGCCGCCACCGCCATCCAGTTTCAGGCCGAGCATGGCATAGGCGTCGAGGCCGAAGCCGACACTGCCCTGGGTGAAGCCGGATTCGAACCTGCCGATGAAGCCCTGGCCCCATTCACGGTTATCGCGCACGCCGGGCAGCAACTGGTTGCGGTTTACATAGAAGTTGCGTGCCAGCACATCGAGGCTGGCGCCTTCGACGAAGCCTTCGGGCTTTTCTTCCTCGGCCTGGGCCTGCAGCGGCATAGTTGCAGCCAGTGCAAGAAAAAATGGGGTCAAACCTGGGGTCTTGATCACCTTGATGAACTCCTTGAGGTGGTTTTGCGGCAGTTTTTATTCTGGAGAGGGTGTTGTTCTTGTGCGGGGGCGTGCTGTGTTCCGGTACTTTTCACCAGGCAAAAAAAAGCCGCTGACGGGCAGCGGCTTTCAAAGACAGACGCAGCAGGACAAAAGTCACCCGCGCGAACGTCGAGGGAAAAACGAGAGGGCGTTGCTGGCGATCAGCTGTCGCTGGCGTCATTCAGGCTGGCCTTGGAAACGGTCTGTTCCGAATCTTTCGGAGCGTCCTGGCGTTGCTTGGCGAAGGCCTCGCGAGACTGCTCCATGGCCGCTTGATGGCGCGCAGTCTGGGCCGCGAACGCCTGGGATTCTTCAGCCATCGCCAGCGGCGAAAGCAGGACCGAGGACAGGACAAAAACGCTGGCAATACCCATGCTGTTGGACATTTGAACAACCTTCTTGCAGAGCAAGTATCTGTTTGGTGTGCTCAAAATAATCGTTAGCAAACGAACGAAAAAGACGGGTTTTGGAGATGGACTGTTGCTGTTTAAGTAATAGTCAGTCGAGAGGGGCGGATTAGAGGGCTTTGGTGTCAGTGAGGGCCTCATCGCTGGCAAGCCAGCTCCCACAGGTCCAGCGGTGCACACGATACCTGTGGGAGCTGGCTTGCCAGCGATAGGGCCCTCAAGCGGGCAGGAGAATGCCGAAGGTGTTGGCGCCATCCTGGCTGCGCACGAACACGCTGCCGCCATGCATCACCGCGATCGCCTTGACGATCGCCAGCCCCAGCCCGTGGTTGCCGCCGCCGATGTTGCTGCGCGCCGCATCCACCCGGTAGAAGCGCTCGAACAGGCGCGCCAGGTGCTCGTCGCCGATCGCCGGCCCCGGATTGCTCACGGCAATGCACACCTGCCCCTCGCTGCTGTCGATGCTCACGTGGATCACCTGCTGCGCCCCGGTGTGCTGCACCGCGTTGTTGATCAGGTTGATCAGCGCCCGGCGCAGATGGGCCTTTTCGATCCGCACCTGGGCGTCCCCGGTCACTTCGACGCGCACCTGGGCGTCTTCGAGGATGAAGTCCAGGTAGTCGAGGGTGGTCGCCACTTCCTCGGCCAGCGAGGTGCTGATCAGCGCCGTGGCCTTGCTGCCCTGGTCGGCGCTGGCGAGGAAGAGCATGTCGTTGATGATGCTGCGTAGCCGCTCCAGCTCCTCGAGGTTCGATTGCAGCACTTCGAAGTAATGTTCGGCGCTGCGCCCGCGGGTGAGGGCGACCTGGGTCTGGCCGATCAGGTTGGTCAGCGGTGAACGCAGTTCATGGGCGACATCGGCGTTGAAGGCCTCCAGCCGCGAGTAGGCCTGGTCGACCCGCTCCAGCGCGGCGTTGAAGGCCTGGGCGAATTGCTCCAGCTCAGGCGGCAGCGCCGAGACCCGCAACCTCCCGCTAAGCCGCGGCGGTGCCAGTTGCTGGGCTTCGTCGGAAAGCTGGCGCAGTGGCCGCAAGCCTATTCGCGCTACCCAGTAGCCCAGCGCCGAGGCCAGCAGCACACCGACCACGGCCAGGCTGACCAGGGCGATCAGCAGGGTGCGCTGGGTATTCCAGAAGGTGTCGGTGTCGATACCGATGAGGAAGCGCAGCGGCGGGCGCTGCTCCAGTGCCGGCAGTTCGCTGAGCATGATCTTGAACGGGTACGGACTGTCGGCCAGGTAGACGTCGCGCATCCCCGGTCGGCCCTCGGCGATATGCCGGATCACCGCGTCCGGCTGGCCATATTCGTAGCGGCTGTCGCTGCTCACCACCCAGAAGCGGATGCGCCGGTCTTCCTCGCTTAGCAGGTCGAGCTTGCGGGTGACCTTGCCCCAGTGTTCCTGGTTGCCGAAGCGCATCAGCGAGGATTCCAGCACGCTGTAGCGCGCCTCCAGCTCGGCCGAGGGCAGCAGGTCGAGGCTGCGGTCCACCTGCTTGTACAACGCCCAGCCGATCAGCACGAACACCAGCGCCGCAACCCCGGTGAACAGGGCGCTGAGGCGCAGCGCCAGGGAGTTAGCCCGCACGGTTTTCCAGGACATAGCCCATTCCCCGGATGGTGTGCAGCAATTTGCTTTCGAAGGGCCCGTCGAGCTTGGCCCGCAGGCGCTTGATCGCCACTTCGACGACATTGGCGTCGCTGTCGAAATTGATGTCCCAGACCAGCTCGGCGATCGCCGTTTTCGACAGGATCTCGCCTTGGCGCCGGGCCAGGACACTGAGCAGGGAGAATTCCTTGGCGGTCAGGTCCAGGCGTTGCCCGGCGCGGCTGGCCTTGCGGCTGATCAGGTCGACCCAGAGGTCGGCGACCTGGATCTGCACCGGTTCATGGCCGCCACTGCGTCGGGTCAGGGCCTGCAGGCGGGCGACCAGTTCGAGGAAGGAAAACGGCTTGCCCAGGTAATCATCGGCGCCTTCGCGCAGACCATGGATACGGTCTTCGACCCGCTCGCGGGCGGTGAGCATGATCACCGGGGTCTGCTTGCGCGCGCGCAGGGCACGGAGCACGCCGTAGCCGTCCAGGCCCGGGAGCATCACGTCGAGGACGATCACCGAGTAATCGCCCTCCAGCGCCAGGTGCAGGCCCTCGATGCCGTCCCGCGCCAGGTCCACGGTAAAGCCCTGCTCGGTGAGACCGCGGTGCAGGTAGTCGGCGGTTTTTTCTTCGTCTTCGATAATCAGCACGCGCATGGTCGGCTCTCAATGGGCAATCGGCCGGGGCGCCGGTGCAGGGCGCTGGCGGCGGTGGAACAGGCGCTCGAGGGCCAAGTATATGACCGGCGTGGTGAACAGCGTCAGGGCCTGGCTGACCAGCAGCCCGCCGACCACGGCGATCCCCAGCGGCTGGCGCAGTTCGGCGCCGGCCCCGGCACCGAGCATCAGCGGCACGGCACCGAGCAGGGCGGCGAGGGTGGTCATGATGATCGGCCGGAAGCGCGTCAGGCAGGCCTTGTGAATGGCTTCCTCGGCGCTCATGCCCTGGTTGCGCTGGGCGTCCAGGGCGAAGTCGATCAGCAGGATGCCGTTCTTCTTGACGATGCCGATCAACAGCACCACGCCGATCAGGCCCATGATGGTGAAGTCCTGCCCCCACAGCCAGAGCAGGGCCAGGGCGCCGAGGCCGGCCGGGGGCAGGGTGGAGATGATGGTCAGCGGGTGGACGAAGCTCTCGTAGAGCACGCCGAGGATGATGTACACCGCCACCAGCGCGGCGAGGATCAGCCATGGCTGGCTCGACAGCGAACTCTGGAAGGCCTGGGCCGCGCCCTGGAAGGTGCCGCTGATCGAGGCCGGCATGCCCAGTTCGCGCTGGGTCCGTTCGAGGATGCTCACGGCATCGCCAAGCGCGACGCCGGGCGCCAGGTTAAACGACAGGTTGGCCGCCGGGAACAGGCCGTCGTGGGCGATCGATAGCGGGCCGGTGCTCGGCGCCTGGACGTTCGCCAGCGCCGCCAGCGGGACCATTTCACCGCTCAGCGGCGATCGCAGGTAGAAGTAATTCAGGCTTTCCGCGCGGCCGCGCTGGCGGGCATCCAGTTCGAGGATGACCTTGTACTGGTTGGTCTCGGTCTGGAATTCGCTGATCTGCCGCTGGCCGAAGGCGTCGTAGAGGGCCTGGTCGACATCCGCGGTGGTCAGGCCGAAGCGCGCGGCGGCCTTGCGGTCGATCTCGATGCGGGTGACGCTGGCGCCCAGTTGCAGGTCGTTGGACAGGTCGCGGAACGCCGGGTTGGCCTTCAGCCGTTCGGTCAGGCGTTCGGTCCACAGGTTAAGGGCCGGGCCGTCGTTGCTCTTGAGCACGTACTGGTACTGGCTGCGGCTGGGGCCGGAACTCAGGTTGATGTCCTGGCCGGCGCGCAGGTAGAGGACCACGCCGGGGACCTTCGCCAGCTTCGGCCGCAGGCGGTCGATGAACTCGCTGGCGGACACGTCGCGCTCGCCGCGGTCCTTGAGGGAAATCCAGAAACGTCCGTTGGCGATGGTCTGGTTGCTGCCGGTGACGCCCACCGAGTGGGAGAAGGCGCGTACCGCCGGGTCGGCGCCAATGATCTCGGCCAGGGCCTGGTGCTTGGCGATCATGTCCGGGTAGGAAACGTCCGCTGCCGCCTCGCTGGTGCCGAGCACGAAACCGGTGTCCTGCACCGGGAAGAAACCCTTGGGAATCAGCACATAGCCCACCACCGCCAGCGCGGTGCTGAGGAAGAACACACCGAGCATCAGGCGTTGATGGGCCAGGGCCTTGTCCAGCAGGCGTTCATAGGCGGCGACCAGACGCTCGCCGAAGCCTGGCTTCTTCTCCTTGTCGTGGCCCGGGGCATTCATGAACAGGGCACACAGGGTCGGCGCCAGGGTCAGGGACACCAGCACCGAGATCAGGATGGTCGAGGTGGCGGTCAGGGCGAATTCCTTGAACAGCCGGCCGACCACCCCGCCCATGAACAGCAGGGGAATGAAGGCCGCCACCAGGGAAAAACTGATCGACACCACGGTGAAACCGATCTCCCGCGCGCCCTTCATCGCCGCCTCGCGACGGCTGTCACCCGCTTCCAGATGGCGGTGGATGTTCTCCACCACGACGATCGCGTCGTCCACCACGAAGCCCACGGCGATGACGATCGCCACCAGGGTCAGGTTGTTCAGGCTGAAGCCCATCACGTACATGAAGGCAAAGCTGGCGACCAGCGAGACCCCGAGCACCGCCGAGACGATCAGGGTCGCCGACCACTGCCGCAGGAACAGCGCCATCACCGCGATCACCAGCAGCACGGCGATGGCCAGGGTCAGTTCCACCTCGTGCAGCGAGGCGCGGATGGTCTGGGTGCGGTCCTGCAGCACCGAGACGTTGACCGTGGCCGGGAGCATCTCTTCCAGGCGCGGCAGCGCGTCGTTGACCCGGTCCACGGTATCGACAATGTTCGCCCCGGGCTGGCGGAAGATCACCAGGTTCAGGCCCTGCTGAGCGCCGGACCAGGCCTTGACGTAGGCGTTCTCCGCACCGCTGATGACCTTGGCCACATCCTTGAGCTGGACCGGCGCGCCGTTGCGGTAGGAGACGATCAGTTGCGCGTATTGCTCGGGGTGGAACAGCTGGTCGTTGGTCGCCAGGGTGGACACGCTGCTTTCGCCATAGAGTGCGCCCTTGGCCAGGTTGAGGCTGGTCTGCTGGATGGCCAGGCGCAGGTCGGCCAGGGTCAGGCCGAGGGCGGCGAGCCTGTCCGGCTGGGCCTGGACGCGGATCGCCGGGCGTTGCTGGCCGGTGATGTTGACCAGGCCGACCCCGTCGATCTGGCTCAATTGCCGGGCCAGGAGGGTTTCGGCGTAATCGCTGAGTTCGTTGGCCGGCATGTGCTCGGAACTGACCGTGAGGATCAGCACCGGGCTGTCGGCCGGGTTGACCTTGCGCCACGTCGGCGGGCTCGGCATGTCCTGGGGCAGGCGCGCGGTGGCGGTGTTGATCGCCGCCTGGACTTCCTGGGCGGCGGTGTCGATGTTCTTGTCGAGGGTGAATTGCAGGATCAGGCTGGTGGAGCCCAGGGCGCTGCTGGAGGTCATCTGGGTCATGCCGGGGATGGCGCTGAACTGCACCTCCAGCGGCGTGGCGACCGACGAGGCCATGGTTTCCGGGCTGGCCCCGGGCAGGTTGGCGGTGACCTGGATGGTCGGAAAGTCGGCCTCCGGCAGTGGCGCCACCGGCAGGCGCGGAAAGGCGATGGCCCCGAGCAGGACCAGGGCGAAGGTCAGCAGCAGGGTGGCGACCGGACGCTCGATGCACCAGGCGAAGATACCGCCGCGACCGCCGGGCAGGGCCGCGTTCATGGTTGTACGCTCGCTTCGCTACGGGCGACATCCTCGCTGGCCGGCCTGGCCTCGAGGATTTCCACGGTGGCGCCGGGCTTGAGCCGCGACTGGCCGTCGGCGACCAGGCGGTCGTTGGCCTCGACGCCGGTGATGACGCTGAGCTTGCTGTCCTGGTAGGTCACCTTGACCGGTACCGCCTCGGCCTTGTCCCCGGCGATGCGGTAGACGAAATGCTTGTCCACGCCCTGGCGCACCACACCCGGCGGGACCACCAGGGCATCGCGCTCGATGCCGGTCTGCACCCGCAGGGTCACCAGTTGGCCGGGCCACAGGCGTGCATCGGGGTTAGCGAAGGTGGCCTTGGCGCGCAAGGTGCCGGTGCCGGCGGCGATCTGGTTGTCGATCAGGCTCAGGCGGCCTTCGCCGAGCAGTTGCCCGCCGGTGTCGCCGTCGCCTTCCAGATAGGCCTTGATCGGTGCGGCCTCGCGGCTGGCGGTGAGCTGTTGCAGGGTCGGCAGCCAGCTCTGCGGGACGGAGAACTCCACGTTGATCGGGTCGAGGCGGGTCACGCTGAACAGGCCCTGGGTGTCGGTGCTGCGCACCAGGTTGCCTTCATCGACGTTGCGGATGCCGACCCGGCCGCTGACCGGCGACAGGATCCGGGTATAGGACAGTTGTACCTCGGCCGCGGCGATATTCGCCTGGTTGCCGAGCAGCGTGGCCTGGAGCTGGTTGACCAGCGCTTGCTGCTGGTCGAGGGTCTGGCGCGAGATACCGTTGTCTTCGCTGAGCAGGCGATAACGCTTCAGGTCGGTCTGCGCCACCTGCAACTGGGCCTGGCTCTGGCCAAGCTGGGCGCGGGCCTGGTCGAGGCTGGCGCGGATGGCGCGGTCATCGAGGGTCGCCAGCAGGTCGCCCTTGTGTACCTCCTGGCCTTCCTGCACCGCGATCCGCGTCAGCACGCCCTCCACCTGGGGGCGGATCACCACGCTGTGCAGCGACTGCACGGTGCCGATGGCGCTGAGCAAATGCGGGACATCCTCGCGCTGCACGGCGATCACGCTGACCGGGATGGCGCTGGAGGCCGTGGGGCGTGCGGCCTGCGGGCGCTTGTTGACGAACCATGCGGCGCCGGCCAGAAGGACGATGGCCAGGAGGACAAGCAGCGTTCGAGGGCTGGAGATTCGCATGCGTCAAAGGCGCCGACAGGAGTGAAGAGTAAGGGCTGCATACCCTTATATAGGACAGAACGGGTCGCCACCGTGACGGCTGGCTGTCACGAATGTCAGCTACGGATCGTTACGGATGGACGGTGATGGCGATAGGCCTTAATGCTGCTCTGGGTCAAGTTTCCGTCAAGGGGCCAAACGTAGTATCTGCGCCCTGCTTTCATACCCCCATCCGAACGACGAGCGCCTCTCGATGAAGAGCAATCTGCCTGTGACCGGTCGAAATGTGGATTACCCCGTGGATGCGAACATCCTGTCCACCACGGATCTGACGAGTGCTATCACCTACGCCAATGACGAGTTCATCCGCATCAGCGGGTTTTCCCGCGAGGAGCTGATCGGCAGCGCGCACCATATCGTGCGCCATCCGGACATGCCACCGGCGGCCTTCGAACATATGTGGCAGACCCTGAAGAAGGGACGCTCGTGGATGGGGTTGGTCAAGAACCGCTGCAAGAACGGCGATCACTATTGGGTCAGCGCCTTCGTTTCGCCGATCACCAGCCATGGCCAGACCGTCGAGTACCAGTCGGTGCGGACCAAGCCGAGCGCGGCGCAGATCGACGCGGCCGAGCGGTATTACGCGCGCTTGCGCAGTGGCCAGCGCAGCCTGGCGGAGCGCCTGCCGGCATTGGGCATGGGCACGCGCCTGTCCCTGGGCCTGGGCGCATTGCTGGCCGTGGTGATGGGCGGCAGCGAGCTTCTGCTGCCGGAGTTTCCCGGGCGGGCCGTAGCGCAGTGGGGAGTGTTCGCCGGACTTGCCGCGCTGATGATCAAACGGACCCTGAGCCCGCTGGAGCGCCTTGGCGCACGCGCCCGTGACATCGCCGACAACCCGCTGAGCCAGCGCCTGTACACCGGCCGTCGCGATACCGTGGGGCAGGTCGAGTTCGCCCTGCAGATGCTCGAAGCGCAGATAGGCGCGGTGGTCGGGCGCATCGGCGACACCTCCAGGCGCCTGGCCGGGCATACCGCCGAGCTGGCCAGCCATCTGCAACACAGCCATACCACCACCCTCGGCCAGCAGGGCGATGCCGACCAGGTCGCCGAAGCGATCAACCGCATGGCGGCGCGGGTCGCCGAGGTCGCCAACAGTGCGCAACAGGCTTCGAAGGCGGCGGACCAGGCCGAAGGCGAGACCCAGGTCGGGCATCAACTGGTAGACCAGAGCCGTAGCACCATCCTGCAACTGGCGGGTGTCCTGGCCGAGGCGACCGACGTTGTCCACACCCTGGAAAACCACAGCGAAGAGATTTCCGGCGTGCTGGAGGTTATCCACAGCATTGCCGAGCAAACCAACCTGCTGGCCCTGAACGCAGCGATAGAGGCGGCGCGGGCCGGGGATCACGGGCGTGGCTTCGCAGTGGTGGCCGATGAGGTCCGCGGCCTGGCCCAGCGCACCGCGCAATCGACCGGTGAGATCCAGCGCATGATCACCATGCTGCAGAACGGCGCCCGGGATGCAGTGCAGGCGATGCAGCAGAGCAGCGACCATGCCGGCCAGAGCGTCGAGCAGGCCCAGCACGCCACCCAGGCGCTGCACGGCATCAGCCAGCGGGTCAACCAGATCAGCGAGATGAGCCTGCAGATCGCCTCGGCGGTGGAGCAGCAGAGCCTGGTCAGCGAAGACATCAACCGCAACATCATCAGCATTCGCCAGGCCAGCGAGCAAAGCGTCACGGCGGGCCAGCGCGGTCATTCCACGGCCAGCGACGTGGCCGGGCTCGCCGAAGACCTGCGGCGCCTGGCCGAAGAGTTCTGGTGCCGGCGCCAGTAATGCCGAATCAGAACCCGATGAAGCTGTAGTGCCCGGCGCTGGTGCCGGTGACCCTGGCCCCTGCCGAGCCGAGTTTTCCGGCAAGCTCGCCATCTTCCACGTGCAGGATCCACTCGGCGAGAGCCGCCTGGGTGTCGGCGGCGGTATCGCCCATGGCCTGGTGCAGTGCGCTGGTGTCCGGCAGGTAGGCGGTAAAACCGTTGCCTTTCAGCGCGCTGGTGTCGATGCCCAGGCGCTGGCAGATCAAGGTCTTGTTGCGAATATCGTCGCGGTCGGCCTGGCGCGAGCGTTCGATCAGTTCCATCAGCGTCGGATCCAGCACGCGCTCGCGGTGAATCAGCACCTCGCCGTCTTCCCAGGCTTCCGGCGGGCAGTCCTTGGCCTGCGGGCGCAGCGGAATATGCGGATTGATTTCCATCGGGTAGATGCGGCAGACCAGCGGGCGCCGCTCGTAGATCATGCAGCGCAGCTCGGCGTCGAGGTTGCGGCACGGGCCCGGATTGAAGGCAGCGAAGGTGATGGCGACATACGCCTCGGTGTCGCCGCAGGGCACGGCGCAGGAGCGACGGCGGGCGTGGTCCTGTTGTTCGGCGGGCAGCCCGATGCCGTTGGCGAGGAAGGCCTCGACCAGCACGATGACCTGGCCGCCGTCATCGACCCACTGTTGCGCTTCGCCCAGGGTCAGGGGGACATGGTGGCCTGTGCAGCAACGGCCGCAGCCGGTGCAGTGGAAGCGGGTGGTATCGGAGGCGCTGTTCACGGTTTCCCTGGGGTCCATTCGGTGACGTAGGCGCTCTTCTGGCGCCGGTCGTAGAGGCACAGTTCGGTGCCCTTGCGGTTGTTCATGTGCTTTTGCGGGTAGCGGCCCTGCAGAAGCAGCGCAGAATAGCCGCTGCGGTCATCGAATTCGGCGCTCTTGCCCAGGGCGCGGACGTCCTTGAGCTGGCTGGCCGCGGTGCAGGCGCGCAGCAGTTGCTTGTCGTGCTCGGCCCAGGCCTGGTCGCTGGAAGCGTGGGCGAGAGGGGCAAGCAGAAGCAGGCTGAGGATGGCGGCTTTCATGAGGGAACTGGCTCCTCTGGGGGCTAAGTGCCGGAGTATGCCTGATCTTTATGGTGTTCTTGCGGGCCTCATCGCTGGCAAGCCAGCTCCCACAGGTTCGGCGGTGCACACGGCCCCTGTGGGAGCTGGCTTGCCAGCGATGAGGCCCTCGGCAGCAACCAATATCTTTCGGTAAAGGCCACCGTCCGCGCCGCGACGATCAGGCAGTCGGTCAGCTCCCACAGGTTGCGGTGCACACGGACCCTGTGGGAGCTGGCTTGCCAGCGATGAGGCCCGCGGCAGCAACCATTATCTTTCGGTAAAGGCCACGGTCCGCGCCGCAACGATCAGGCAGTCGGTCAGCTCCGGCGAAGAGAATTTGGTCAACACCGCATTAGCCCCGGCTGCCTTGGCTTTTTCACTGTTCATCGCACTGTCCAGCGAGGTGTGCAGCAGCACATAGAGATGCTGGAAATCCGGTGTTTCACGCAAGGTGCGGGTGAACGAGTAGCCATCCATTTCCGACATCTCGATATCCGAGACCACCACGTCGATTTCCTGCTCGGTGCCCTGCAGGTCCAGCAACACCGCAATGGCGTCCTTGGCACTGCGCGCCGTGTGGCACTCCAGCCCGAGCCCACGAAGGGTGTAGACCGACTGCTGCAGCGCCACCTGGCTGTCATCCACCACCAGGATGTTGGTGGCCTTGAGGATGGCGGCGTCCTCTTCGTTGATCTGCGAAGGCGCTTCCTGGTGATGGGCCGGGGTAATGGTGTGGATGACTTTCTCGATATCCAGCACCTGTACCAGGGTGTCGTCGATCCGGGTCACGCCGGTAATGAACGACTTCTCCCCCGAGCCATAGGGCGGCGGGCGGATGTCGGTGCTCTTGCAGTGGACGATGCGCGCCACCGCCTGTACATGCAGGCCCTGCTTGGAGCGGCTGATATCGGTGACGATCAGGCAGCCACCGTCGGGATCGGCCAGTGGCCGCTCACCGATGGCGCGGGACAGGTCGATCACCGGCAGCGAGTTGCCGCGCAGGGTCGCCACGCCCTTGACGTGGGGATGGGCCTCGGGCAGGCGGGTCAAGGGCGGGCAGGGAATGATCTCGCTGACCTTGAGCAGGTTGATCGCCATCAGCTTGCCGCTGCGCAAGGTGAAGAGCAGCAGCGACAGCGAGTCCGCGCGGGTTTTTTGCGAGAACATAGAAACCTTCGTGCGTAGAGGATGGATTCGGGGGCTTGTGCCGGGTTATCGACCCGAGCGCGCAGCCCTTTAGCATATTCGTAAATCAGCGCAGGCCAAGCCGGCGCGCCAGGCGCGCGAGGTTGGCCCGGTCCAGGCCCAGTTCACGTGCCGCGCTGGCCCAGTTGTGCTGGTGGCGCTCCAGGCATTGGCCGATCAACTGGCGCTGGTAGTTGTCCAGGGCCTGGCGCAGGTCGCCGCCGCGTTCCCCGTCGCTGCTGACCGGCGGCGGTGTCGCGGATGGCGTGGTGACGCCAGGCAGGTCCAGGTCGGCGGCGTCGAGGGTCAGGATGCGTGGCCGGTCCCGATGCTGCCCCAGCGCCTTGAGCGCCGAGCGCCCGATCAGGTGTTCCAGTTCGCGCACATTGCCCGGCCAGTCGTAGGCCAGCAACGCGGCCTGGGCCTCTGCGCTCAGGCGCAGGCTGTTGAGGCCCATGCGCGAACGGTTCTGTTCGAGGAAGTAGCCGGCCAGCAGCAGCACATCGCGACCGCGCTCGCGCAGGGCTGGCACCGGCAAGGGATAGACGCTCAGGCGATGATAGAAATCAGCGCGATAACGACCGGCACGGACTTCCTCGGCCAGGTCGCGGTTGGTGGCGGCGATCAGGCGGACATCGACGCGGTGCTCCTGGTCCGAGCCGAGGCGCTGCAACTGGCCGCTCTGCAAGACCCGCAGCAGTTTCGCCTGGACCATCAAGGACAGTTCGCCCACTTCATCGAGGAACAGCGTGCCGCCATTGGCCAGCTCGAACTTGCCGCGCCGTTCGCCCACGGCACCGGTAAAGGCGCCGCGCACATGACCGAACAATTCGCTTTCCACCAGGGTGTCGGGCAATGCCGCGCAGTTGAGGCTGATCAGCGGCTTGTCGGCACGCGACGAGGCCTGGTGGATGGCCTGGGCCACCAGTTCCTTGCCGACCCCGGTCTCGCCGGTGACCAGCACGGTCAGGTCGCTGCCGCCGACCAGGCGGATCTCTTCCAGCAGGCGCTTATGCGCCTTGCTCTGGCCGATCAGTTCCTTGGCCTGCTGGTCGCTGGCCTGGCGATAGACCTCGGCGCGCAGGGCCAGACCTTCGATACGCTGGGCCACGTTGACCGTGGCCGCCGCCAGGCTGGCGAAGGCTTGCAGGGAGTCCAGCTCGGCTTGCCGAAAGCTGTCCGGCTGTAGCGCATCCAGGGTCAGCAAGCCCCAGGGCCGTTCGTCGACGAACAACGGGCAACCCATGCAATCGTGGACCTCCAGTTGCTGGTGCAGGCCCTCGACCAGGCCGTCGTAGGGATCGGGCAGTTCGCTGTCGCTGGCAAAGCGGGTCGGCCCGTTGCGGCTGAGCAAGGCGGCGAAGCGCGGATGCTCGCTGACCCGGAAGCGCCGACCCAGGGTGTCGGCGCTGAGACCGTCCACGGCCAGGGGCACCAGCCACTCGCCGTCCAGGCGCAGCAGCGCGGCGGCATCGCAGGGCAGCAAGGCACGCATGGCCTCCAGCAGGCGGCGGTAGCGCTCGCGTTCGGGCAGATCGCGGGACAGATCGCTGACCAGGGGGAGGAGGGCGGTAAGCAGAGGGGTTGAGGTCATAATGACTCCATGTAGTCGTAATGACTCTAGCAGACTTGGGTCATTTTGACCTTATTGGGGCGCAGATGCCCGATTTCATTGGGCTTTGTCGTTGGCATGGATTCTGAAACGCACTTACCAGTATCTACACAGAAGCCCATCAGGCTCAGGAGTCGTTTCATGCTGACCGCCGAAGACCGTGCAATCATCAAGGCCACCGTTCCGCTGCTGGAAAGCGGTGGGGAAGCCCTGACCACCCATTTCTACAAGATGATGCTCAGCGAGTACCCCGAGGTACGCCCGCTGTTCAACCAGGCCCACCAGGCCAGCGGCGACCAGCCCCGGGCGCTGGCCAACGGCGTGCTGATGTACGCCCGGCACATCGACCAGCTGGAGCAACTGGGCGGGCTGGTCGGGCAGATCGTCAACAAGCATGTGGCCTTGCAAATCCTTCCGGAGCATTACCCGATCGTCGGGGCCTGCCTGCTGCGCGCCATCGAGGAAGTGCTTGGCCGCGAGATCGCCACGCCGCAGGTGCTGAAGGCCTGGGGCGCGGCTTATCAGCAACTGGCGGATATCCTGATCGGTGCCGAAGAGGGCCTGTACCAACAGAAGGAGCAGGCCAAGGGTGGCTGGCGCGGGGCGCGGGCTTTCACGCTGGTCGAGCGCGTCGAGGAGAGCGCCGAAATCGTTTCCTTCTACTTCGCTCCGGTCGATGGCCTGCCGGTGCTGGTGGCCGAGCCGGGCCAGTACATCGGCCTGCAACTGCTGATCGATGGCGTCGAGCAGCGCCGCAACTATTCGCTGTCGAGCCTGGGCGACGGTCGCCTGTACCGCATCAGCGTCAAGCGCGAGGCGGACGGCAAGGTGTCCAATTACCTGCATGACCAATTCAAGGTCGGCGACCGGATCAACCTGTTCCCGCCGGCGGGGGACTTCACCCTGGCCGCCAGTGACAAGCCGCTGGTGCTGATCAGCGGCGGCGTGGGTATTACCCCGACCCTGGCCATGCTCGACAAGGCGCTGGAAAGCGGACGGCAGATCCATTTCATCCATTGCGCGCGCAACGGCGGGGTGCATGCGTTCCGTGAGCATGTCGATGCCCTGGCGGCACGTTATCCGCAGCTCAAGCGCTTCTATTGCTATGACGTGGATGATGGCGTGAGTTTGCCGGGGGATGCGCTGGGGCCGTTGAGCCAGGACCAGCTGGATCGGTGGCTGCCGGCCGAGCGTGACCTGGATGCCTACTTCCTCGGGCCCAAGGGCTTCATGGCCGCGGTCAAGCGCCACCTTAAAGCGCTGCGGGTGCCGGAAGGGCAGAGCCGCTATGAGTTCTTCGGGCCGGCTGCTGCTCTGGAGTGATCTCAGGGGCCTCATCGCTGGCAAGCCAGCTCCCACAGGTGCAGTCCCTGTGGGAGCTGGCTTGCCAGCGATAAGGCCCTCAGCGGCAACACATTAATTCCCCGTTAATCCCCTTCCTCTTCACTGCCACCCTGCGCCTGCGTTTTTCACGCCGACTTCACCTTCGATCTGCCGTCTGCCTGTAGACTTTCCGCCGGCGCACCGTCATCTTGTGCGCCCCGCGGCTTTCGCGTGGCCGCGAGTCGATCCATTTAAACGTGAAGGGAATGGCAATGAACGAGCAAACGCAGCGCCTGAATCGGGAACGGCGCTTCCTGGTCCTGCTGGGCGTGATCTGTCTGGCATTGATCGGCGGCGCACTCTATATGCAGATCGTCCTGGGCGAGGCGCCGTGCCCGTTGTGCATCCTGCAGCGCTATGCATTGCTGCTGATCGCCCTGTTCGCCTTCATCGGCGCCGCCATGCCCGGCCGGCGCAGCCTGACGATCTTCGAGGGCCTGGTGGTGCTCAGCGCCCTGGGCGGAGTCGCTGCTGCCGGCAACCATGTCTATATCCTCGCCAATCCGTCCGTCAGTTGCGGCATCGATACCCTGCAACCGATCGTCGACGGCCTGCCCCTGGCCTCGGTGCTGCCGCTGGTGTTCCAGGTCGACGGCTTCTGCACCACACCATACCCGCCTGTATTGGGACTTTCCCTTGCACAATGGGCACTTGTAGCATTCGTCCTGACCGCCGTCCTGGTGCCGCTGGGCATCTGGCGCAACCGTCGCCAGGGTTAGACAAAAGTCATGTTTTGACGCAAGTCCCTTGTGCCATGAAATTTCCCACAGTGCGCACAGGGCGATTGACTTGCGTCAACCCGAAACCCTTGTAGGACGGGCGTTCCAGCGCTAATGGAACGGGTGCGACAAACTGTCGCGAAACTGATTTTTCGGGCTGGATTATTACACTTCCTGTAAAAGACTGTTGCTCAATAAGTCATAGTCAAGGGGGGGCGACCTATCTACAATCGCCCCCAATTTCCGTTCGGCACTGCTTGCAAGTCGCAGTTTCAAAGGCTCCGCAGCCTTTCTTGCTGACTTCGACGAGCATCGCCTGCGGCGATGCCGGGCTGACTCCCCTCCGTGATTTTCCGCACCAAATGGACTTGGTCTGAAATACAGGCCTGTTGCCTACGAAGTCAGAACAATAACCACGCACTACCCAAGGTTTATGCCGAGCAGCGACGCTCCTCAAGGTATGACCTTATTCGCCCGTAAATGCTGACACCAGGCAGGAAGAAGTGTTGGCGACCAAAACACAAATTGCATTGAAGCAAGCTGATCTAGAGGTCGTGAGATGAGTAAAAAGCGTTACCCCAGACTGTTTGGCATTCTGCCCTTTTTAGGCATGCTTTTACTCAGTGGGTGCAACTGGACCCTGCTCGACCCGAAAGGTCAGGTCGGCATTGAGCAAAAGAACCTGATCCTGATCGCCTTCGGCCTGATGCTGCTGGTGGTCGTCCCGGTCATCTGCATGACCCTGGCGTTCGCCTGGAAGTACCGCGCTTCCAACAAGGCTGCCAAGTACACCCCGGACTGGTCGCACTCGACCAAGATCGAAGTGGCGGTCTGGACCATCCCGGTCCTGATCATCATCGCCCTGGGTATCGTCACCTACAAAACCACCCATGAGCTGGACCCGTATCGTCCGCTGGTTTCCGACGTGAAGCCGGTGCAGATCGACGTGGTCGCCCTGGACTGGAAGTGGCTGTTCATCTACCCGGAACAAGGCATCGCCACCGTCAACAAGATCGTCTTCCCGGCCAATACCCCGGTCAACTTCCGCGTGACCTCCGACGCCGTGATGAACTCGTTCTTCATCCCTGCGCTGGGCGGCCAGATCTACGCGATGGCCGGCATGACCACCAAGCTGCACCTGATCGCCAACGAGAACGGCGAGTTCGACGGTATCTCGGCGAACTACAGCGGTGCAGGCTTCACCGGCATGAAATTCAAGGCAGTCGCCACCTCCCAGGCCGATTTCGAGGCGTGGGTGAACGAAGTCAAGCAGTCGCCTAAGCAGCTGGACAAAGCTGAGTACGAGGCCTTGGCCAAACCGAGCGAAAACAATCCAGTCGCGCTGTACAGCGTGGCGCCGGCCGACCAGTTCCAGACCATCGTCGACAAGTACGAAGGCATGAACCGCGGCAAGCCGGTGGTACACGAGAAGGCCGAGCACAAAGAAGCAGCGGCCACTACCGGTACCGAAGGGATGGACGTGAGTATGCATTCAGCTGCCGGGGCAGAGGAGTAAGAGATGTTCGGTAAATTAAGTCTGGACGCGATCCCGTATCACGAGCCGATCGTCATGGTGACCCTCGCCATGATCGCGCTCGGCGGTATCGCGTTGTTCGCGGCAATCACCTATTTCAAGAAGTGGACCTACCTCTGGTCCGAGTGGCTGACCTCGGTCGACCACAAGAAGATCGGCGTGATGTACATCATCGTCGCCATGCTGATGCTGATCCGCGGCTTCGCCGACGCGATCATGATGCGTACCCAGCTCGCGGCCGCCACCGGTGGCGCCGAGGGCTACCTGCCGCCTGAACACTATGACCAGATCTTCACCGCCCACGGTGTGATCATGATCATCTTCATGGCGATGCCATTCTTCACCGGCCTGATGAACCTGGCGCTGCCGCTGCAGATTGGCGCCCGCGACGTGGCCTTCCCGTTCCTCAACTCCCTGAGCTTCTGGCTGCTGGTGTCCGGCGTTGCGCTGGTCAACATCTCCCTGGGCGTGGGCGAGTTCGCCAAGACCGGCTGGGTGGCCTATCCGCCGCTGTCGGGTATCCAGTACAGCCCGGGTGTCGGGGTTGACTACTACATCTGGGCACTCCAGTTGTCGGGTCTGGGTACGACGCTGACCGGCGTGAACTTCCTGGTGACCGTGCTGAAAATGCGCGCCCCTGGCATGAAACTGATGGACATGCCGATCTTCACCTGGACCTGCACCTGGGCCAACGTCCTGATCGTGGCTTCGTTCCCGATCCTGACCGCTGCCCTGGCCCTGCTGACCGTTGACCGTTATCTGGACTTCCACATCTTCACCAACGAGCTTGGTGGAAACCCGATGATGTACGTCAACCTGTTCTGGGCGTGGGGTCACCCTGAGGTGTACATCCTGATCCTGCCGGCCTTCGGCGTGTTCTCGGAAGTGACCTCGACCTTCACCGGCAAGCGCCTGTTCGGTCACCACTCGATGATCTACGCATCGGGCGCGATCGCGGTACTGGGCTTTGCGGTCTGGCTGCACCACTTCTTCACCATGGGTTCGGGCGCCAGCGTCAACACCTTCTTCGGTCTGGCGACGATGCTGATCTCGATCCCGACCGGCGTGAAACTGTTCAACTGGCTGTTCACCATCTACCAGGGCCGCCTGCGCTTCACCGCGCCAGTACTCTGGACCCTGGGCTTCATGGTCACCTTCTCCATCGGTGGCATGACCGGCGTTCTGCTGGCCGTTCCAGGTGCTGACTTCGTGCTGCACAACAGCCTGTTCGTGATCGCCCACTTCCACAACGTGATCATCGGCGGTGCGGTCTTCGGCTACGTGGCGGGCTTCGCCTTCTGGTTCCCGAAAGCCTTCGGTTTCACCCTGAACGAGAAGTGGGGCAAGGCTGCCTTCTGGTTCTGGATCTCCGGCTTCTACGTGGCCTTCATGCCGCTGTACGCCCTGGGCTTCATGGGTATGACCCGTCGTCTGAACCACTCGGACAACCCTGCCTGGGAACCGTACCTGTACGTTGCCGTGGTCGGCGCCGTGCTGATCCTGTTCGGTATCGCTTGCCAGCTGATCCAGCTGTACGTGTCGATCCGCGATCGCAAGGACAACCTGGACGTCACCGGCGACCCATGGGGCGGCCGTACCCTGGAATGGTCGACTTCGTCGCCACCAGCGTTCTACAACTTCGCCACCATGCCTGAGAAAGTCGGCCTGGATGCCTGGCACGAAGCCAAGGAAGCCGGCGTTGCGTACAAGGTTCCGGCCAAGTACGAAGCGATCCACATGCCGAACAACACCTCCACCGGTGTGTTCATGGGCCTGTTCCTGACCATCTTCGGCTTTGCCTTCATCTGGCACATCTGGTGGCTGGTCGGCGTCAGCCTGTTCGCCACCGTCGCGGTCTTCGTTCGCCACGCTGCGCGTGACGACCAGGGCTACATGGTTCCGGCCGAGGAAGTGGCGCGCATCGAAGGTGAGCGCATGAAAGCCCTGGGTCTGGCCACTGGTGCGCCTGCCGGTGCACGTGTCGAATCGTTTGAGCGGGTTTAATCAATGTCCAGTCATGTAATCAACGCAGATGCTCATGGTCACGACCATGGGCATGACGATCACCACCACGACTCGAGCCAGATGACCGTATTCGGTTTCTGGCTGTACCTGATGACCGACTGCATCCTGTTTGCGTCGATCTTCGCCACCTACGCGGTGCTGTCCGGCAACTTCGCCGGCGGCCCGTCGGGTCATGACATTTTCGAACTGAACTACGTACTGGTCGAAACCGCGCTGCTGCTGTTCTCCAGTATCACCTTCGGTTTCGCCATGCTGCAGATGTACAAGGGCAACAAGGGTGGCGTGCTGGCCTGGCTGGCAATCACCTGGCTGCTGGGTGCAGGCTTCATCGGCATGGAAGTCAACGAGTTCCACCTGCTGATCAGCGAAGGCTTCGGCCCTAGCCGCAGCGGCTTCCTGTCTGGCTTCTTCGCCCTGGTCGGCACCCACGGTCTGCACGTGACCGCGGGCCTGATCTGGATGGCGATCATGATGTACCAGATCAACAAGGACGGTATCACCAACACCCACAAGACCCGCATGAGCTGCCTGAGCCTGTTCTGGCACTTCCTGGACGTGGTCTGGATCTGCGTGTTCACCGTCGTGTACCTGATGGGGGTTCTGTAAATGGCTAACGCACACAACAGCCACGGCCACGACGAAGCCAACCACGGCAGCGTCAAGTCGTACGCCATCGGCTTCATCCTGTCGGTGATCCTCACCGTCATTCCGTTCGGCCTGGTGATGTACCCGACCCTGCCGAAGGACATGACCCTGCTGATCATCGTTGCCTTCGCAGTGATCCAGATCGTGGTGCACCTGTACTACTTCCTGCACCTGGACAGCTCGAAGGCAGCACGTTCCAACGTAACGTCGTTCCTGTTCACCGGCCTGGTCATCGCCCTGCTGGTCGGCCTGTCGCTGTGGATCATGTTCAGCATCCACACCAGCATGATGGCGAAGTGAGGTAATCCGGCATGTCCCTGAAACACTTTATCCAGATCACCAAACCGGGAATCATCTTCGGTAACGTGTTGTCCGTGGCGGGCGGTTTCTTCCTCGCTGCGGCAGGGCATGTCGATTTCATGCTGTTCCTCGCCACGGTGATTGGTACCTCGCTGGTCGTAGCGTCCGGTTGCGTCTTCAACAACTGGATCGACCGCGACATCGACATCAAGATGGAGCGCACCAAGAACCGCGCAATGGTGCAAGGTGCGATCTCGTCGCCGGTAGCCCTGGCCTACGGCACCCTGCTCGGGGTTGCCGGCCTGGGCCTGCTGTTGTTCAAGGCCAACGCCCTGGCGGCCTTGTTCGGCCTGATCGGCTTCATCATCTACGTCGGTTTCTACAGCCTGTACCTCAAGCGCAAGTCGGTGCACGGCACCCTGGTTGGCAGCCTGTCCGGTGCCATGCCTCCGGTGATCGGCTACTGCGCCGTGAGCGGCACCTTCGACCTGGCTGCACTGACCCTGCTGGTGATGTTCAGCCTGTGGCAGATGCCGCACTCGTACGCGATCGCGATCTTCCGCTTCAACGACTACCGCGCCGCGTCGATTCCGGTCCTGCCGGTCGCCCGTGGCGTGGCGGCGGCGAAGAAGCAGATCATCTGGTACATCGTGGCCTTCCTGGTTGCCACCCTGATGCTCACCGCTGGCGGCTACGCCGGCCTGAGCTACCTGGCCGTCGCGGCGGCCATGGGCCTGTACTGGTTGTACATGGCCTGGGGCGGCAACAAGGTGGCCGATGACCGCCTGTGGGCGCGCAAGGTATTCGCCTTCTCCATCTTCACCATCACTGCCCTGAGCGTGATGATGTCGGTGGATACCCGCACCCCGGCGGAAGTGCTGATGACCTACGTGCAGTAAGCACCGACGGTTGACGGAAACGCCCCGGCGCCGAGAGGTTCCGGGGCGTTTTTGTTTGTCTTGAGGGCCTCATCGCTGGCAAGCCAGCTCCCACAGGGATCGCATGCGCCGCTGATACTGTGGGAGCTGGCTTGCCAGCGATAGGGCCCGTGAGAGCGGCACAAGGCTCATGAAATAACGCTTTACAAGCATCCACCCCCGGCCCTATCTTTCAGCCTCGGCCACAGGAGTGGCCAACGTCGCTCGGACGGTTCCGGGCGCTTACGTCTTCGAGGAAATCATGGCCGAACAAGGTTCGCCGCGCCGTTTTGCGCGCATCGATCGTCTTCCCCCCTACGTCTTCAACATCACCGCCGAACTCAAGATGGCCGCGCGCCGTCGTGGCGAGGACATCATCGACCTGAGCATGGGCAACCCCGACGGGGCCACGCCGCCGCATATCGTCGAGAAGCTGGTGCAGGTCGCCCAGCGTGAAGACACCCACGGCTATTCCACTTCCCGAGGCATCCCCCGTCTGCGCCGCGCGATTTCGCGCTGGTACGAGGACCGCTACAAGGTCGAGATCGACCCCGAGAGCGAAGCCATCGTTACCATCGGCTCCAAGGAAGGCCTGGCACACCTGATGCTGGCTACCCTGGACCACGGCGACACGGTGCTGGTGCCCAACCCCAGCTACCCGATCCACATCTACGGCGCGGTAATCGCCGGCGCCCAGGTGCGTTCGGTGCCGCTGGTCCCGGGCGTGGACTTCTTCGCCGAGCTGGAGCGGGCCATCCGCGAGTCCATTCCGAAGCCGAAGATGATGATCCTCGGCTTCCCCTCGAACCCTACGTCGCAGTGCGTGGAGCTGGACTTCTTCGAGCGGGTGGTTGAACTGGCCAAGCAGTATGGCGTACTGGTGATCCACGACCTGGCCTATGCCGACATCGTCTACGACGGCTGGAAAGCCCCGTCGATCATGCAGGTGCCGGGAGCCAAGGATATCGCGGTGGAGTTCTTCACCCTGTCCAAGAGCTACAACATGGCTGGCTGGCGGATCGGCTTCATGGTCGGCAATCCGGAGCTGGTCAGCGCCCTGGCGCGGATCAAGAGCTACCACGACTACGGCACCTTCACTCCGCTGCAGGTCGCGGCCATCGCAGCCCTCGAAGGCGACCAGCAGTGCGTGCGCGACATCGCCGAGCAGTACCGCCAGCGCCGCAACGTGCTGGTCAAGGGCCTGCACGAAATTGGCTGGATGGTCGAGAACCCCAAGGCGTCGATGTACGTCTGGGCCAAGATTCCCGAGCAATACAAGCATCTCGGTTCCCTGGAGTTTTCCAAGAAGCTGCTGGCCGAAGCCAAGGTCTGCGTGTCGCCGGGCATCGGTTTCGGTGACTACGGCGACGATCATGTGCGCTTCGCCCTGATCGAGAACCAGGACCGGATCCGCCAGGCTGTGCGCGGCATCCGCCAGATGTTCCGGGCCGACGGCATCGAGGCGCCGAAAGCCGCCAAACCGGCCAAGGTCTGAGGCACGCCTGAAAGGCCCGAAGCCCCCGTGATACGGGCGCTTCGGGCCTTTTTCGTTCCGCCGGTCGGGCGCCCGGATTTCTTTTCGTCACCCCCTTCTCAACGGCGTGGCATCGCATAGAATTGGCGACGGGATTCTCCCCATAACAATTCTTACTCCCCCCTCCCGACATCATGTCCGATACTCATCCTTGCTTGAGCTGTGGCGCCTGCTGCGCGCATTTCCGTGTGTCCTTTTTCTGGGGCGAATGCACCTCGGCCGGCGGTTGCGTGCCGGATGAGCTGGTGGTGCAGATCACCCCGAGCCGGGTCGCAATGATCGGCACCGATGCCAAGCCGACGCGTTGCATTTCCCTGTCGGGCGAGGTGGGCAAGGCGGTCGCCTGCACCATGTACGAACAGCGTTCCAGCCCATGCCGGGAATTCGAGGCGTCCTGGGAAAACGGCGAACACAATCCGCGTTGTGACGATGCCCGTGCCGCCCATGGCCTGCCGCCGTTGCAACCATTCGATTTCGACATGGGCTCGACCGCGGCCTGACCCGCTATTGGCTGGAGCGGGTGCCCCACTGCACCACCAGCATGCCCACCACGATCAGCCCGACCCCCAGCAGCCGAGCCAGGTTGACCGGGCGCTCGGGCAGGCCCATCAGGCCCCACTGGTCGATGGCAAGCGATGACAGCACCTGGCCGGCAATCACGCAGACGATGAAACCCGCTGCGCCGAGCTTGGGCGTCAGGATCAGCGCGGCAGTGATATAGACCACGCCCGCCACCCCACCGAACCATGCCCACCAAGGGGCCTGGCCCAGTGCTGCCACTTGCGGCATCGGTGCGCGCATCAGCCAGAGCGCGGGCAATACCATCAGCACACTGATTGCGAGCGACACCAGCGTGGCCCATAGCGGATGACCGAGCAGGCGACCTAGCGCAGCGTTGCTCCCGGCCTGGAACGGTACGGCAGCTCCCGCGAGCAAGGCGATCAGCGGTAGCGCTACGACAGCGGGAGCGAGGTTGAGATTCATGGCGGACTCCTTGATACGCACGATGGGCATAAGGCAGTCTTGGTTATCCACAGGCTGGATGGAAATTCGAATTTCGCACGGGGAGTATTCGTCATATGGATGATCTGCGCCGTATCGACCTGAATTTGTTGCTGACCCTGCATGCCCTTCTAGCCGAGCAGCATGTTTCCCGTGCCGCCTTGCGCCTGCATCGCAGCCAGCCGGCGGTGAGCCATGCGCTGGCGCAGTTGCGCGATATCTTTGCCGATCCGTTGCTGGTACGCCGGGGAGGGCGCTTGCAGCCCACGGCCCGTGCCCTGGAGCTGGCCCAGCCGCTCAGGGAGGCATTGCAGCAACTCGATGCCTTGCTCAGCAGCCCCGGCTTCGATCCGCTGCGGGCGCGGCGCAGTTTTCGCCTGGCGATGTCGGACTATGGCGCGAGGGTTGTCCTGCCCCGTCTGGTTCGTGCGTTGCGCGTCGAGGCGCCGGAGGTGGATCTGGTGGTGACCCAGGGCAGTCGCGAAGCGATGCTCAGCCAGTTGTTCGATGGCGAAATCGATCTGGCGCTTGGGGTCTTTCCGACCCTGACCGCGCCGTTGCGTGCGCAGACCCTGTTCGAGGAAAGCTTCGCCTGCCTGGCCGACCGCGACACCCTGCCGGCCCGTGGCGGGCTTACCTTGACGCAATGGCTGGCCCGTCCTCATGTGCTGGTGGCGATGCGACCCGGTACCGACAACGAAATCGACCTTGCCCTGGCTGCCTTGGGGGAGCAACGGCGCGTCGCGCTGGCGATGCCGCACTGGATCGCTGCCACTGAAGTGCTGGCCGGGACCGATCTGATTCTCACCGTCGCCCGCCGCAACCTGTTGCGCCCACCCCGTGGGCTACGCTGTTTCGCACCACCCCTGCCGATCCGGGCCTTTGGCTTCCAGCAGGCCTGGCACGAGCGCCGTGAGGGTGATGCGGCCCATCGCTGGCTGCGGGGTCAAGTGACCCGCGCCTGCCTGCTGGAACCTGTTGAATCCTCAATGACCTGACACGGAGTGTGCCGATGAACCTTGGAATCCTCGCCCTGGCCCTGCTCGCGGCCAGCCCGCTGGCCCAGGCCGACAGTTACAGCCAGTGCATGAAGGGCGCCAGCACCACGGCGGTCATGAGCGAATGCTCCGGCGCCGAGCTGAAGCGCCAGGATGATCGTCTGAACCAGAACTACAAGGCAGCCATGGGCAGCCTCGGGGAAGAACAGAAGGGCAAGCTCAGGGATGCCCAGCGCAAATGGGTGGCGTACCGGGATGCCAATTGCGGGATGTACTACAGCATGACCGGTGGCACCATCGATCGGCTCAACGGGATTGGCTGCGAGGTGGACATGACCAAACAGCGGGCCGGGGAGCTGGAGAATCTACCGAAGTATTGAGGGTGTTTTTCGGGCCCTATCGCTGGCAAGCCAGCTCCCACAGGTTTAGCGGCGCCGGGGACACTGTGGGAGCTGGCTTGCCAGCGATAGGGCCCGGAAGAACAAAGAAAAAGCCCCTGACCACGAGGCCAGGGGCTTCTTCATTCACCGTCTCGCGTTGCTGTTCTTACGTTCAGCCCAGCCGTTCGAGGAATTCCTCTTGCAGCAGCGCGTCATTGGCGCTGATCTCTTGCTGGGTGACGGCGCGTTTGCTGCGCAGCTTGCCGTAGAAATGCTCCAGGGCGTTGTTCAATTTCGACGCTGCACCCTCGATGGCCTGCTCCAGTGTGGCGGCCTTGTGGGTTACGGAAATCGGGTGATGGCCTTTTGGGCGTGCCTCCATCTGGCAACGTTTGTCGTGGGGACCGGGCTTGTCGCCGTTCTCGTCCCTCAGGTGGACCTCAACCCGGGTGACCCCGTCGTCAAAGCGTTCGAGCGTACTTTCAACCGTGCTGCGTACCCACTGTTCCAGCCGGATGTTGCCTTGAATATGGTTGTCGCTGTTGACCTGGATTTGCATGATTCCAATCCTTATTCAGCTAGCTCGCAAGAGACACCGGAGGCTGGGTTGCCTTGGAATTCGTTGCCTCTTGCTTACAACTTCGGGCAGATCGAAGCGGATTTCAACCCCCTAAAAAATAAAAATATTTTGTTTCAATCGCATTGGAAAACAGGGGTAGGATCAAGGAGATAAGTGCGTAGCGCGTTTCTCTCGTTGAAAAGGAAACCTGTGCTCCGGCAGTCGGACGGTGAGTGGCGACCTGTCAGATAGCTTTGATTCTGAGAATCCTTATCATTTATATTAGGCGTCTTTCCGTCCCGGACGCCCCGTCATGAAGAGCACAGCCGCCGGCCTGCCCCTGAGTTATCGCCTCGCCGTGGCCTCGCGTTGCCTCGCCGCGCTGTTCGGCGGCTATGCGCTGGCGGCAATGGCCGGTGTGTTGCTCAGCCAATGGCTGCCGCTGCCCAGGGCCGATGCCGTGCAGGTGGGCATGATGTGCTCGTTCCTGTTCTACCTCGCTGCGTTCATCTGGGCGTTCGCCAGCCACAGCGCCTGGCGGGCCTGGCTGGGCATCCTGTTGCCGAGCCTGGTGCTGGGCACGATCAATGGCTTGACGTATTGGGTGGCCCGGCCATGAAAGAGGGCTTCCGCCAGGCGATGGCCTGGCTGCACACCTGGGCCGGGCTGATTTTCGGCTGGCTGCTGTTCGCCATCTTCCTCACCGGGACCATGTCCTACTTCAAGCCCGAGATCACCCGCTGGAGCCAGCCGGAGGTGCCGGTGCGGGCCCTGGATATCCCGCTGGCGCTGGGCAAGGCCCAGGATTACCTGCAACGCAACGCCGGCGACGCCCCGAACTGGTTCATCCAGCTACCGGACGAGCGCACCCCGGGCATCACCGTCGGCTGGCGCGGCGGCGATGGCCAGCGCGGCTTCACCCGCAAGACCCTGGACGCCGCCACCGGGGCGGAAGTGCCGACCCGCGAAACCCGCGGTGGCGATTTCTTCTACCGTTTCCACTTCCAGCTGGAAATGCCTTATCCGTGGGGCCGCTGGTTGGCGACCTTCGCTGCGCTGATGATGCTGGTCGGGCTGGTCACCGGGATCATCACCCACAAGAAGATCTTCAAGGAGTTCTTCACCTTCCGTCCCGGCAAGGGCCAGCGCTCGTGGCTCGACGGGCATAACGCGATCGGCGTGCTGGTGTTGCCGTTCCACCTGATGATCAGCTACAGCAGCCTGGTGATCTTCATGTACATGGTCATGCCGGCGCCGATCCTTGCCGGTTATGACAACCAGGACAGCTATTTCAACGAGGTCTTCGGCGGCCGCGACCTGGTTGCAGCCTCCGGCGAGAAGGCGCCCTTGCAGGCGCTGCCGCAGCTTTACGCGCGGCTGCTGGCGCAGGCCCCGGAAGCGAAGATCAGCTGGCTCGAAATCCAGCGCCCCGGCGACCGCAATGCCCAAGTGCTGTTCATCCCCGATGGCCGCGAGCGGGTATCGGTGCAGCGCGGTGCCGGCTGGCGTTTCAACGGTGCCGACGGCAGCCTGGCCTGGAGTGCCCGTCCCGAGAGCGTCGCCGGGATCGTCAGCGGCGGCTTCTATGGCCTGCACATGGCCTCTTTCGCCGGCCCGCTGCTGCGCTGGCTGTATTTCTTCTTCGGCCTGGCCGGCACGGCGGTGATCGGCACCGGGCTGGTGATGTGGCTTGGCAAGCGCCAGCTCAAGCACGCCAGGAGCGGCACCCAGCCGTTCGAATTGCGCCTGGTGGAAGTGCTGAACATTGCCAGCATGAGCGGGCTCATCCTCGCCGTGGCCGGATTCTTCTGGGCCAACCGCCTGTTGCCGGTCGGCCTGGAAGGGCGGGCTCAGTGGGAAGTGAACCTGTTCTTCGGCGTCTGGCTCGCAAGCCTGCTGCATGCGCTGCTGCGTCCGGGGCGCCGCGCCTGGGGCGAGCAACTGGCGCTGGCGGCGCTGGCCTGGACAGCCTTGCCGCTGCTCAACGGGCTGACCACCGGCCAGGGCCTGAACCATTCGATTCCGGGTGGCGACTGGGCGATGGCCGGTTTCGACCTCACCGTGTTCGGCTGTGGCCTGCTCTTCGCCTGGACCGCCGCGAAAATGCTGCGCGAACCGCTACCGACGGCCAGGCGCACGTCGAAAGCGGCCCGGACGCCGCACCTCGAAGCGGAGACGAACTGATGCTGACGATCGTGCTGTTTGCCTTCGCCGGCTGCGCGGCGTTGTGCCTGGCCATGGACAAGCACTTCAGCGAACTGCTCGGGCGCAAACCCCGCCCCGGGCAAACCCTCGTCTTGCGCCTGGCCGGCTGGCTGCTTCTGGCCCTGGCCCTCGCCGCGGCAGTCAGGCACGGCGGCTGGGCGATCGGCCTGGCCGAACTGTTCGGCCTGCTGATGGCCAGCCTGTGCCTGTGGGTTTTCGCCTTGCCCTACCGGCCACGCTGGCTGCTCGGGTTGGCAGCGCTGAGCCTGGTGCTGGCGCCGTTTTCTGCGCTCGGATTGATCTGACGCCATGGCCGAACCTCTCGATGACGCCCTGGCCCGGGCCCGTTTCCTCCAGGTATTCCTGGCCCAGCGCGGGCGCATGGAAAATCTGGTAAGGCGGCGGGTGGGTTGCCGTGCGACTGCGGCAGACCTGGTGCAGGAGCTGTTCCTGCGCTTCTGGCGGCGCCCGCAGATCGGGATCGATGCCCTGGAAAGCTACCTGATGCGTTGTGCCGGCAATATCGCCATCGACCATCTGCGCAGCGAGGGCGCCCGCGAGCGAGTCAACGAAAGCCTCCCCGAGCCCCTTGAACTGCCGCAGGAAAGCCAGCCCGAGGCGGCATTCGAGGCCAGCAGCGATCTGCGCCGGATCGAGGCGGCCCTGCGCGAGCTGCCCGAGCGCACCCGGCAGATCTTTCTGCTCAATCGCATTCACGGGCGCACCTATGGCGAGATCGCCAAGGTCATGGCGCTTTCCCAAAGCGCGGTGGAAAAACACATGATGCGCGCCCTCGAAGCCTGCAAGGCGAGCATCGCCAACGAGCCCGTGCCGGTACGCAGGGCGCGCAAGCTCGGCGGTCTTGCAGCTGCGGCTTTCCTGCTGCTGATGCTCGGCACCGGTGCCGGCTGGCATCCGGCGGACTGGTTGCGCGACCTTGGCGCGGACTATGTGGCGCCGGTCGGGCAGATACGCGAAGTGACCCTGGCCGACAACTCGCACCTGGTGCTGGACGCCGATACCGCCATCCGCGTCGATTTCAGCCACGGCCAGCGTCGTATCGAGGTGCAGCGTGGCGCTGTGTTCTTCCATGTCAGCCACACGGGCCAGCCCTTTGTCGTCGAGACCGAAGGCGGCCGCACCGAGGTGCTGGGCACGCAGTTCGAGGTCCGCCAGCAGGCGGGTGGGGCGCAGGTCACGGTGCTGTCCGGGCGGGTCGGGGTCACTGCCGGCGCAGGGCAGGCGCAGCAAGTGCTCACGGCCAACCAGCAGGTCGAATACCACGATGGTCAGGCCGGCCGGGTGCACGGCGTCGATAGCCAGAACAGCCTGGCCTGGCGCCAGGGCTGGCTGAACTACTACGAGGTTCCGCTGAGCCAGGTGGTGGATGATCTGGCTCGCTATTATCCCGGCCGCATCATTCTGCTCGACCGCCAGCTCGGCGCGCGCAAGGTCAGCGGCAGCTTCCCCGGCAACGACCCGCTGGCAGCCCTCGATGCCCTCGGCGCGGTGACCGGGTTCCAGCGCCACACGCTGTTCGGCCGGGTCACCTTGCTGCGTTGAAAATTATTTTGAAAAACATGTGAGGTATTTCGCGACGACATCCGTGTAGTGAATGGAAGTGCGATTTATTCGCATACAAGACTGTTCTCTCACAGGTTCATCGGCATGCAGGCAAGGTCGGCGGTTTACAGCGTTTCATTGGGTTTGGCGGGGCTGATGGTGCTGCCGGCATATGCGGCGGAGCAGGTCGAGCAGGTGTATCAGTTCGATGTGCCGGGCAAGCCGCTGCCCCAGGCCCTGGCCGATTTCAGTCGTATCACCGGGCTCAGCGTGGTCTACACCGTCGATCTCTCCAGCCTGCAGGCGCCGGCGCTGAACGGCCGGCTGGGTGCCGAAGCGGCGTTGCTGCGGCTGTTGCAGGGTTCCGGCTTCGGCTACCGCCGGGTCAATGCCCGCACCCTGACCCTGGAACCCTTGCCGCAGGACGGCACCCTCAACCTGCAGGCCACCAGCATCGTGTCCCAGGCTGATGGCATCGGCAGCTATGCCCAGCCGGAAACCACCTCGATCATGCGTGGTTCGGCGTCGAGCATGGAGATTCCGCAGGCCATCAACGTGGTGCCGGAACAGGTGCTCAAGGACCAGACCCCGCGCAACCTCGACGATGCCCTGTACAACGTCAGCGGCATCACCCAGGGCAACAACTTCGGCGGCACCTCCGACACCGTGATGAAGCGCGGCTTCGGCGACAACCGCGACGGTTCGATCATGCGCGACGGCATGCCCATCGTGCAGGGCCGCAGCCTCAACGCCACCACCGAGCGCGTCGAAGTGCTCAAGGGCCCGGCCTCGCTGCTGTACGGCATCCAGGATCCGGGCGGGGTGATCAACGTGGTCAGCAAGCGCCCGCAATTGCAGAGCTACAACGCCCTCAACCTGCGCGGCTCGACCTACGGCGAAGGCAAGAACGGCAGCGGCGGCGGCCTCGACAGCACTGGCGCCCTGGGCGACAGCGGCCTGGCCTATCGCCTGGTGCTGGACCATGAGGACGAGGACTACTGGCGCAACTACGGCGTGCACCGCGAATCGCTGGTGGCCCCGTCGCTGGCCTGGTACGGCGAAAACACCCAGGTGCAGTTGGCCTATGAGCACCGTGAGTTCCTCTACCCGTTCGACCGCGGCACCGCCATCGACCCGAACACCAATCGTCCGTTGAACATTCCCGCCGAGCGCCGCCTCGACGAACCGTTCAACGACATGGAGGGGCGCTCGGACCTGTATCGCCTGGAAGTCGATCACCAGTTTTCCGATGACTGGAAGGCTCACTTCGGCTACAGCTTCAACCGCGAGACCTATGACGCCAGCCAGGTGCGGGTGACCGGGGTGAATGCCGCCCGCGGCACCCTGACCCGCAGCATCGACGGCACCCGTGGTGCGTTGAGCAGCGACCGTTTCGCCACCCTGAGCTTCGACGGCAAGGTGCAGGTCGCCGGATTGCAGAACGACCTGCTGTTCGGCATCGACAGCGAGTACCGCAAGATCTATCGCTCCGACCTGATCCGCCAGGCCAGCCGCAGTACCTTCAGCTACATCAACCCGGTGTATGGCCGCGAAGTCGAGGGCACCACGGTACGCGCCAGCGACAGCGCGCAGACCGACAAGCTGCGCAACGACGCACTGTTCTTCCAGGACTCGCTGCACCTCGACGAGCACTGGATCCTGGTGGCCGGCGCACGCTGGCAGACCTACGACCAGTACGCCGGGCGCGGGCGGCCGTTCAAGGCCAACACCGACAACAAGGACCAGGCCTGGGTGCCGCATGCCGGGGTGGTCTACAAGGTCGACGACACGCTGTCGCTGTACGGCAGCTACAGCGAGTCGTTCAAGCCCAACTCCAGCATCGCTCCGCTGACCGGCGGCCTGGTGCTGGACTCGGCGATCGCGCCGGAAGAGGGCAAGGCCTGGGAGATCGGTGCCAAGCTGGATCTGCCGGACTCGCTTAGTGCCACGGTCGCGCTGTTCGACATCACCAAGCGCAACGTGCTGGTGTCCAACTTCGATACCAGCACTGGCGATACGGTCTACAGCGCGGCGGGCGAGGTGCGATCCCGTGGTCTGGAAGTGGACGTCAGCGGCCAGTTGAGCGAACGCTGGAGCCTGATCGGCAGCTACGCCTTCACCGACGCGGAAGTGACCAAGGACCCGGACTACAAGGGCAATCGCCTGCAGAACGTGGCCAGGCACAGTGGGTCGCTTTCGGCGGTGTATGACTTCGGCAGCGTGCTGGGCGGCGATCGCCTGCGCATGGGCGCCGGGGCGCGTTATGTAGGCGAGCGGGCAGGTAACCCGGTCAATGACTTCGATCTGCCGTCGTACACCGTGGCGGATGCCTTTGCCAGCTACGAAACGAAGCTCGACGAGCACAAGGTGCGTTTCCAGTTGAACGTGAAGAACCTGTTCGACAAGACCTACTACACCTCGGCGGTGAACCGCTACTTCGTGGCGATCGGGGATTCGCGGCAGGTCAGCCTTTCGAGCACGCTGGAGTTCTGATTCTTGCAGTGACCTTCAGGGCCTCATCGCTGGCAAGCCAGCTCCCACAGGTACTGCACATGACTCAAGATATGCAGTGACCCTGTGGGAGCTGGCTTGCCAGCGATGAGGCCCTCAAAACCAAAGAAAAGTCATCGGCCGAGCGCCATCCGATAAGCCCCCGGCGTCGCCCCCACCGCCTGGCGGAACCGGTTGCTGAAATGACTGGCGCTGGCAAACCCGCAGCGCAATGCCACCTCGCCCAGCGGCAGGTCCCCTGCGGCCAGCAGCTCGCGGGCCTTGGCCAGCCTTCGCGCCAGCAGGTACTGGTGCGGCGGCAGCCCGAAGCTCTCGCGGAACATCCGCGCAAAGTGGTACTCCGACAGGTTGCACAACGCCGCCAGTTCGCCGAGCCCGATCGATTCGTCGAGATGCCCTTCGATGTAGTCCGCCAGTTGCCGACGCTGATGCGGCGCCAGGCCGCCCTTCAAGCGCAACCCATCACGCAACCCGACCTGGCTGAGCAGCGCATGGCTGAGGATTTCGTGTGCCAGGCTGCTGGTCAGCAAACGCTCCCCCGGCTCTTCCCAGTTCATCGCGATCAACTGTCGAAAGCGCCGGGCCTGCTGCGCATCCTCGATGAAATCCGCTTCGCGCAATTGCAGTTCCCGTGGGTCACGGTCGAGCAGGGTGACGCAACCCAGGGCGAACTGTTCCTCGCTGATATACAGGTGGGCGAGGCGAATGCTGCCGTTGACGATCCAGTTCGACACGCAGCCCGCCGGCATCACGCACAACTTGTCGGGCGCGCCCTTGCGGTCCGGCTGGCCACGGCGGAAGGTGCCGGTGCCGTCGGCGATGTAGCACGACAGGGTGTGATGGCTGGGCGCCTCGTAGTCCCGCGCGTCATGCCGGTTGCTCCACAACGCCGCGGCCATGCCCTCGCCCAGCAGCGCGCTGGTTTCCAGGCGGGCATGGGGCGAAGCATTCATCGACTTGAATACCTGCAATTGGTCGAGCGCGGTCATGGTGGCTACCTCCGCGGTCATCCTACGCCGTAGGCATTGGTCTGACAGCCGGTTAGCCGATAAAAGCGCAAGTTTATGCAAGCGGAATATGCCGGGCAGGGCTGAGACTGAAGGCCATCGTAGGAGCCTTCGCCATGAACCTGTCGCTGTATCTGCTCACCGTCCTGATCTGGGGCACCACCTGGATCGCCTTGAAACTGCAACTCGGGGTGGTCGCCATCCCGGTGTCCATCGTCTATCGCTTCGCCCTGGCGGCGCTGGTGCTGTTCGCGTTCCTGCTGCTGAGCCGCAAGCTGCAACCGATGAACCGGCGTGGGCACCTGGTCTGCGTCGCCCAGGGCCTGTGCCTGTTCTGCCTAAACTTCATGTGTTTCCTTACCGCCAGCCAGTGGGTGACCACCGGGTTGATCGCCGTGGTGTTTTCCACGGCGACCCTGTGGAACGCGCTGAATGCCCGGGTGTTCTTCGGGCAGAAAATTGCGCCCAATGTGTTGATTGGCGGGGCGCTGGGGCTGGCCGGGTTGGGCTTGCTGTTCTGGCCGGAACTGGCCGGGCAGGGCGCCAGCCATGAAACCGTGATGGGGCTGGGCCTGGGGCTGCTGGGGACCTTGTGCTTCTCGGCCGGCAACATGTTGTCCAGCGTGCAGCAGAAGGCCGGCCTGCGGCCGATGACCACCAATGCCTGGGGCATGTTGTATGGCGCCAGCATGCTCGGGTTGTATTGCCTGGTCAGCGGCGTGCCGTTCGGCATGGACTGGAGCGGGCAGTACGTGGGGTCGCTGCTGTACCTGGCAGTGCCGGGGTCGGTGATCGCCTTTACCGCCTACCTGACGCTGGTGGGCCGGATGGGGCCGGAGAGGGCGGCCTATTGCACCGTGCTGTTTCCGTTGGTGGCGCTGAACGTGTCAGCGGTGATGGAAGGGTACCAGTGGACGGCGCCGGCCCTGGTCGGGCTGGTGCTGGTGATGGTGGGTAACGTGCTGGTGTTCAGGAAGCCGAAGCCGAAGGCTGCGGTGGGCGGGGCGGTATTGAGGTAGGCAGGTCTGGCCTCATCGCTGGCAAGCCAGCTCCCACACGGACCTTGTGGGAGCTGGCTTGCCAGCGATGAGGCCCTGAAGGATTACTTCCAGACCTGCGGATTCACCAGGTCCCGAGGCCGCTCGCCCAGCAGGGCGGCCCGCAGGTTATCGATGGCCCGGTTGGCCATGGCTTCGCGGGTTTCGGCCGTAGCGGAGCCCACATGGGGCAAGGTCACCGCATTGCTCAGCGAGAACAACGGCGATTCGCTCAGCGGCTCCTTCTCGTACACATCCAGCCCCGCACCGCGAATGGTGCCGTTTTGCAGCGCTTCCACCAGCGCCGCTTCGTCCACCACCGGCCCGCGGGAAATATTGATCAGGAAGGCACTGCGCTTCATCCGCTGCAGTTGCTCGGCGCCGATCAGGTGCTTGGTACTGGCGCTGAGCGGCACCACCAGGCAAACGAAGTCCGCTTCGGCCAGCAACTGCTCAAGGCTGACGAAGCGCGCCCCCAGTTCCTGCTCCAGCTCCGGCTTGCGGCTGTTGCCGCTGTACAGGATCGGCATGTTGAAACCGAAGCGCCCGCGCCGCGCCACCGCCGCACCGATATTGCCGAGGCCGACGATACCCAGGGTCTTGCCATGTACATCGGCACCGAAATGCGACGGCGCCACCGTGGCCTTCCAGTTGCCGGCCTTGGTCCAGGCATCCAGTTCGGCGACGCGCCGGGCGCTGCTCATGATCAGGCTGAAACCCAGGTCCGCGGTGCTTTCGGTGAGGACGTCCGGGGTGTTGGTGAGGGCGATGCCGCGTTCGGTCAGGTAGGCCACGTCATAGTTGTCGTAGCCCACCGAGACGCTGGACACCACTTCCAGCTTCAACGCGCCATCGAGCTGCGCCGCGCCCAGCTTGCGACCGGCACCGATCAGGCCGTGGGCCTCGGGCAGGGCTTCGTCGAACTGGGCGGCGATGTCGCCGTTCTTCGGGTTGGGCACGATGACATTGAAGTCTTGCGCCAGGCGTTCGGCCATGGGCGGGGTGATGCGGCTGAAGGCCAGTACCGTCTTTTTCATCGGGGAAATCTCTGCTGGCGGGGAGGAATGGGTAGCAACCTATCATTCCCCGCCGCCGCTGTGCAGCAAGATTTCAGTTGGCCACGCGCAGCTCGTGGGTCTTCAGGTCGGCTTCGTGGGCCGCAAGGATCTCCGGCAGCGAGTTGCGCAGGTATTCGACCCAGGTCTTGATCTTGGCGTCGAGGTACTGCCGCGACGGGTAGATCGCGTAGAGGTTCAGCTCCTGCAGGCGATACTCGGGCATCACGCGTACCAGGGTGCCGTCGCGCAGGCCCTCGATGGCCGAGTAGATCGGCAGCACGCCGACCCCCATGCCGCTGCGGATCGCCGCCTTCATCGCGTCGGCGGAGTTCACCTGGAACGGCGCCTGGGTGATGTTGACCACCTCCTGGCCTTCCGGGCCGTCGAACAGCCATTTCTCCAGCGGGATCACCGGGCTGACCATGCGCAGGCAGGAATGCTTGAGCAGGTCCGATGGTTTCTGCGCCACGCCATGCTCGGCCACGTATTCCGGCGAGGCGCAGACGATGCTGTAGGTGATGCCCAGGCGCTGCGAGACGAAACCCGAGTCCGGCAGTTCGCTGGCGAGGACGATGGACACGTCGTAGCCCTCGTCCAGCAGGTCCGGCACGCGGTTGGCCATGGTCAGGTCGAAGGTCACGTCCGGGTGGGTCTGGCGATAACGGGCGATGGCGTCGATGACGAAGTGCTGGCCGACGCCGGTCATCGAGTGCACCTTCAGTTGCCCGGCGGGGCGAGCGTGGGCGTCGCTGGCCTCGGCCTCGGCTTCCTCGACGTAGGTGAGGATCTGCTCGCAGCGCATCAGGTAGCGCTTGCCGGCTTCGGTCAGCGCGATGCGCCGGGTGGTGCGGTTGAGCAGGCGGGTTTGCAGGTGTGCTTCAAGATTGGAAACCGCCCGCGAGACGTTCGCGGTGGTTGTATCCAGCTGCACGGCGGCGGCGGTGAAGCTGCCAACCTGGGCGACGCAGCTGAAAGCACGCATGTTTTGCAGGGTGTCCATGGGGCGCTCTCAAGGAAGACGACAGAATTGTGACATGAAGTAACTTGGCTGGTCTTCAGACTAAAGCCGGATTATCGCCGAATCGGTAATAAAGATTCACAGGAATGCGCGCTTATCGCCGCCACGGCCGCCTCATAGAATTGCCCGCTCTTGGCTTCATCCACCTACGTCGGGAATTTGCAGCAGTGCCGCGTCGCATCATCAGAGCGCTGAATGCGCTCAGTGTCTGTGCCTTTTGCTTCACCTTGAGCGGCTGTATCGGAACCTGGGGCATTGCCCCGCAAAGCAAGACGCTGCAAGCCAATACCCTGACGACCGACGCGGCGATCGCCGAAGCCGCCCGTGATGCGCACTGGCCCGAGCAGCAGTGGTGGCGGGCCTATGGCGATCCGCAGCTGGACCACTGGATGGCGCTGGCCCTGGCCGGCAGCCCGACCCTGGCCATGGCGGCGGCGCGGGTGCGCGAGGCCCGGGCGATGGCCGGGGTGGTCGAATCGGCGGAGAAGCTCCAGGTCAATGGTGACGCCACCCTCAAACGCCACAACTGGCCGGAAGACCAGTTCTATGGCCCGGGTGCGCTGTCTGGCGCCAACACCTGGGACAACAACGCCGCCCTGGGCTTTCGTTACGCCCTCGACCTCTGGGGACGCGAAGAAAACGCCAGCGAACAGGCCGTGGACCTGGCCCATATGAGCGCAGCCCAGGCCCGCCAGGCCCAGCTCGAACTGCAGAACAACCTGGTGCGCGTGTATATCCAGTTGTCGCTGCACTTCGCCCAGCGTGATGTGGTCAAGGCCGAGCTGGCCCAGCAGGAGCAGATCCTCGCCCTGGCCGAACGGCGCCTGGCCGGCGGCATCGGCACCCATTTCGAAGTCAGCCAGGCGCAGACCCCGCTGCCGGAGACCCATCGCCAGCTCGACGCCCTCAACGAAGAAATCGCCCTGGCCCGCAACCAGTTGGCGGCGCTCGCCGGCAAGGGGCCGGGAGAGGGCGCGCAGATCCGGCGTCCGCGGCTGGCCCTGGGGGCGCCCTTGAAGCTGCCGTCGGCACTCCCGGCGGATCTGGTCGGCCAGCGTCCGGACGTGGTCGCCAGTCGCTGGCAGGTCGCGGCGCAGGCGCGGGGCATCGATGTCGCCCACGCCGGTTTCTTCCCCAACGTCGACCTGGTCGGTGGCCTCGGTTTCATAGCCACCGGCGGTGGCCCGCTGGAATTCCTTACCGGGCGCAAATTCAACTACAACGTTGGCCCGGCCATCAGCCTGCCGATCTTCGATGGCGGTCGCCTGCGTTCGCAGCTGGGCGTTGCTGCGGCCGGCTACGACATCGCCGTGGCGCGCTACAACCAGACCGTGGTCGAGGCGCTCAAGGGCATCTCCGACCAGTTGATCCGCCGGGAGTCGATGAACGAGCAGGCGCACTTCGCCGCCGAGTCCGTCGCTTCGGCACGCAAGACCTATGACATCGCCATGATCGCCTTCCAGCGCGGCCTTACCGATTACCTCAACGTGCTCAACGCCCAGACCCTGTTGTTCAAGCAGCAGATGATCGAGCAGCAGGTCCAGGCCGCGCGCCTGAGCGCCCATGCCGGGCTGGTCACGGCGCTGGGTGGTGGCCTGGGCGCCGGTGCCGATGTGCCCGACGCCGGGCGCGAGGCCGCACCGCCCACCCCGAAAACCCTGGCGATCCTCGACCAACCCGGCCACCACCAATGAACGCACTGGCCTTGCCGCTGCGCTGGCTCGCTTCCCTGGAGTGGCGCCGCGGCTTCCTTGAGTGGGCGCGCACCGACGGGGTGACCTGGGTCTATATCTTCAAGGTCCTCACCGCCGCCTTCGTCACCCTGTGGCTGGCCATGCGCCTGGAACTGCCGCAACCGCGCACGGCGATGATCACGGTGTTCATCGTCATGCAGCCGCAAAGCGGACATGTGTTCGCCAAAAGCTTCTACCGGGTGCTCGGCACCCTGGCGGGCTCGGCGATGATGGTGGCGCTGATCGCCATTTTTCCGCAGAACACCGAGCTGTTCCTGCCCAGCCTGGCGCTGTGGGTCGGCCTGTGTTCAGCCGGTGCGATGCGCTATCGCACCTTCCGCGCCTATGGTTTCGTGCTGGCCGGCTATACGGCGGCGATGATCGGCCTGCCGGTGCTCGATCAGCCGCAGGAGGCCTTCATGGCCGCGGTATGGCGGGTGCTGGAGATCGGCCTGGGGATCTTCGTCTCGACCCTGGTCAGCGCCGCGATCCTTCCGCAGTCGGCCAGTGCGGCGATGCGCAACGCCCTGTACCAGCGCTTTGGCGTGTTCGCCGGGGTAGTGGTGGAAGGGCTGCGTGGCGACAGCCAGCGCGACCGCCTGGAAAGCAGCAACGTACGCTTTATCGCCGAGGCCGTGGGGCTGGAGAGCCTGCGCAGCGTCACCACCTTCGAAGACCCGCACATGCGTCGGCGCAGCGGCCGGCTGATGCGCATGAACAGCGAGTTCATGGCCATCACCACGCGCTACAACGCCCTGCATCAGTTGCTCGAGCGCCTGCGTTCGCGCGGGCCGTTGCAGATCGTCAGCGCCATCGAGCCGGGCCTCCGGACCCTGGCCGAACTGCTCGACCCTTATGTCGGACGGGCCCTGGTCGATGCCGACGCCCTGCGCCTGACCCTGGAACTGGCCGCCTACAAGGAAGGCTTGCCGGCACAGGTCCGTGCCCTGCGTTCGGCCTACGAGGACACCGCGCCGAGCGAATCCGACCTGCTGGATTTCCACACCGCCTACGAACTGCTCTACCGCTTCGTCGACGACATGCACAACTACGCCGAGACCCACGCCTCCCTCGCCGCGCACAACCACGAGCGCGAGCAGTGGGACGAACCCTATGTGGCGCAGACCAGTTGGGTGGTGTCGGCCGCAGCCGGCGTGCGGGCGGCGGCGGTGCTGCTGTTGCTCGGCAGCTACTGGCTGCTCAGCGACTGGCCCAGCGGCGGCATGATGACCTTGATCGCCACGGTCACCGTGGGCCTGTCGGCGGCCTCGCCCAACCCCAAGCGCATGTCGTTCCAGATGGCCTGCGGCACGCTGTTCGGCGCCTTCGTCGGTTTCTTCGAGACCTTCTTCGTGTTCCCCTGGATCGACGGCTTCCCCCTGCTGTGCCTGGTGCTGGCGCCGGTATTCGTGCTCGGCGCCTTCCTCGCCTCGCGCCCGGCGTATGCCGGCTATGGCCTGGGCCTGCTGGTGTTCTTCGCCATCGGTTCGGTGCCGAACAACCTGACCGTCTATAACCCTTACACCTACATCAACGACTACATCGGCATGGTCATCGGCATGCTGGTGTGTGCTGCCGCCGGTGCGATCATCCTGCCGCCGAACAGCCGCTGGCTGTGGAGCCGGCTGGAGCAGGACCTGCGCGAGCAGGTGCTGTTCGCCATCAGCGGGCGCCTGCGCGGGCTGGGTTCGGGCTTCGAAAGCCGCACCCGCGACCTGCTGCACCAGGCCTACGGCCTGGCGGTCGGCCAGCCGTTGGTGCAAAGCCGCCTGCTGCGCTGGATGTTCGTGGTGCTGGAAGTCGGCCACGCGATCATCGAGTTGCGCAAGGAGCAGGCGATTCTCCCGGTGCACCCGTCCTATGCCGAATCCCAGCCGTGGCGCCAGGCCATCCGGGTCATGGGCCGGGCCCTGGCGCGGCTGTTCCTGCAGCCGTCGGCGAGCAACCACGAGCGCGCCCTGGTGGCGGTGGAACATGCGATCAGCCGCGTACAGGCCACCGACGAGCCCTTCGCCCGCCACTTCGACACCTCGGCCCTGCGCCGGGTGCAAAGCTACCTGCACTTCATCCGTACTTCCCTGCTCGACCCTCGATCGCCGCTGGCCGAACTCGGCCCGCTGCAAGGACCGCCGCATGCTTCGTGAAATCGCCTTCCATGGCCTGTACATGCCCACCGTGACCCTGATGTTCCTGTTCGCTGCGGGCCTGGCCTGGGGGCTGGACCGCTTTATCGCCAGCGTCGATGGCTACCGTTTTTTCTGGCATCCGGCCTTGTTGCGCCTGTGCCTGTTCCTTTGCCTGTTCGGCGCAATGGCGCTGACCGTCTACCGTTGAGAGCCCGTCGATGAAGAAGTTTTTCAGCCTGATCGCCACCTTGCTCGTGCTGGCCGCCGCCGTGGCGATCGGCCGGCAGCTGTGGATCAACTACATGACCACGCCCTGGACCCGCGACGGCCGGGTACGCGCCGACATCATCAACGTTGCCGCCGACGTGCCGGGGTATGTGGTGGACGTGCCGGTCAAGGACAACCAGCTGGTGAAGAAGGGCGACGTGCTGATGCGCATCGACCCCGAGCACTACGAGGTGGCGGTGCGCCAGGCCGAAGCGCTGGTGGCCTCGCGCAAGGCCACCTGGGAAATGCGCAAGGTCAACGCCAGCCGCCGGGCGGACATGGACAACCTGGTGATCTCGAAAGAGAACCGCGACGACGCCAGCAATATCGCCAACTCGGCGCTGGCCGATTACCAGCAGGCGCAAGCACAGCTGGCCGCCGCGCAACTGGACCTGAAGCGCACCACCATTCTCGCCACGGTGGATGGTTACGTGACCAACCTCAACGTCCACCGTGGCGACTACGCGCGTACCGGCGAGGCGAAGATGGCCGTCGTGGACAAGGACTCGTTCTGGGTCTACGGCTTCTTCGAAGAAACCAAGCTGCCTCATGTGCGGGTGGGTGATAACGCCGAATTGCAAATGATGAGCGGCGAAGTGCTGCAGGGCCATGTGGAGAGCATTTCACGCGGCATCTACGACCGCGACAACCCCGAAAGTCGCGAGCTGATCGCCGACGTGAACCCGACCTTCAACTGGGTCCGGCTGGCGCAGCGCGTGCCGGTGCGGATTCATATCGATGAAGTGCCGGAAGGCTTCCTGCTGGCGGCGGGGACGACCTGCACGGTGATCGTGCGGCCTGAGAAGTGATCTGACAGACGCTACAAAACCCTGTGGGAGCTGGCTTGCCAGCGATTTGGCCATCAGCAGCACTGATGTTGTCCAGCCAGGCCTCATCGCTGGCAAGCCAGCTCCCACAGGTTCAGCGGTGTTTTTGGAGCTGGTGTTACTGCCCGACCGCCACAGCCTCCACCTCGACCAGCATTCCCTCCAGCGCCAACCTCGGCACCGGAATCAAGGTACAGGCCGGTTTCATCCTCTCCTCCCACACCTCATCCGTCACCTGCACCCAATCCCGCAGCCGCTCTGCCGAATGATCGACGATCAACAACGTCAACTTGAACACATCCCCAATCCCGGCACCCCGCGCCGCCAGGGCCGTGCGTACGTTCGCCAGGGCCTGCCGCGCCTGTTCGGCGAACACCGGCGACAGGGCGCCGCTCAGGTCCTCGCCACCTTGCCCGGCGAGAAACAGCAAGCGCGTCCCGGCCTTGACCTCGGCGATATGGGAATAGGCATTGGCGCTGGGGTCGTAGAGGCCTTCGGGGTTGAACAGCTGGAAAGGGGCGGTCATGGCGAAACTCCACAGGAGGAAAGAGCGGAGGAGTTTCAGACCTCTAGTTAGGTTGAGGTCAAGCAGGAAAATCCAGAGAACGCCGCGGCCCCTGTGGGAGCGGGTTTACCCGCGATTGCGGTAGTGAAGTCACTACCGCAATCGCGGGTAAACCCGCTCCCACAATATCCGCGTCGTTCTTCCGATCGATGTTGCCAGCCCATCGCCACATGACAATCCCGTCATGGATTCTCCCTGCCACTTCCCCTAATCTGACGCCCACCCCTCATACCCGGCACCGGCTGCACATGATCCTCCACCTCGCCATCTTCCTCTGCACCCTGGTCGCCATGGAGGGTGTCGGTTTTCTTGCGCACAAGTACGTGATGCACGGGCCCGGCTGGTTCCTGCATCGCTCGCACCATGAGCCGCACCTGGGTGTGGTCGAGACCAACGACGTCTACCTGCTGGTCCTCGCCCTGGTAGCGATTACCCTGATCGTGCTGGGCAACGCCGGGCATGACCCGTTGCAATGGATCGGTGCGGGCGTGGCGGCGTTCGGGATCATCTATGTGCTGGTCCACGACGGCATAGTCCACCGCCACTGGCCTGTGCGCCCGAAGCCGCGCCATCCCTATCTGCGCCGCCTGTACCAGGCACACCTGATGCACCATGCGGTAAAGGGGCGGCGCAACAGCGTGTCGTTCGGCTTCCTGTATGCGCCGCCGGTGCGGGTGATCAAGCGGCAGTTGCGGGAGATGCGAGAGTCAGAAGCGCGGGTCGAGGATCGCCGGCAGGGTGATTTCCTTGACGAAGCTCGCGGCTGACAGGCTCAGGGCCATCCGTACCACCTGCACCACGTCATGCAGCGGGATCAACTCGCCTTCGCCGCGCCGCTCGGCCTGCTCGCGGGGCGTGGCCAATGGGTCCTCGGTATTCAGGTAGCCCAGGCTCAGGCAGGTCACGCCCAGGCGCTGCTCGCGGCAGCCCTCGCGAAGGGCCTCGGCCATGCCGCGCAGGGCGAACTTGCTGGCGCCGAAGGTCACTTCCGGTCGCCCGCTCCGTGGCAGGCCCGAGGTGGAGCCGGTGAGGATGATGCGCGGGCGCTCGCTGCGCAGCAGGATCGGCAACAAGCGCTTGATCAGCAGGATCGGCGCGGTGATGTTGCAATCGACGATAGCCTGCAACTGATCGTCGCGGTCGCTCAGGAAGCTGTAATGATCATCGAAGGCGGCGTCTTCCCAGATGCCGAGGTTGTAGACCAGGGTGTCGAGACCGGTTTCCGCACTGTACCCGGCCAGCAGATCGGCAGCCTTGAGGGGATGACCGAGATCGGCCTGGAGCCATTGCAGACTCACACCAGGCAACGGTTTCACATCGCGGGGGCAGGTGCGGGAAACGCCGACCAGCGTGTCGCCGTTGTTGCCCAGTCCTTCCATCAGGGCTCTGCCAAGGCCTTTGCTGGCCCCGATAACCATGGTTTTCATTGCTATCACTCCTTGTGTTTGGCGCCAGGCATGCAAGCAGACGGGAAGGGTGATAGCAAAGAGCTTGATGTTTCAGGATGTGAATGCTGGCGGCCATAAAGAAAAAGAGAGCAAGTTTATTGCTCTCTTTTCAGGTGGGGAAGTTTGCTTGTAAGTTATCGGCTAAGTATCAGGATGCGCGGAAGCTATTAGCGCGGCTCGATCTTGAACGTCACCGAAGCATTGTCCCCGTCACCGCCGCTGTAGGAAACCTTGGCATTCACACTGTCGGTCGTGATGTCATATTCATTGGAGCCGGCGTAGGGGTCGTCCCAATGAACGTTGACGTAGCAGATCTGGTCGGCGGCAGCGTCGTAGAAGGCATAGGTACAGGAGCCTTCGGTGCCCGTGGCAAAGCCCTCGGACTCGGTTTTCCAGTGGCCCTTGCCGGGAGTGCCCGAGTCTGCCTGGACGATCTTCTGCGGCGGATATATGTCCCAGATTCCGTGATCGAGTTTCAAGGAGTCCTGTTTCAGGCTCAGGCTGTAGTTGAGGTAGTTTTCAAAATAAACATCAACGCTTCGTGCGGCCATGGGTATAAGTCCTTTTATCGATGCTGAGAAACGCCGGTTGGCGTTGTCAATTTGTGGACTTTGGCAATGTACTGTCAACTGATACAAGTGCGCGTGCAAAGCAAATAAGTCCGTTCCGGCAAAGATGTAGCTGCCCGCGTGAAAGTCAAACTACGGTTTTATAAGCAATAACCGGCTCACGGCCATGCAGCACTGTCGGCACCCGACCCGATCAATTGCCTCACGCTCAATGCATTCCCTAACGCTGCACCTGCCGCCGTATTGTCGAAGATGCACCAGGTCTCGCACCCGTTTCTCTCGCATTCCTTCAAACGCCCAGCCAAATCCCGCAACCACTCCTGCGGATACTCGCTGAAGTAGATCCGGGGTGAGCCATGCAACCGCCAATAGGCCAGCCCTGGACATCCCTTGGGCGCCTCATCGACGCCGAACCGTGGCGGATCCGCCGCGACCTGCGCCACGCGCAAGTCCTTCAACAGCCCGTCCGCTGCCAGCCAGCTCGCATGCCGCGGCTCCACCGCCAGGCCGCCGTCGTATTGACTGCGCAGCGCCAAGAAAAACCGCTCGACCACCTGTGCCTCGAACACCAGCGACGGCGGCAGTTGCACCAGCAACACACCCAGGCGCTCGCCCAGTTCCTTGCACTGCGCCAGAAAGCCGTCCAGTTCCCCGGCGCAATCCACCAGGCGGCGCTCATGGGTAATCGTCCGCGGCACCTTCACCGCAAAGCGAAAGCCAGCCGGCACCGACTCGGCCCAGCGCGCATAGGTCGCTGGCCGGTGTGGACGGTAGAACGAACTGTTGATCTCCACTGCATTCAGCACATTGGCATAACGCTGCAAATGGCTTCCGGGCCCGGGAAAGGCCTCGGCGTAATCGCGGGACAGGCTCCAGCCGGCGCAGCCAAGGTGGATCATGGGGTGGGGCTCGTTTTTGGGGGCTTGGTTTATGGAGTGGTGGTGGGTGGGGTGGGTTTCATTGGCTTGAGAGAAAGGGTGCGGGAGGGAGGAGCGGTGCTGCGGGGCAAGCCCGCAGCGGTGAATCACTGTACCGGAACGCTGGCCCCTGACTTGGCCCTTGCGACCGTCAGCAGGGTTCTGCCGATCTTGATATTGAGAATCGCACCAGTGAGCCTGGTCTGGTTCATGGGCAATGCCTGTTTGGGTAATTCGTTGAGCGAGGAGATCGCGCTCTGGAGGTGCTTTTCAGCCTTGTAGATGGCTTCTGCGGGCGACATGCCTGCGCGGATGCAGAGGACGGGTGGTGGATCGGGTACGAGTTTTTTCATGGAGTGATACCTACGTGATTAACGGTATCGCCCCGCCTCGCTGCTAAACGAATGGAGGCGACTGTGCGTGGGTTAGCAGACCGGACACGTAGGAACCCGGCGCACCCTAGGGTGCCCGCACGCACAGCCACCATAATCGGTTGCTATGGATTCAAACGTGGTTCGGACTGCTAATCCGGTCGTTCGTACTGCAACGACCGGGAAAGCGTAGGCACCGTTTCCATATGACGCAACCGCTGGGTGGGGGCGGGGAGTATGCTTGGGAAATTGCCTACAAGAAAGTCGGAAATCGGGGTGTTTTCGTTGCTGTATGCGACACCTGTTACTTCCCTCTTGAGCCGGTAGTATTTCCTGGTGCCGCGAGCGAGCGTGTGCTGGAAGAGCTGCGCTGCACGCTTATCGAGGAAACCATGAATCGCGATCAAGACCTCAAGCAGATATGGCAGAACGCATCGCCTTGAGTCATGAACTTGGGGAGGGCGCTTGTCTGAATTGCTCAAGCTTAAACCGAATACTCTGGTGCCACACCCTGCTGGCGGGTTCAGTTTCGGTACGATACCCGAGATGCCAAAGTTCGGTCTGCCTGGGGGCGAAGTTTATCTTCGTGTAGGAGCTCACCACCGAGTCAATAGCGGGTTCGGAGTGATTCATGTGTGGGAGGCGCACCAGGCTGATTTACTTAGACATGGTTGCATCAGCATTGATGGCGTCGCTGACCACATCGCCAAAATGATTGTGCCCGGGGCGCAGATCTATTGTGAGTTCAAGGAACAGCGAGGTGGCAACCGCATCGCAGTGCTTAGGACATCCACTGGCTGCCTGATTCTTGAGCCGCGCCACGAGCGGGTGTCAGGTTTTGGCTACTACGTCGTTACCTGGTATCCACAGCGACGAGCACATGGCACGCTGGTAGGACAAATTCCTCGATCACGGAGAACCGAGGAGGGGGCCAGCAGACTTTGAGCGAGCTGAAAAATAAAAAGGCGCCACATGGGCGCCTTTCAAATTTTTGAGGAGTAGTCGCAGCGATCCTTTAGCTCCCGGCCTCACGACCTTGGGTTCAGAATCCGACGGACAATGCCCGTCGTCACTACCTTCAGAGAAACCAGCTTTCTCTGCTGCCAAAAATGCGGGGGGGATTTGCTGGTACCCAGTCCCGACGTATGCGCAGTTGCAGTCCTCAAGCGCAAGGATATACAAGGTGACACCCGTGTCAATCATATTGGATGAATGGGCCAGGGGGCGGGAAGCCATAAGTCTATGTGGGGATTCCGAGGCGTTCGCGGGCAATCTCGTTCCCACAGGGATACGCAGTATCTGCACCACCATCAAACCCCACCCACAAAAAAACCGACCTAAAAAGGTCGGTTTTTTCTGGATCTTGGCCCCGAGGGAGACTCGAACTCCCACTCCTTTCGAAAACGGATTTTGAATCCGCCGCGTCTACCGGTTTCCCATCGGGACACCTGAAAAATGGCTTCAGAACCAAGGCACCGTAGCCGTCCCACTCAGCCCGTATCCGCTAAACGTTCCTTGGTGAGGCTCCTCAAGCAATGGTCCCAGCCGAACAAACAACCTGAACACTTGCCCCCCGCCATTGCTGCGCAGCGTGGCGAACGGTAGATCGCACCGTTTCCCGGCATTGTCTGGAATGCGTTCGCGCGCTTCTTCCTCGCTTATGCCATGCCTTTTGATCAGCCTCCGCCGCGCCCGCTCCGGACTGCTGTCCACCTGCACGCGGCTGATGGTCCGGTGTTTCACACCTTCAGGCACGATCAGCGTCTCGCTGACATCCACGTGGTCCCGCATGCCAAGCAGCCAATCGAGCGACGACAATCGGGACAACGCTTGGTCATTGCCGTGCAGCCGTAGGTGCTCACCAAGATTACGTGCGTTCTGGCTTAACCCTGGGAAGCTGATTCCTATGTCGTTGCGCCGCAGGTCATGCAGCGCGCGATGCAGCTTGGTCAGCAAGGCATTCATCAGCAGCGTCTGGGGAAACTCCGGATCTGGCCGTAGTTTCAGATCGATGTAACGGTCCATGCTCAACCCGCCTCGCCGAATACACCGCCGCGGATCAGGGTGGCGATAACGAAATGCTGCTGGTCGAGTGCGGGCACCTTGTCTTTCAGCACCCAGCCGTCGAGCAGGGTATAGAAGTCGTCCTTGGTGGTGCGCGGCTGGCGGTAGGCCTTGCCTTGCGTAGTGACTGAGCCATAGGGCTCGACCGCGATCGGTCCGTTGATCTCAGCTTCCTGATACCAGGTGTCGATGCTGCGGATGGCATTGCCGAGTTTCTGCGAGTGGATACCGGCGATGCCGTTGACATGGTAGAGAGTCTTGCTCTTGTCGCCACGGCCACGGTCGAGGATAAGCTCCTGGGACGGGAACACTTCCTGGCCCGCGCCCAGGCGAACATAGGCGGTGACACGCAGCAGCACATGCTGCTCTCCCACCAGGCCGTTGGCGATCAGTTGGCCGAGCTCTTCCAGGGCGGTGCTCTGCTGGCCGTGGCTGTCGAAGTTGCGCAGGGACAGGGCGAAGGCATCGAAGGTCCAGCTTTTTGCCGCCTCGCCGTCGATCAGGTGGTCAACCTGAACCTCGACCTGTTCGGCGCCGATACGGTTACGCCAGAGGAAGCGACCGTTCGCCAGATTGTAGGCATAGCGGCGGGCCAGTTCGTTGAAGCCATTGTGCTCGACATACCCTTTGACCGTTGCCAGCAGCTTGCGCCGATACTCGGCATCGTTGCACGCCGAGGGCTGGCCAGTGCCGTCCAGCACCCGGAGGGTGAAGCTGACACGCAAGGTGTCGGCGTCATGGGGCAGGGTGGCGACATCAACGGTCTGCAGGTTGGGGTTTTCGATCTGGGCGTCCAGTTTCGCCGGGTCCAGTTCCTTGGTTTTCAGGCGATTGGAGATGGTGCCGCGCACGGATTTCGTATTGACGGCAACCGCACTCCAATTGCTGCGCGACCGCCAGTCACCGGCATGGAACAGCGCATCCGAAGGATCGAGCTTGCGCTCGAAGGCGAGGACGGAAGCGGTTTTCAGGTTGTCATTACTCATATGCAAATCCCTTGTATGAAGTGGCTGGCGGTTCAATCGAAGTCGTATTCGGTTTCGGCCTGGTAGTGATTGCGGCAGCGATACAGGCCTTGCTCTTTATGGCTGTCGGCGTACCACAGCAATTGCTCAACCGAGTGCAGTCGATGCGGGCTGAGCCATTGACCGATGCTGAAGAGGCTTTCTACCAGGCGGAACGGTGTGCTCTGGTCGCGGGCACTGGATACCGAACCGGGCGCATGCAATTCGCTCAAGCCGCCATATCCGACAGGAATAGGTACGATCCAGCCGAGGTTTTGACGGTCGTTGAGCCAGCGCGGCTCTTTACCTGACTTGTCTTCCGGGTCTGGTTTCGGTGCCCGCCAGTTGATTCGCGAGAGCGAGAGCCAGGCGTCCAGCGGTGAGGCTTGTGGATCATTGACGAGCAACTCGGCATGCCGTCGTTCCAGCAAGTCGTGGCGTTCAACCTGCACGAAGCCGGGGAGCAGCCGCCACATGGCGGACCTGAACAGACTCTGCCTGTCCTCCGGGTTGCCTGTCAGGGCAAGCAGGCTGGCCCTGTGCTTTTTGCCGGACGCTTGAGCTGGAATGATGCTGCCTCCGGCGATCCGCATCTGTGACAGCAGCTCGGTGATGCTCTGAACCAGTTGGTTCTTATCGCCGCTTTCCGGGGCTGGGCCCTGTACGGCGAAGACCAGGCTGAGTTCAAGGTGAATGCGGCCTTCCTCGACGATGGCGGCAGGCTTGCCGTCCTTGTCGTTAGGGTTGCGGGTCAGGCGGAAGTCATTCACGTAGCCCGAGTCGGTGACCAGTTCCTGGTGATCGTGGGCAACCACGGCGATGGCATTGAATTGAAGGTCGATATCAGCCGCGCGCGCCTTGCGCTCTAGGGCCCACATCAAACCGATAAAGGCTGTCATGGAAGGGAAGCCGTGGGTCAGCGGGCTGGAAATCGCATTGGCATTCTGCACGTGTAGGTGCGGCACGATCAGCAGGTGGTCGAAACCAGGCAATTCATTCATCGGACGCCTCCAGGTGGTGGGCGAGCGGTATCACATAGGCCGCGATCTTTCGCGTCCATTGGGCGTGTTCGACGCTGCTGACCGGCAGTCCGGCCTTCTTTAGGATGTCGTTGAGCCAGATGCCGAAGCGCTTGGCGATATCGCCCGGCCAGGTTTGCTGGCCGAAGGCGGTAATGAAGTTCTGGTCCGCCTCTTCATGCCCTTCACGGGGAGATAACGAGGCTCGTTCGGGGTCGAGCCAGAGCTGTTCGCTGAGGGGAAGATTGCAGGTGGCTTCGGTTGTCCAGCCGGCCGGGTACTGGTTTTGGATACCTTGTCCGAATGCAGCCAGCGAGCGTCCAAGGGCCTGTTCGATGCGCTCACGCTGCTGGCGTGTTTCGAAACTCTGTTCCGGATCGTCTTCCAGCAATTTGCACAATGCTGTGACCTGCCGGTTTACGCCGTCGAACTGGCGGAAGTTGTCGAACACCGAATCAATTGAAAGCAGCGGATTCCGTGAACCACGGCCCCATGAAGGCGGAAGCGACGCCAGCAGGTAGTTCACACCACCGCGATCACTGTTGAGCTGGCTGATGTTCTGCGGCTTGGTGCCACCGAGTTTGCGCGTGATCAAATTGCGGTAGTCGTGGTAAGGATCGGGATGCGGCACTTTGTTCCGCCATGCCTGACGGGCTTCCTTGTTACGCTCGCCGTAGCGGACCTCCGTAATGTCCAGATGAACCGCGTGCACAAGGCTGCTCGGGAACAGTGGCTGGAGGAGATGAAAGCCAGCGTCATCCGCCGGATCGTTGGTTACGCTCCAGTACACCTGCTTGGCCATTTCGTGGGAGCTGATTGCATCGGTCGGGCGGATCAGGCCTTTGAACGCGGCAGCCCATTCATTGGCGATTTCCGTGTCGTCATGCAGCGCGGCGAGCAGGTCGGCATCGTTATCCTGGAACCAGTCCAGCAAGCGCCTGCCTTCGACTTCGACCTTGAGGAACTTGTAGACATCCAGCGCTGCGGCATTACCGACGATATCGGTGGCCATGTCCTGGCCCAGCATATGGCTGCCGACCTCCTTGTGCCGGGCCAGCGAGGACGGATCGACATACAGGCTGGTCCCGCGGGCGTCGGGGTGGGTGGCTTTGAGCACATGCGTCACTGCCTGGATCTGCGCGACCCTGCGTGCGGCATCGGCAAGCCAGGTGCCGTAGTCGTATTTGGCGGCAACGGAAGTATCGTTGCCAGGCTCTGCACCCTTGAGCTTGGCTTCCTTTCTTTCCGTGATGAAGCGGGCGATGGTGGTGCGGAAAATTCTCGCACGCGATGTGGTTTCGGATCCTTCTTTCATTCACTCAGTCCATTCAAGTAGCCGGGCAAGTTATCTCACCAACGTGCTGGCGGTGAGTCCTTTTACTCATGAATCATTTCCTTTCTTTGCCATTCCTAATACCGGGTGATACCGCCACCCAAACCTGCTCGCATACACCTTCACCGAGGTAAACCGCTCGGCACAGACCTCCAGCGGCATCTCCAGCTCTTCTGCCAGCTCCCTCAGCAACGCCATTACATCGTGTTGCCCCCAGATCGCGATGCCGGGCCCCATGCTTCCTTCCAGATCAACCCACTCAAGCAGTTCCGCACATTCCAGATAAACCCTGGACTGGCTGTACCGGTTCGCTTCGTGGATACGGTGGAACAGCAACCGCTCGCCATCCTCATCTGGCAGCAACAGCAATTCCTCTTCGGGAATGCTGTTGTCCCGGAACGGCTGTTGCTGGGGCAGAGCCCAGGTCAATGCGGCCTGTGGAAACTGCCAGGCACAGGCCGCATCAAGGTCGAGGTTTTCGCCTGCATTGCGTCGAGCGTATTGCGGCGTGGCACTGCGTTCCTTGGGCAGCATCAACTCAGCCAGCCGCGCGTGCTCCAGATCCACCAGGCTTGTTTGCGGATCGAGTGTCGCGCGCTCCTGAATCCGCGGGCGGGCACTGATGGCGGCGATATCTTCCGGCTTCAACAATTTGCTGAGCCTGTGGCTCTTCAGCCTGAAACGATGGCTTGGGGGTACGTTTTCCTGTTCGAACCCGGGCCTGATGAAAGCCGGATCTTGCCTCCGACGGGGCTCCAGCCTGTTCTCGAAATGCCGCAGGTTGGTATCCAGAATCAGCAGGTTGGCCTGATTGCAGGGCTGGTTGCGGTGACGTTGCACCCGCCCGGCAATCTGGATCAGCGAGCGCATCGACGAGGGTTCGACGATCGCCCAGTCGTAATCGTGGTCGCGCCCGACTTCGGTCACCGGCGAGCCGAGTACGACGAACAGATGCTCCTGCTCGGGGTACCGACGCAGGGCGTCGCGGATGTCGGTGTGATCGAACACCGCGTCGCTGTCCCGACGATCGAGCGTGCGGTCCAGTTGCGCTTCGATGGCCGAGCGCAGCAGCAGCGGAAAACGCGAGTGGTAGACGCACAGGTGGATGCGTTGGCCGTCTATTGCACCTAGTCGAAACAGCGCCAGCGCGACATCGAATAATGGCTCGATATTGGCCATGCGTATCAGCCCGAAGCTGACGCGCTTGCCTGTATGCCTACAAATGCTGGCGTGTCGCTCGTGAGCCATCTGCATGGTTTCACGAATCCGCTCGGCGAATTCGCGTCTGAGCTGATCCCTGCCGTGGCTCTGGAGCGTCAACGATACGAGTTCACCGCGCCGGCTCGGTGTGACCTTGGCCAGTTCGTTGATCCGCTTGCTCACGAACAGCGAATGTTGCTCGTTGAAAGCGCCGGCATTTTCGCAAGTGGCTTGATGTGTACCGAATTCATCCACCCAGAGGCAGGGGGTGGCCGCAGGTTTATCTGGAGCGCCGCGGTTACGCCGGTACTGTTCCCGGCCCGCCCGGTAGGCCTGGAACATCCCGTCCAGCAAGGCAGGCGGCAGGGTTGCCGACGATAGCAGAACCCGCGTGCCCAGCAGGCCGGCCCAGTACACCAGGCGGGTCACCGCAGGCAGATCCGCCAGGTCAAAATCGTCCAGCTCGTCCAGCACCAGGTCGCTGCTCATCAGGCGCAGCATCGGCGCGATCTGGCGGCCGGCTCGTTGTGCTTCGGTGGCGGGCATCAGGTGGTCGATGGTGCATACCAGCATCGGAGCACTCAGTAGCGAGCGAATGTTCTGGTCGGCCATGGCCTTGCCGAGCAGGCCGTGCTGGCTGGTATTGCCCTCGTACAGGACGTGACTGTCTTCCTCGATCAGCGCCTGGGTGGATTCCGAACCGCTGGCTTCGGCGCGAGACTGGTGAAATTCGAAAAGAACGCGACTCGCCGATCCGCCGACGTGCATTGCCAGTTCATCTTCGCTCAGATGCAAGTCGCGGCGGTAGCTGTCACCGTTCTGCCGGGTCAGGGTGCGCAGGCCGAGGGCAAAGGAGCAGCGCAGGCCCAGCTCCGGATCGGCCAAGGCGTTCATGATGCGTGCGTTGGCGAGGGTCTTGCCGCAGCCGGTGGAGGCCATGTTGACGATGAAGGCACCGTGGTTGCTGGCTTGGGCGCGCAGGCTGGTAGCGGCGTCGGCCGCCTTGTCCTGCCAGCGGAAACGCTCGCTGCCGCTACGTTTGCGCAGGCCGCGATGGCGGAGCAAGCGTGGAAGATGACGCTCGAACCCTGGCAGGCCATGCACAACGCTGCCACTCATTTTCGCCACGCCCAGCAGGTGCTCATCCAGCGTCTGCTTGAGTATCCCGTTGCGGTCGGTGTTGGCGAAGACCTGATAGTCCTGGTCACCCGTTATCCGACGCTCGTCATCCGGTTCGAGGCTGGAATAATGATGATCCGCCAGCATCAGGCTTAGGCGGGCCAGATGCATGACGTAAGGATTCGACAGCCAATCGCCTTTGCCAGGTTTGTTGTGCAGCGCCAACAGGCGCTGCGCGAGTTTGGCGGCCTGGGTGCGCCATTTGGGCAAAACGACCGGCAACCGCTGCTCGAACTGCCAGTACGGTTCTATATCCGTCTCGGGCGCGTTGTTCCCCAGTTCGTTCCATTCATGGGTAATCCCGTCGAGTAAGTTGTGCAGACTCTGCGGGTTAAAGGTTTTAGAGCGGGCGCCGAAGCGTGGCTTTCCATCGTGCTGGTGGCTGTCGTCCACTGGCAGTGTAGGCAGTCGGTGATGGCTGACTACCAACCAGGCGATGGCTGCGGCGATTGGTGGCAGCCGGCGGAAGGGCGGTGTTGTCCCTGTATCCAGCCCATCGCGTTTGAAGCGACCCGGTTCCAGCCATTGCTTGTCATATTGTGAGTCAACGGCGGCGAGGCGCTGCAGCCAACCTGCGTCGTCGTCTTCGCCGACGAAGGCCAGGAACAGGCGCAACGACACCCATTCATGCCGATAGAGATTGCGCGTAACCGAGTGTTGACGAAGGCGCGCCTGGAAAGCCCTGCTGGCCTTGCCCAAGTCGTGCAGCAGCGCGGCCATCTGCGCGAGCAGGCGGATGTCCTCCGCTGTATGCCAGTCGTTCTCGTCATTTTTGCGCAGCACATCACGGCGGGTCGTATTGGTCGGCACCGCTCCTTGTTCATTGAAGCGACTGGCATCACCGACGATCCACAGCAATTCGCTGTGATCCAGGCCGCGTATCCAGTGGCAGGCGACAGCGGTATTGCGGCGTGCCGTTTTCTTCAGCAGGCGCCGCAGGGTATCCAGACCGGCCTGGGTGATCGGTGTTTGCCAGGTGCGCTCGCCGCGGCGTTCGGCGAATTGATCAAGGATGCGTCGGGTTTCTACCAGGGCACGTTTGTCGCACTGGCAGATCAGCAGGATATTCACGCGACGGGCGTCCCTAGTTGCTCGGCAATCTCCTTGAGGCTGTCGATCATGAAATCCAGGGCTTCGCTGCGTGTCAGGTTTTCGATGCAGGCTTGGCGAAAAGCTTGTTCGTCGTCTCCGTTCATGGCCGAGATGAAGGCCTGGGGCAGGATCAAACCGTCCTTCACCAAATCGGCGACATCGAACACCAGCCCGCCTCGCCGCGTCTTGCCATGCAGCACTGCCAGACCGTGGGGCAATCCCAGCACCCAGGTGGCACTGGCGGCCAGGCCATAGGCGAGATAGTTGCCGTGGTCGAGAAAGCGGTTGGCAGGATCACCGCCACTGCCGCGCTTGGCTCTGGAGAAGTCACCGTAGCCGGTTGCGTTGGCGGCCAGCTTGAACAAGCGCTTGGTCAGGCGAGCCTCTTCGGTCAGCACATGATCGTGGTTGGGCGCTTGATCCAGGTAGTCCAGGGACTGGGCTAAAGCCTGTTCTAGAACGGAGAGGTCGATCTGCAAACCTGCTTTTGCGAAGACGGGTTGCCGCCACTGTCTGGCGATGAACTCCAGGCGTTTGCGTTGAATGAACCTGGCTGCCTCGAGGCGTTTACCCTCGTCGAACCAGAAGGACACCCAGCGCTGCAGATACTCGGTGGGCCGGTATTCGCTTTGCGGTGAGAACCAGGCCACTTCCATATCCATCTCGTTGGCGCTGAACAACGGTGTTCCGCCACCTCCACAGAAACCAACCATCACCCCGGCCCTCGCCAGTTCACGCATCGCGGTCTGGGTAACGGACGTGCCTGTGCCGAGCAGGATGGTGGTTGTATTGGCGATCGGGATATTCCAGTACAGCGACTGTTTCCCCGCGTCGGTGACGTACTCGACACGCCCGCCATTCACCAGTACCCGGCAATGTTGCAGGTAATAAAGGTTGGCACGCTTCGAGTGAAGGATGGTCTTGAGGTCGGATGAATGAATGCCGTCCATGGAAAACCGGGTACCTCGGCGGTTCGTTGGCAAGAGCGCAGTTATAGCCGAGTTGATGGCAATGTGCCGGTGATTTTGTTACCCGATGTTGGAAGAGGAGTGGGTGCGGCTTTGGGGGGCAGCGCGATCCCGTTGACGTTGCCATCACGTGCCCGGGCGTTGGCATCGAGGCAGGGGGTTGGCAGTGGGTGGATGCTAAGGACTTCCTGTTGGCTTGAACCCTTTTTTCAACAGGCAGCATGGGGGCTTTATAAATCAATGGGTTAGGAGGTGCTGGAAAAATAGGGTTTAGAGAGGGGAAGGTCGGGTTTTGCTTTTTGATTCAATATGTTGGTAGGGTTTTGGTGTAGTTCACTGCCGTATAGGCAGCTCAGAAAAGCTGGTAACGGGCAGCGCCGGCAGCGGCCGAGTTCACTGCCGTATAGGCAGCTCAGAAATACCAGGGCCATCGCTTAGGCTTCCTTCGCAGAGTTCACTGCCGTATAGGCAGCTCAGAAACCCAGCAATCGAAGGCAAAAGGCCCCCGTGCTCGTTCACTGCCGTATAGGCAGCTCAGAAATGTGAAGGCCAGTGTAATCCGTTCAAGTTCGGGTTCACTGCCGTATAGGCAGCTCAGAAATCTGCAACTGAGAAAGCGGAAGCTAAAGCCGCGTTCACTGCCGTATAGGCAGCTCAGAAAAGATCGACCACGCACCTGTATTCGCGCGGCGCGTTCACTGCCGTATAGGCAGCTCAGAAAACCACCGACATGACCTGCAGTTCGGTGTACGAGTTCACTGCCGTATAGGCAGCTCAGAAAAGCGACACCGAGCGCTTCAAGAACGGCCTTGACGTTCACTGCCGTATAGGCAGCTCAGAAAGGTCGGCGTTCCAAGAAAAGTGATGGTCATGAGTTCACTGCCGTATAGGCAGCTCAGAAAGACCACTGCAGCAAGGCGAACGACATCACCAGGTTCACTGCCGTATAGGCAGCTCAGAAAACCAACGCGGTGCTCTTCCATCTTGAGCGTGAGGTTCACTGCTGTATAGGCAGCTCAGAAAATCGTGGAAGTGCGGCGTTGCAATGATTGCTGGTTCACTGCCGTATAGGCAGCTCAGAAAAACAACATGCGCCAGTTGGCCCTATTCAGCTGGTTCACTGCCGTATAGGCAGCTCAGAAAATGATTATCCTCGGTGGTGGCTGCATTGGTGTGTTCACTGCCGTATAGGCAGCTCAGAAATAGCGATCCGTCAGACCCACGGGAAAGCGGCAGTTCACTGCCGTATAGGCAGCTCAGAAATCTCCGAGCTACTGCAGCTGGACGTCGCCAGCGTTCACTGCCGTATAGGCAGCTCAGAAACTACGGAGATAGCGCCAATGGATACTTCTGGTGGTTCACTGCCGTATAGGCAGCTCAGAAAGAAGTCCGCCCACAGCGCCTCGCGGGCTCCGCGTTCACTGCCGTATAGGCAGCTCAGAAAAGCAAGGAAAAGGCATCGCGGCACCGCGCTGGGTTCACTGCCGTATAGGCAGCTCAGAAAAGGTCGTCCAGGGTGAGCTGATCGAGGGTCATGTTCACTGTCGTACAGGCAGCTCAGAAAACGTGAAGAGCCGTCGGCCAATCAAGAAACCTCTGCTTATTTTGTCTAAGCGGCCGACTTTAGCTACTCTTGGAAAAGACATGATTAAGCGGCCATAAATGACTGCTTAAACTGATTAAACGGTCTAAAAAGGGCTGCTTATGAATGACTATTTCCCCGTGGATTGCGACGCTACCCTCCAGCGGATAGGGCTTTTGGCCAAAGCCGCGCGACTGGAGCAGGGCATTCGTCAGTTGGATGTGGTCAGCCGCCTGGGCGTGCCGGAAAAAGTGGTTCGCCGCATCGAGCGCGGCGATCCGTCGGTAAGCGTCCGGTCATTGATGCTCGTGCTATGGAACCTGGGATTGATGGAGCGCGTGTTCCGTTCGCTCGAAGAGAGTCAGCTTTCTTTCTCGGAGCTCAAGCAAGACACCAGCGGCCGCCGCGTCCGGCATCGCCGTTCGAAGGCGGAGGATTTCTGATGCCAAGCGCCTACATCTACATGGAGCACCCCCAGACCGCCGAGGTGCTGACGCTGGGCAAGTTGACGCTGCAGCCCAATCGGCCTGGTGAGTTCGTTTATTCTCCCGCCGCACTCGAATCCAGGGTATGGGTGCCAGACCCGATCCGATATCCATTGTCCGACCGAGTCTTCACTATCAACACGAACCAGGGCGTTCCGGGTTTTATCGATGACGCCATGCCGGACGGCTGGGGCGAGCGGCTCCTGCAGCGAATGCAGCGCGATCCGGTCAGTCGGTTCGATCTGCTGATTGGTTCTCCCAACAATGACCGTGTGGGCAATCTCATGACCGGTCGGGACAGGGTGCCCCCGCCAGGTGTAGGGCAGAAGCCGCTACCGCGTCTGGATGGCCTGGATAAATTCATCGACATCTGCGAAGTGGTCTACGACAACGATGTCAGCGAGGCCGACGCGAAGGCCCTAGGCATGAGGGACCAACGTTCCTCGGTTGGTGGGGCACGGCCTAAACGGACCTTTGCGGGTGATCGCAAATTGATCCTAGCCAAGCCCCATGATCGTTATGACCAATACGAGCTAGCGCCTGTAGAACATGCCTGCATGACGTTTGCCGCACGGAAAGGCATGCGTGTCGCCAACACATCTCTCTATCAGGACCGAAAGGGAGCAACGCTTCTCGTAGAGCGTTTCGATCGACGCTACACGGGTGGTGTGTTTCGCAGGGTTCCTTTGCTAAGTGCATTGACACTGCTGGACACGGAGTGGGCCGTCGCGGACCTCAACGCGCGATCCTACGCGCGTTTCGCCGATGAAATGCACCGACGTGGCGTGCCGGACGAGGACCGACGCGAGCTCTACCGGCGCATGGCCTACAACGCCTTGGTCGGGAATGCGGATGACCATCCCCGCAACCACGCCATCATCTTTGTGGATGGGGTGTGGCGGTTGTCTCCTATGTACGACGTGCTTCCCATCCTGGACGAGGGGCGGGCCAGGTATATGTCCATGTCGGTAGGCGTCGAGGGGGCGAATGTCTCTCGGGCCAACCTGTTGAGTCAGCATCGACATTTTTCTCTGGAAGGGGATGAAGCGGAGGAGATGCTCGAGGAGGTAGCTGGCTGGGCTGAGGAACTCAGGGATTACTACGGTAATTTCCTCAAGGGGCAGACGCTGGAACTGGCGCGAGAAGCTACCAGTGCTGCGGGTTTATTAGCCTGAACGAGCGGGGTGGCGGTGCTTTTCTGGTGGTGTTTGGCCGAGCGAAAACCTTGCATGGGCCGCTGACCCTTTTTTTGTGGGCTATTTTGCTGCTTTGTAAATCAAGGGGTTACGAGGCAGGCTGGAAAGAGGGTTAATGTGAAGGAAAAGAGGGTTTTGCCTTTGGCGTCAGTATGTTGGTAGGGTTTGGGGCTAGTTCACTGCCGTATAGGCAGCTCAGAAACGGTCGCCGGGAAGGTCAGGCCAGGTACGCCAAGTTCACTGCCGTATAGGCAGCTCAGAAAATCTGACCAGGAGCGCGAACGCGGCGGCATATGTTCACTGCCGTATAGGCAGCTCAGAAAAACTCGCCGCAGGAGCGGCAGCAGCCCGAACAGGTTCACTGCCGTATAGGCAGCTCAGAAACAACCGACACGCCGTCGGGGTTCTGCTTGGGCGTTCACTGCCGTATAGGCAGCTCAGAAAAGATGGTGCGGCAACTCTTTCAAAGCTCAAGTGTTCACTGCCGTATAGGCAGCTCAGAAAAATACGCAGTTTGATGAACGCAATTTTTTCTTCGTTCACTGCCGTATAGGCAGCTCAGAAATGGTCGAGATCGGGACGAAGGTCATCGATTTTTGTTCACTGCCGTATAGGCAGCTCAGAAATGCTGGTTGTCGAGGCTGTACTCGACGTTCACGTTCACTGCCGTATAGGCAGCTCAGAAAAACGGTTGCGCAACGAAGCCAGCAAGCTCGCTGTTCACTGCCGTATAGGCAGCTCAGAAATTGCCGCGTTTGCCGAGCACGCGAAGGTGCTTGTTCACTGCCGTATAGGCAGCTCAGAAACCTGGAGCCGAACGCGCAGCCCTTTTACTTCAGTTCACTGCCGTATAGGCAGCTCAGAAAAGCGCCGCGATGATCAGTTGAGCGTGACCCGAGGTTCACTGCCGTATAGGCAGCTCAGAAATGGAGCTGGACGCCAAAAGAGAAGCGGGACACGTTCACTGCCGTATAGGCAGCTCAGAAAGCGTTGTCGAGCCGCCGCCAGGCTTGAAGTTCGTTCACTGCCGTATAGGCAGCTCAGAAACAATCTTCATCGCGGTCATTCGGCGTGTGGCAGTTCACTGCCGTATAGGCAGCTCAGAAATGGGTCATGCCGTTGCTACCGCCAGTGTCCAGGTTCACTGCCGTATAGGCAGCTCAGAAACATGGCAACCGGGACGATGTCCTGGCTTGCAAGTTCACTGCCGTATAGGCAGCTCAGTATAGGCAGCTCAGAAAAAGATCAAGGCCAAGTCCGCCCGCCTGCGCGAGTTCACTGCCGTATAGGCAGCTCAGAAAATGGTGCTGGACAGCGTACCGATCACGGCCATGTTCACTGCCGTATAGGTAGCTCAGAAATCGGCCAGCTGGACTCGACGCATGATGGCTGCGTTCACTGCCGTAGGCAGCTAAACCCCCACCAGACCGCACCCCCAAATCCCACCCACAAAAAAACCGACCTAAAAAGGTCGGTTTTTCCTGGATTTTGGTGCCCCGAGGGAGACTCGAACTCCCACTCCTTTCGAAAACGGATTTTGAATCCGCCGCGTCTACCAATTCCGCCATCAGGGCATGTGGCGGCGGAGTATAAAGAGCCACCTACCGTTGGTCAATCAGCTTTCATGGTCAATTTTTCCGCTTTCGGCTAAACTTCCCGGCCCTGTCGAACCCGTACCCCCATTGCCCATGCGCGTCGCCGATTTTTCTTTCGAACTGCCCGATTCCCTGATCGCCCGCCATCCACTCGCCGAGCGGCGCGCCAGTCGCCTGCTGGTGCTCGATGGGCCGAGCGGGGCGCTGGCGCATCGGCAGTTCGCCGATCTGCTGGAATACCTGCGCCCGGGCGACCTGATGGTGTTCAACAACACCCGGGTGATTCCGGCCCGTCTGTTCGGCCAGAAGGCGTCCGGCGGCAAGCTGGAGATCCTGGTGGAGCGGGTGCTGGACAGCCATCGCGTGCTGGCCCATGTGCGCTCGAGCAAGGCGCCGAAGCCGGGTTCGCAGATCCTCGTGGAGGGCGGTGGCGAGGCCGAGATGGTGGCGCGCCACGATACGCTGTTCGAGCTGCGCTTTACCGAAGAGGTGCTGCCGCTGCTGGACCGCGTCGGCCATATGCCGCTGCCTCCTTATATAGACCGCCCCGACGAGGGCGCCGACCGCGAGCGCTACCAGACCGTGTACGCCGAGCGCGCCGGTGCGGTGGCCGCGCCTACCGCCGGGCTGCATTTCGACGAGGAACTGCTGGCGAAGATCGCCGAGAAGGGCGTCGAGACCGCCTTCGTGACCCTGCATGTCGGCGCCGGTACTTTCCAGCCGGTGCGGGTGGAACGCATCGAAGACCACCACATGCATAAAGAGTGGCTCGAAGTAAGCCATGATGTGGTGGATGCCGTGGCCGCCTGCCGTGCGCGCGGTGGCCGGGTGGTGGCGGTGGGTACCACCAGCGTGCGCTCGCTGGAGAGCGCGGCGCGCGATGGTGTGCTCAAGCCGTTCAGCGGCGATACCGATATCTTCATTTTCCCGGGCCGTCCGTTCCATGTGGTCGATGCCCTGGTCACCAACTTCCATTTGCCCGAGTCCACGCTGCTGATGCTGGTTTCGGCCTTCGCCGGTTACCCGGAAACCATGGCCGCCTACGCCGCGGCGGTGAGCAACGAGTACCGCTTCTTCAGTTACGGTGATGCCATGTTCATCACCCGCAATCCGGCGCCGCGCGGCCCCGAGGATCAAGCATGAGTCGCACCTGTCGTATGTCCTTCGAGTTGCTGGCCACCGACGGCAAGGCCCGTCGCGGCCGCCTGACCTTCCCCCGTGGCACCGTGGAAACCCCGGCGTTCATGCCGGTGGGCACCTATGGCACGGTCAAGGGCATGCTGCCTCGGGACATCGAGGCCATCGGCGCCGAGATCATCCTCGGCAACACCTTCCACCTGTGGCTGCGCCCGGGCACCGAGGTGATCAAGGCCCACGGCGACCTGCACGATTTCATGCAGTGGAAAGGCCCGATCCTTACCGACTCCGGCGGTTTCCAGGTGTTCAGCCTGGGGGCGATGCGCAAGATCAAGGAAGAGGGCGTGACCTTCGCCTCCCCGGTGGACGGCTCGAAAGTGTTCATGGGCCCTGAAGAATCGATGCAGGTCCAGCGCGACCTGGGCTCGGACATCGTGATGATCTTCGACGAGTGCACGCCGTACCCGGCCGACGAAGACGTGGCGCGCATCTCCATGGAGCTGTCGCTGCGCTGGGCCCAGCGCTCGAAGAACGCCCACGGCGACAGCACGGCGGCGCTGTTCGGCATCGTCCAGGGCGGCATGCACCAGGACCTGCGCATGCGCTCCCTGGAAGGCCTGGACAAGATCGGCTTCGATGGCCTGGCCATCGGCGGCCTGTCGGTGGGCGAGCCGAAGCACGAGATGATCAAGGTGCTCGACTACCTGCCGGGGCAGATGCCCGCTGACAAACCTCGTTACCTTATGGGGGTTGGCAAGCCGGAGGATCTTGTTGAGGGTGTGCGCCGCGGCGTTGACATGTTCGACTGCGTGATGCCTACCCGCAATGCGCGGAACGGCCATCTGTTCATCGATACCGGCGTGCTGAAAATCCGCAACGCGTTCCATCGTCATGATGATTCGCCACTGGATCCGACCTGCGACTGCTACACCTGCCAGAACTTCTCCCGCGCCTATCTGCATCACCTGGATAAATGCGGCGAAATGCTCGGCGCCATGTTGAATACAATCCACAACTTGCGTCATTACCAGCGCCTGATGGCTGGTTTGCGCGAGGCAATTCAACAAGGTACATTGGCCGCCTTTGTCGACGCCTTTTATGCCAAACGCGGACTCCCCGTGCCGCCTTTGGATTGATGTTTTGCCATCCTGACAAACATAACTTTTGCAACTGGAGTGCCAAATGAGCTTTCTGATTCCTGCCGCTTACGCGGACGCCGCTGCCCCAGCCGCTGCTGCCGGCCCGGCCGGTACCGGCTTCGAGTGGATCTTCCTGGTCGGTTTCCTGGTCATCTTCTACCTGATGATCTGGCGCCCACAGGCCAAACGTGCCAAAGAGCAGAAGAACCTGCTGAGCAACCTGCAAAAGGGCGACGAAGTGGTCACCAACGGCGGCATCGCCGGCAAGATCGTCAAGGTCAGCGATGACTTCGTGGTACTCGAAGTGTCCGACTCGGTCGAACTGAAGTTCCAGAAGGGCGCCATCGCGGCCACCCTGCCGAAAGGTACGCTGAAAGCGATCTGATTAGTTTTTATCCAATCGACGGGGCGCGCAAGGCGCCCCGCGTCTTGAACGGGCGGCGTGATGCTGAACAAAACTCCTCTATGGAAATACGCACTGATCCTGGCGGTACTGGCGATCGGTTTTATTTATTCCGCTCCCAACCTTTACCCTGACGATCCGGCTGTGCAGGTCAGCGGCGCCAGCACTGCGCTGCAGGTCAGCCAGGCCGACCTGGACCGCGCCAGCAAGGCGCTGGGCGATGCCGGTATCGCGGTGAAGGCCGCTACTCTGGGCGAGAACGGCAAGGGTGCGTTGCTGCGCCTGGTCAAGCAGGAAGACCAGCTTCCGGCCAAGGACGTGGTGCGCAAGGCACTGGGCGATGATTACGTGGTGGCGCTGAACCTGGCCCCGACCACGCCACAATGGCTGCGCAGCATCGGCGCTCACCCGATGAAACTCGGTCTCGACCTGTCCGGTGGTGTGCACTTCCTGCTCGAAGTGGACATGGACAAGGCCATGGCCGCGCGCCTGAAAGTCTACGAAGGCGAGGTCAAGAGCCTCCTGCGCAAAGAGAAGGTCCGCTACCGCAGCCTGCCGCAGCAGGATGGTGGCATCCAGCTGGGCTTCTCCGACGATGCGACCCGCGAACAGGCCCGCAGCCTGATCCGCAAGAATTTCAACGATTTCGACCTGACCACCACCGAGCGTAACGACCTCTCGGTACTGCGTCTGGCGATCTCGCCGGCGAAGATCACGGAAATCCGTGAATACGCGATCAAGCAGAACCTGACCACGGTACGTAACCGCGTCAACGAGCTGGGCGTCGCCGAGCCGCTGGTTCAGCGCCAGGGTGCCAACCGCATCGTGGTCGAGCTGCCGGGCGTTCAGGACACCGCCGAAGCCAAGCGTATCCTCGGCAAGACCGCCAACCTTGAGTTCCGCCTGGGCGCAGGCCCTGATGCGACCAAGGCGACTACCGAGGTCTTCGAGTTCCGTGAAGGCGGGCGTTCCGCGCCGGTCGAGCGTGGCTTGATCATCACCGGTGACCAGGTTACCGATGCCCAGGCCAGCTACGACGAGCACGGCCGTCCGCAGGTGAATATCCGTCTCGACGGCCATGGTGGCGAACTGATGAGCCGCGCGACCCGCAGCAACGTCGGGCGCAGCATGGCGGTGATCTTCATCGAGCAGCGTCCGGTCACCCGCTACGAGAAGCAGGTGGTCGACGGCGTCGAGAAGGACGTGGCGGTGCAGACCTTCCAGGAAGACAAGAAGATCATCAGCCTGGCGACCATCCAGTCGCCGCTGGGCAGCCAGTTCCGCATCACCGGCCTGAACGGCCAGGGCGAATCGTCCGAGCTGGCCCTGCTGCTGCGTGCCGGTGGCCTGGCCGCGCCGATGTACTTCGCTGAAGAGCGCACCATCGGCCCGAGCCTGGGTGCCGACAACATCACCAAGGGTATCGATGCGTCGCTGTGGGGCATGCTGTTCGTCTCGCTGTTCATCATGGCCATCTACCGCTTCTTCGGCCTGATCGCCACCGTCGCCCTGGCGGGCAACATGGTCCTGCTGCTGGCGCTGATGTCGCTGCTCGGCGCGACCCTGACCCTGCCTGGTATCGCCGGTATCGTGCTGACCATGGGTATGGCGGTCGACGCCAACGTGCTGATCTTCTCGCGTATCCGCGAGGAGCTGGCCAATGGCATGTCGGCGCAGCGCGCCATCCACGAAGGTTTCGACCGTGCCTACACGGCGATTCTCGACGCCAACCTGACCACCCTGCTGGTCGGCGGCATCCTCTTCGCCATGGGCACCGGCCCGGTCAAGGGCTTCGCGGTCACCATGTCGCTGGGTATCTTCACCTCCATGTTCACTGCCATTCTGGTTACCCGTGCGATCGTCAACGGGATCTATGGCGGCCGCGACATCAAGAAGCTGTGGGTTTAAGGGGCTGCCATGCTACGTACGATCAACTTCATGGGCGTGCGCAATATTGCGTTCGCCGTCACCATGCTCCTCACGGTGGTGGCACTGTTCAGCTGGTTCCACAAGGGCCTGAACTTCGGCCTGGACTTCACCGGGGGTACGCTCATCGAGCTGACCTACGAGCGTCCGGCCGACCTGGGCAAGGTCCGCGAGGAACTGGTCAACTCCGGTTTCCACGAGGCCGTGGTGCAGAGCTTCGGTGCAACCACCGACCTGCTGGTGCGCATGCCTGGCGATGATCCTCAGCTGGGCAACAAGGTTGCCGACGCGCTGAAGAAAATCGGCGGCGACAACCCGGCCACGGTCAAGCGCGTCGAGTTCGTCGGCCCGCAGGTGGGTGAGGAACTGCGCGACCAGGGCGGCCTGGGCATGCTCATGGCGCTGGGCGGCATCCTGATCTACCTGGCCTTCCGCTTTCAGTGGAAGTTCGCCGTGGGCGCCATCCTCTCGCTGGTCCACGACGTCGTGGTCACCATGGGTATCCTGTCGTTCTTCCAGATCACCTTCGACCTGACGGTACTGGCGGCGGTGCTGGCGATCATCGGTTACTCGCTCAACGACACCATCGTCGTGTTCGACCGGGTCCGCGAAAACTTCCGCGTGCTGCGCAAGGCGACGCTGATCGAGAACATCAACATCTCGACCACCCAGACCCTGCTGCGTACCGTGGCGACTTCGGTCTCCACCCTGCTGGCCATCGCCGCCCTGCTGATCTTCGGCGGCGACAACCTGTGGGGCTTCTCGGTGGCGCTGCTGGTGGGTGTCCTGGCGGGTACCTACTCGTCGATCTACATCGCCAACGTGGTGCTGATCTGGCTGAACCTGACCACTGAAGACCTGATTCCTCCGGCCAAGACCGAGGTTGTGGACGACCGTCCATAAGGCAGCTTCCGGCGCCGTTGGCGCAACAGAAGGGCGCGAGTGTTGAACTCGCGCCTTTTTTTTTGCTCCAAGGCTGGGAGAAGCGCGGATTGATACCCGCGGGTAAATCAGGAGGTTCACGTGAACAAGTCGATGCTGGTGGGTGCGGTACTGGGTGCTGTCGGTGTGACTGCCGGAGGTGCTGTCGCGACCTACAGCCTGGTCAATAACGGACCGGAATACGCCCAGGTAACGGGCGTGCAACCGGTCAAGACGACCGTCAAGACGCCACGGGAAGTCTGCAAGGACGTCACGGTCACCCGGCAGCGGCCGGTGCAGGATCAGCACCAGATCGCCGGTACCGTGGTCGGTGCGCTTGCCGGTGGCCTGCTCGGCAACCAGATCGGCGGCGGCACCGGCAAGAAGATCGCCACCGTGGCCGGTGCGGTCGGCGGCGGCTATGCCGGTAACAAGGTGCAGGAGCACATGCAGAACAGCGACACCTACACCACCACCCAGACCCGCTGCAATACCGTCAATGACGTGAGCGAGAAGGTGGTCGGGTATGACGTGAAGTACACCATCGGCGACAAGGTCGGCCAGGTGCGGATGGACCGCGATCCAGGCTCGCAGATCCCGCTGGACAAGCAGGGTAACCTGGTGCTGGGTCAGGCCCAGCCTGCTCAGTAACTTGATCCAAGGGCCTACATCTAACCTGTGGGAGCTGGCTTGCCAGCGATAGCTATAGTGAATTCACTGCTGCAATCGCTGGCAAGCCAGCTCCCACAGGGATCGTGGCGGTCCGAAGTCCGAGCACAAAAAAGCACCTTGGAAGGTGCTTTTTTCATTTTCAGGTGCGACTCAGCGCTTCCGCTGGACAAGCAGGGTAATCTGATCCAAGAGCCGACATCTAACCTGTGGGAGCTGGCTTGCCAGCGATAGCTGTAGTGAATTCACCGCTGCAATCGCTGGCAAGCCAGCTCCCACAGGGATCGCGGCGGTCCGAAGTCCGGGCACAAAAAAGCATCTCGAAAGGTGCTTTTTTCATTTTCAGGCGAGACTCAGCGCTCCCGCTGGACAAGCTGGGTAACCTGATCCAAGGGTCTACATCTAACCTGTGGGAGCTGGCTTGCCAGCGATAGCTGTAGTGAATTCACCACTGCAATCGCTGGCAAGCCAGCTCCCACAGGGATCGCGGCGGTCCGAAGTCCGGGCACAAAAAAGCACCTCGAAAGGTGCTTTTTCATTTTCGGGTGCGACTCAGCGTTCCCGCTGGACAAGCAGGGTAACCTGATCCAAGGGTCTACATCTAACCTGTGGGAGCTGGCTTGCCAGCGATAGCTATAGTGAATTCACTACAGCTATCGCTGGCAAGCCAGCTCCCACAGGGATCGCGGCGGTCCCGAAGTCCGGGCATAAAAAAAGCACCTCGAAAGGTGCTTTTTTCATTTCCGGGCGAAACTCAGCGCTTGACCGAAGGCGGCAGGTGCGGCTGGATCGCCGTCAGCACAGCCTTGAAGCACTTGATGTTGCCGGCAACCACATGGCCTTTCTCGAGGAAGTCATGACCACCGGTGAAGTCGCTGACCAGGCCGCCCGCTTCCTGGATGAGCAGGGCGCCGGCAGCCATGTCCCACTCGGACAGGCCCGATTCCCAGAAGGCATCGAAACGACCGGCAGCCACGTAGGCCAGGTCCAGGCTGGCGGCGCCGGCGCGGCGGATGCCGGCGGTCTGGCCGACCAGGGCGCGGAACATGCCCAGGTAGTTGTCCAGGTATTCCATCTGGTTGTCGCGGAACGGGAAGCCTGTGCCCAGCAGGGCGCCTTCGAGGCTGGTACGCGAGCTGACGCGCAGGCGACGACCATTGAGCTGGGCGCCACGGCCACGGCTGGCGGTGAATTCTTCCTGGCGTACCGGGTCGAGAACCACGGCGTGCTCCAGGCGGCCGCGGTATTTGCAGGCGATGCTCACCGCGAAGTGCGGAACGCCACGCAGGAAGTTGGTGGTGCCGTCCAGCGGATCGATGATCCACAGGTAGTCTTCGCCTTCGCCGCTGCCGGCATGCAGACCGGTCTCTTCGCCCTGGATGGCGTGGTTCGGATACGCCTTGCGCAGCGCATCGATGATGACCTTCTCGGCGGCGCGGTCGACTTCGGACACGTAGTCCTTGGCGTCCTTTTCATCAACCTTGATGGTATCCAGGCGTTCGATTGAGCGGAAAATCAGTTCGCTGGCGCTGCGGGCGGCGCGCAGCGCGATATTCAGCATGGGCTGCATGGACGTTTCACCTGAGTTTTAAAGAAATGAAAGCCGCACAGTCTATCAGAAAACTTACGGCACTGTGGGGCAACATTTGCTTACGTAGCGTTACGCCGGTCGCTTCTGTAAGATTTGCTCCCCCCTGATTTCATGTCTGTGAGCGCCTGACGTGCTGCAAAATATTCGTGTCGTTCTGGTCTGTACCAGTCATCCCGGGAATATCGGCGGGGCTGCGCGTGCCATGAAGAACATGGGACTGTCGCGCCTCGTGCTGGTGAATCCGGCGGATTTCCCTTCTCCCGAGGCCAGCGCCCGGGCCTCCGGCGCCGATGATGTGCTGGCGTCCGCGCAGGTCGTCGCGTCCCTGGAAGAGGCCCTGGTCGGCTGCACCCTGGTGGTCGGCACCAGCGCCCGCAGTCGCAGCCTGCCCTGGCCGATGCTCGATCCCCGTGAATGCGGCAGTGAGTCCGTCGCCCGCGCCGCGCAGGGCGAGGAGGTGGCGCTGGTCTTCGGTCGTGAACACGCCGGCCTGACCAACGAAGAGCTGCAGCGATGTCACTACCACGTGCATATCCCCTCCAACCCGGACTTCAGCTCGCTGAACCTGGCGGCGGCGGTGCAGGTGCTGAGCTACGAGGTTCGTACTGCCTGGCTGGCCCGCGAGCCGCAGGCGGTGAAAACGGACAAGGACGAAGTGGTCGAGGAACTGGCCACCATGGACGAGATGGAGCGGTTCTACGGACACCTGGAAAGCACCCTGGTGCAGATCGGGTTCCTCGATCCGGCCAAGCCCAAGCACCTGATGCCGCGTCTGCGTCGCCTGTTCGGGCGCAGTGCGGTGAATCGTTCGGAAATGAGTATTTTGCGCGGCATCCTCACCGAAACCCAGAAAGCGGCCCGGGGCGATGCGCATAAGCGGAAGGATCAGTAAATGTTCGAGCGTCTGCGTGAAGATATCCAAAGCGTTTTCCACCGTGACCCGGCGGCACGCAATGCCTTTGAGGTGCTGACCTGCTATCCGGGCATGCACGCGATCTGGCTGCACCGCGCGGCGCATTGCCTGTGGAAAAAGGACTGGAAATGGCTGGCCCGCCTGGTGTCCAACTTCGGGCGCTGGCTGACCGGCATCGAGATTCACCCGGGGGCCAAGGTCGGCCGGCGGTTCTTCATCGACCACGGCATGGGCATCGTCATCGGCGAAACCGCCGAGATCGGCGACGACGTCACCCTCTACCAGGGCGTGACCCTGGGTGGCACCAGCTGGAACAAGGGCAAGCGCCACCCGACCCTGGAAGATGGCGTGGTGGTCGGCGCCGGGGCCAAGGTGCTCGGGCCGTTTACCGTCGGGGCCGGGGCCAAGATCGGCTCCAACGCGGTGGTGACCAAGGCGGTGCCGGCTGGCGCCACGGCGGTGGGTATCCCCGGGCGGATCATCGTCAAGACCGATGGCGAGCAGGAGGCCCGGCGCAAGGCCATCGCCGAGAAGATCGGTTTCGATGCCTACGGCGTCAGCGAGGACATGCCCGACCCGGTGGCCCGCGCCATCGGTCAGTTGCTCGATCATCTGCAGGCGGTGGATGGACGCCTGGAGGACATGTGCGGCGCCCTGACCAGGCTCGGTAGCGACTATCGCGCCACGGAGCTGCCGGCCCTGCACGAAGAAGACTTCGCTTGCGTCAAGGGCGAGCTGCGCAGCGACGCGCCCGCGCATTGACGGCCCGCCGGGCAAATCGGGGCGTGTGATCGCGCCCCGACTTTGCTATGATCTGCGCCGCCGTTCAGGCGCAATCCCGACTAAAGCACTAGGTCTTATAGTTGACTTAAATGCTCGGGAATCGCATACTCGCACACATCCCGTAACCCCCGTGGTATCAAATAGCCATGCGACTGACTACTAAAGGCCGATACGCCGTGACTGCCATGCTCGACCTGGCACTGCACGCGCAAAATGGGCCGGTCTCCCTGGCCGACATCTCCGAGCGCCAAGGCATTTCCCTTTCCTATCTGGAGCAGCTGTTCGCCAAGCTGCGCCGCAGCAACCTGGTTTCCAGCGTGCGCGGCCCGGGTGGCGGCTACCAGCTCTCGCGGGTGATGGAAAGCATCCAGGTGGCCCAGGTGATCGATGCGGTCAACGAATCGGTCGATGCCACCCGTTGCCAGGGGCTCGGCGATTGCCATGCCGGTGACACCTGCCTGACCCACCATCTGTGGTGTGATCTCAGTGCCCGGATCCATGAATTCCTCAGCGGAATCAGCCTGGCCGACCTCGTGACCCGCCGTGAAGTCCAGGAAGTCGCCCTGCGTCAGGACCAGCGCCGCGTCGCTGGCCGCGCCCCACTGGACAAGATTGAAACGTCCGCCGTCGATTGACCGTGTCGAACGAGCGACGTGCCTGCCTGATAGGAGATATTCAATGAAGTTGCCGATCTACCTCGATTATTCCGCGACCACTCCGGTCGACCCACGCGTCGCCCAGAAGATGAGCGAATGCCTGTTGGTCGACGGGAACTTCGGTAACCCGGCCTCGCGCTCCCACGTCTTCGGCTGGAAGGCTGAAGAAGCGGTCGAGAACGCGCGCCGCCAGGTGGCCGACCTGGTCAACGCCGATCCACGCGAAATCGTCTGGACCAGCGGTGCCACCGAATCCGACAACCTGGCGCTGAAGGGCGTTGCGCACTTCTACGGCTCCAAGGGCAAGCACATCATCACCTCCAAGATCGAGCACAAGGCGGTCCTGGACAGCACTCGCCAGCTCGAGCGCGAAGGCTTCGAAGTCACCTACCTGGAACCGGGCGAAGACGGCCTGATCACTCCGGCGCTGGTCGAAGCCGCGCTGCGTGAAGACACCATCCTGGTTTCGGTCATGCACGTGAACAACGAGATCGGCACCATCAACGACATCGCGGCCATCGGCGAGCTGACCCGCTCCCGCGGCGTGCTGTTCCATGTCGATGCGGCCCAGTCCACCGGCAAGGTCGAGATCGACCTGCAGAAGCTGAAAGTCGACCTGATGTCGTTCTCCGCCCACAAGACCTACGGCCCCAAAGGCATCGGCGCGCTGTACGTCAGCCGCAAGCCTCGCGTACGCCTGGAAGCGGCGATGCACGGCGGCGGTCACGAGCGCGGCATGCGCTCCGGCACCCTGGCTACCCACCAGATCGTCGGCATGGGCGAAGCCTTCGCGGTGGCGAAGGAACTGATGGCCAGCGAGAACGTGCGCATCAAGGCCCTGAGCGATCGCTTCTTCAAGCAGGTACAAGGCCTGGAAGAGCTGTACGTCAACGGCAGCCTGACTTCGCGTATCCCGCACAACCTGAACCTGAGCTTCAACTATGTCGAAGGCGAGTCGCTGATCATGGCGCTCAAGGACCTGGCCGTGTCGTCCGGTTCCGCCTGTACTTCGGCATCCCTCGAGCCGTCCTACGTCCTGCGCGCCCTGGGCCGCAACGACGAGCTGGCGCACAGCTCGATCCGTTTCACCTTCGGCCGCTTCACCACCGAAGAAGAAATCGACTACGCCGCGCAGAAAGTCTGCGAGGCCGTTACCAAGCTGCGCGAATTGTCGCCGCTGTGGGACATGTACAAAGACGGCGTCGACATCTCCAAGATCGAGTGGGCTGCGCACTAAGTAGTCGCCAGCAAGAGCGGCTCCCTGATGAGGAAGGAATTGCACCATGGCATACAGTGAAAAGGTCATCGACCACTACGAAAACCCGCGTAACGTCGGCAAGATGAACGCCGAGGATCCGGATGTCGGCACCGGCATGGTCGGCGCTCCGGCGTGCGGCGACGTGATGCGCCTGCAGATCAAGGTCAACGAGCAGGGCGTCATCGAAGACGCCAAGTTCAAGACCTACGGCTGCGGTTCGGCCATCGCTTCCAGCTCCCTCGCCACCGAGTGGATGAAGGGCAAGACCCTGGACGAAGCCGAAACCATCAAGAACACCCAGCTGGCCGAAGAACTGGCCCTGCCGCCGGTGAAGATCCACTGCTCGGTACTCGCCGAGGACGCCATCAAGGCGGCCGTTCGCGATTACAAGCAGAAGAAAGGTTTGATCTAACCCGCCTGTTGCAGGTCAAGGAGTCCCGATGGCTATCAGCATGACAGAAGCCGCCGCCAACCATGTGCGGCGCTCCCTCGAAGGACGCGGCAAAGGTGACGGCATTCGCCTGGGCGTCCGTACTACCGGCTGCTCCGGTCTGGCCTACGTGCTGGAATTCGTCGACGAGCCGAATGCCGAAGACCAGGTCTTCGAAAGCCACGGCATGAAGGTCATCATCGACCCGAAAAGCCTGGTCTACCTCGACGGCACCGAGCTGGACTTCGTCAAGGAAGGGTTGAACGAAGGCTTCAAGTTCAACAACCCCAACGTGCGCGGTGAGTGTGGCTGCGGCGAAAGCTTCAACGTTTGAGGCTGCGCGTGGGTACTCCTTGTCATTTCGCCCTGTTTGACCTGCAACCGGACTTCCGTCTGGACCTGGACCAGCTGGCCACTCGCTACCGCGAGCTGGCCCGCGCGGTGCATCCGGACCGCTTCGCCGACGCCAGCGAGCGCGAACAGCGCCTGGCGCTGGAGCGTTCCGCCGGCCTCAACGAGGCCTACCAGACCCTCAAGAGCGCGCCCCGTCGGGCGCGTTACCTGTTGGCGATCAGCGGTCACGAAGTGCCGCAGGAAGTCACGGTCCACGATCCCGAGTTTCTCTTCCAGCAGATGCAATGGCGCGAAGAGCTCGAGGATCTCCAGGACAGTGCCGACCTCGACGGTGTCGCCGCCTTCAAGCGTCGCCTGAAGGTCGCCCAGGAAGCCCTCAACGAGGAGTTCGCCGCGTGCTGGAACGATGCCGCGCAGCGTGACCAGGCCGAGCGCCTGATGCGCCGCATGCAGTTCCTCGACAAGCTCGCCTATGAAGTGCGCCAGCTGGAAGAGCGCCTCGACGATTAACCCGGTGTCGCCGCTGGCGGCACCTTTGGTATTCAGATAAGCATGGCCCTACTGCAGATCGCCGAACCCGGTCAGAGCCCTCAACCCCACCAGCGTCGCCTGGCCGTGGGTATCGACCTTGGCACCACCAACTCGCTGGTCGCTGCCCTGCGCAGTGGTCTTTCCGCTCCGTTGCCCGATGCCGAAGGCCGGGTGATCCTGCCGTCCGCGGTGCGCTACCACGCCGATCACATCGATGTCGGCCACAGCGCCCGCGATGCGGCGTCGGCCGATCCGCTGAACACCATCCTTTCGGTCAAGCGCCTGATGGGGCGTGGCCTGGCGGACGTCAAGCAACTGGGCGAGCAACTGCCGTACCGCTTCGTTGGCGGCGAGTCGCACATGCCGTTCATCGAGACTGTCCAGGGGCCGAAGAGCCCGGTGGAAGTCTCGGCCGACATCCTCAAGGTACTGCGCCAGCGTGCCGAAGCGACCCTCGGCGGCGAGTTGGTCGGTGCAGTGATCACCGTGCCGGCCTATTTCGACGACGCCCAGCGCCAAGCCACCAAGGACGCCGCGCGCCTGGCCGGGTTGAACGTGCTGCGCCTGCTCAACGAGCCCACCGCTGCGGCCGTGGCCTATGGCCTGGACCAGAACGCCGAAGGCGTGGTGGCCATCTACGACCTGGGCGGCGGCACCTTCGATATTTCCATCCTGCGCCTGACTGGCGGGGTCTTCGAAGTGCTGGCCACCGGTGGCGATACTGCTCTGGGCGGCGATGACTTCGACTACGCCATCGCCACCTGGATCATGGAATCCGCTGGCCTGTCCTCCGATCTCGACCCGAGCGCCCAGCGCCGCCTCCTGGAGACCGCCTGCGCGGCCAAGGAAGCGCTGACCGACGCCGAAGCCGTCACCGTCAGCTACGGCGACTGGCAGGCCGAGCTGACCCGCGCCGCCTTCGATGCGCTGATCGAGCCGATGATCGCCCGCAGCCTCAAGGCCTGCCGCCGCGCGGTGCGCGACAGCGGTGTCGAGCTGGAAGAGGTCAGTGCCGTGGTCATGGTCGGTGGTTCGACCCGTGTCCCGCGCGTGCGCAGCGCCGTTGGCGAGCTGTTCGGCCGCCAGCCGCTGACCGATATCGACCCGGACCAGGTGGTTGCCATCGGCGCCGCGATCCAGGCCGACACCCTGGCCGGCAACCAGCGTGATGGCGGCGAACTGCTGTTGCTGGACGTGATTCCGCTGTCGCTGGGGCTGGAGACCATGGGCGGGCTGATGGAGAAGGTGATTCCGCGCAACACCACCATCCCGGTTGCCCGTGCCCAGGAGTTCACCACCTACAAGGACGGCCAGTCGGCAATGATGATCCACGTGCTCCAGGGTGAGCGCGAGCTGATCAGCGACTGCCGTTCCCTGGCGCGCTTCGAATTGCGCGGCATCCCGGCCATGGTCGCCGGCGCGGCGAAGATCCGCGTGACCTTCCAGGTCGATGCCGATGGCCTGCTCAGCGTTTCGGCGCGGGAGCTGGGTTCGGGCGTGGAATCGAGCATCCAGGTCAAGCCGTCGTACGGCCTGACCGATGGCGAGATCGCCCGCATGCTCAAGGACTCTTTCGAGCACGCCGGCAACGACAAGGCCGCACGGCAGTTGCGCGAGCACCAGGTGGATGCCGAACGCCTGCTCGAAGCGGTGCAGGGCGCCCTCGACGCCGACGGCGAGCGCCTGCTGGACGCCGAAGAGCGCGCTGCGATCGAACAACAGATGCAAGACTTGCGTGATTTGATGAACGGCACCGATGGCGCGGCCATCGAGCAGCAGACCAAGCGTCTGTCGCAGGTGACCGATGCCTTTGCCGCCCGGCGTCTTGATTCGACGGTCAAAGCCGCACTGGCCGGGCGCAACCTGAATGAGATCGAGGATAACTGATGCCGCAGGTTACATTTCTGCCCCACGAGAAGTTCTGCCCGGATGGCCTGACCGTCGAGGCGGCGCCGGGGACGTCCATTCTCGAACTGGCCCATGACCATCACATCGAGATCGAAAGCGCCTGCGGCGGCGTGTGCGCCTGCACCACCTGCCACTGCATCGTGCGCAAGGGCTTCGACTCGGTCGAGGAAGCCGACGAGCTGGAAGAAGACATGCTGGACAAGGCCTGGGGCCTGGAAGCGCAGTCGCGCCTGGCCTGCCAGGTCAAGGTCGGTGACCAGGACCTGACCATCGAGATTCCCAAGTATTCGCTCAACCACGCCGCCGAAGCGCCGCATTGATCCTGGAGCCCGACATGAGCCTGAAATGGATTGATGTACTTGAAATCGCCATCCAGCTTGCCGAAAGCAAGCCGGAAGTCGATCCTCGTTACGTGAATTTCGTCGATCTGCACCGCTGGGTGCTGGCATTGCCAGACTTCAACGACGATCCGGCACGCGGTGGCGAGAAGGTCCTGGAAGCCATCCAGGCCGCCTGGATCGAAGAAGCCGACTGAGCGCACTCGGCAGGTTAGGCAATCCCCCTGAACCCGCGTATAATTCGCGGGTTTAATTTTTCGCATCACTTACTGTTTCTGGAGTTACACCATGGCTGTTCAACGTACTTTCTCGATCATCAAGCCTGACGCCGTTGCCAAGAACGTGATCGGCAAGATCACCACCCGCTTCGAAGACGCCGGCCTGAAAATCGTCGCCTCGAAAATCAAGCAACTGTCCAAGGCCGAGGCCGAAGGCTTCTACGCCGAGCACAAGGAGCGCGGTTTCTTCGGTGACCTGGTTGCCTTCATGACTTCCGGTCCGGTCGTTGTCCAGGTTCTGGAAGGCGAGAACGCCATCGCTCGCAACCGTGAGCTGATGGGCGCTACCAACCCTAAAGAAGCTGCTCCAGGCACCATCCGCGCCGACTTCGCCGAGTCCATCGACGCCAACGCCGTCCACGGTTCGGACTCCGAAGCCGCTGCCGCTCGCGAAATCGCCTACTTCTTCGCAGCTACCGAGGTAACCACTCGCTAAGCCAAGGCTTTCGGGTGAGGGTGAATCCATGACGACATCTACTGGCAAGACTAACCTGTTGGGGCTGACCCAGCCGGAAATGGAAAAGTTCTTCGACTCGATAGGGGAGAAGCGCTTCCGTGCCGGTCAGGTAATGAAGTGGATTCACCACTTTGGCGTCGATGATTTCGACGCCATGACCAACGTCGGCAAGGCGTTGCGCGAAAAGCTCAAGAACTGCGCCGAGATCCGCGGGCCCGAAGTGGTCAGCGAGGACATCTCCGCGGACGGTACCCGCAAATGGGTCGTGCGCGTGGCCTCCGGCAGTTGCGTCGAAACCGTCTACATCCCCCAGGGCAAGCGCGGTACGTTGTGCGTATCGTCCCAGGCCGGTTGCGCCCTGGACTGCAGTTTCTGCTCCACCGGCAAGCAAGGATTCAACAGCAACCTCACCGCCGCCGAAGTCATCGGCCAGGTGTGGATTGCCAACAAGTCGTTCGGCTCCGTACCGGCCACCATCGACCGCGCCATCACCAACGTGGTGATGATGGGCATGGGCGAGCCGCTGCTGAACTTCGACAACGTGGTCGCCGCCATGCACCTGATGATGGACGACCTCGGCTATGGCATCTCCAAGCGCCGGGTGACCCTGTCCACCTCCGGCGTGGTGCCGATGATCGATGAGCTGGCCAAGCACATCGACGTCTCCCTGGCCCTCTCGCTGCACGCGCCGAACGACGCGCTGCGCAACGAACTGGTGCCGATCAACAAGAAGTACCCGCTCAAGGTCGTCCTCGACTCCTGCATGCGCTACATGTCGGAACTCGGCGAGAAGCGCGTGCTGACCATCGAGTACACCCTGCTCAAGGACGTCAACGACCAGCTCGAACATGCGAAGGAAATGGCCGAACTGTTGAAGGACGTTCCGTGCAAGATCAACCTGATCCCGTTCAACCCGTTCCCGCATTCCGGTTACGAGCGGCCGAGCAACAATGCGATCCGCCGTTTCCAGGACTACATGCACAACGCCGGCTACAACGTGACCGTGCGCACCACCCGCGGCGAGGACATCGACGCCGCGTGCGGTCAGCTGGTCGGCCAGGTAATGGACCGTACCCGTCGCAGTGAGCGCTACATCGCCGTGCGGCAACTGAACGCCGACGCCGATTCCAGCGGCGTGGCGGGCAACTGAGACGAGGGCGGCCATGACCCTGCGCGCCGCGCTGCCGCTTGTTCTGCTGACGACGCTGCTGAGCGGCTGCGTCAGCTACGGCGGTCCCGGCCCGCAGGCAAGGCGCGACGAGGCCCGCCAGGCCTACGTGCAGTTGGGGTTGGGTTATCTGCAGCAAGGCTATACCGAGCGCGCCAAGGTTCCCTTGAAACAGGCCCTCGACCTGGGCGGCAACGACGCCGAGGTCAATGCGGCCCTGGCCCTGGTGTTCCAGCGTGAAGGCGAAACCGGGCTGGCCGACCGGCACTTCCGCCAGGCCCTGTCGGCCAGCCCCCACGATGCGCGAATCCGTAACAACTACGGCAGTTTTCTCTACGCCCAGGGGCAATATGCCAAGGCGCAGCAGATGTTTCGCCAGGCTTCGGCCGATACCCTGTATCCTGAGCGGTCCCGGGTGTTCGAGAACCTCGGGCTGACGGCCCTGCGCATGGGCCAGCGCGACCAGGCGCGGGAATACCTGGAAAAGGCTTTGCGTCTCAACCGCCAGCAGCCGCGTGCATTGCTGGAAATGGCTGAGATGTCTTACGAAGACAGGCATTATGTGCCAGCTCGCGAGTTCTACGACCGGCACAGCCGGCTGAGTGAACCGAGCGCCCGCAGCCTGTTGCTCGGCAATCGCCTGGCGACCGTCTTCGATGAACGAAACAAGGCCGCCGAACTGGGCCTGCAATTACAACGACTTTATCCCGGTACGCCGGAATATCAGCAATACCTGTCGGAGCAATGATGAAAGCGGCGCATCCCGAAGCAGCAGCAGCGACTCGCGAAAATCCCGGTGAGACCCTGCGCCAGGCCCGTGAAAGCCGGGGCTGGTCGCAGGCCGAAGTGGCCCGCAAGCTCAACCTGACCGTGAGTTCCCTGAACAACCTCGAGGCCGGCGCCTTCGACAAGCTGCCGGGGCATACCTTCGCCCGCGGCTATATCCGCGCCTACGCCAAACTGCTCGACATGGACCAGGCCGCCCTGGTCCAGGCCTTCGACCTGTGCACCGGCACCCATGCCCAGGGCAGCGACGTGCACGCCCTCGGGCGCATCGAGGAGCCGGTGCGCCTGTCCCACAACATCCTGCGCATCGTCAGCCTGCTGTTGCTGGTGGTGGTCATTGGCGGTGGTTTCGTCTGGTGGAAAGACCAGAGCGCGAACGCCACCAGGGACCTGTTCAGCGCCGCGCCGGAACACATTGAAGTGGAAAGCGCCGACGGCACTACCCAGATTCACCCGCTGGACGAGCCTGAAGACCAGGCCGTGACCGAGGCGCAGCAGCCTGAAACCGTTGCTCCGGTCACCGAGCCAGCGCCGGCAGGCGAAACCGCATCGCAAGCCCCGGCGGCGCCGGTGACCAGCACGCCAGCCGCAACCGCCGCGCCGGCCGCTCCGGCAGCCGCCACTGCGCCGGCCGCCCATGCTGCGGCCACCCCGGCACCGGCCACGCCTGTCGCTCCGGCGGCAACCGTACCCGCGCCCGCCGTGCCGGCCACTCCAGCACCTGCCACTCCCGCACCTGCCGTACCGGCAGCACCTGTTGCAGGCAACGGCCAGGTCAGCATCCAGTTCACCGCCGATTGCTGGACCTCGGTTACCGACGGCAACGGCAAGCTCCTCTACAGCGGTATTAAGCGCAAGGGCGAAAACCTCGAGCTCGCTGGCAAGCCGCCGTTCGCCGTGCGCCTGGGCGTGGCCCGCGGTGCGCAGGTCAGCTACAACGGCCAGGCCGTCGATATCGCACCGTTCACCAGTGGCGAGACCGCTCGCCTGAAGTTGGGGCAGTAACTCATGCACGGCGAATCTCCGATCAAGCGTCGCGAATCCCGGAAAATCTGGGTGGGTAACGTACCTGTCGGCGGCGATGCTCCCATCGCCGTCCAGAGCATGACCAACACCGACACCAACGATGTCGCCGCCACCGTGGCGCAGATCAACCGGTTGATCGATGCCGGCGTGGACATTGTCCGCGTCTCGGTCCCGGACATGGACGCCGCCGAGGCCTTCGGTCGCATCAAGCAGCAGGTCAGCGTGCCGCTGGTCGCCGATATCCACTTCGACTACCGCATCGCCCTGCGCGTCGCCGAACTGGGCGTCGATTGCCTGCGCATCAATCCGGGCAACATCGGCCGCGAAGACCGTGTGCGCGCGGTGGTCGATGCCGCCCGCGACCGTGGCATCCCGATCCGCATCGGCGTCAACGCAGGCTCGCTGGAAAAGGACCTGCAGAAGAAGTACGGCGAACCGACCCCGGCCGCGCTGGTGGAGTCGGCGCTGCGTCACGTGGAGCACCTCGATCGTCTTGATTTCCAGGACTTCAAGGTCAGCGTGAAGGCCTCCGACGTGTTCATGGCCGTCGAAGCCTACCGGCTGCTGGCCAAGCAGATTGTCCAGCCCTTGCACCTGGGTATCACCGAAGCCGGCGGCCTGCGTTCGGGCACGGTGAAATCGGCGGTCGGCCTCGGTATGCTGCTCGCCGACGGGATTGGCGATACTATCCGCATCTCGCTGGCGGCCGACCCGGTCGAGGAAGTGAAGGTCGGCTACGACATCCTCAAGTCGCTGCACCTGCGTTCCCGCGGCATCAACTTCATCGCCTGCCCGAGCTGCTCGCGGCAGAACTTCGATGTGGTCAAGACCATGAACGAGCTGGAAGGCCGTCTGGAAGACCTGCTGGTGCCCATGGATGTCGCGGTGATCGGCTGCGTGGTCAACGGCCCTGGCGAAGCCAAGGAAGCCCATGTCGGCCTGACCGGCGGCACGCCGAACCTGGTCTACATCGACGGCAAGCCGGCACAGAAGCTGACCAATGACAACCTGGTGGACGACCTCGAGAGGCTCATCCGCCAGAAAGCGGCCGAGAAGGCCGAGGCCGACGCGGCACTGATTGCCCGCGGTTGACCGCTACAGATTTCGTTAAGGACCTTTCGTGAGCAAATCGCTGCAAGCCATCCGTGGCATGAACGACATCCTGCCCGAGCAGACGCCCCTGTGGCGCTACTTCGAAAGCACCGTGGCGGGCCTGCTGGACACCTATGGCTACCGCCAGATCCGCATGCCGATCGTCGAATTCACCGAGCTGTTCAAGCGCTCCATCGGTGAAGTGACCGACATCGTCGAAAAAGAGATGTACACCTTCACCGACCGCAACGGCGACTCCCTGACCCTGCGCCCGGAAGGCACCGCGTCCTGCGTGCGTGCGGTGCTGGAGCACGGCATCAGCGGCAACGGCGAAGTGCAGAAACTCTGGTACATCGGCCAGATGTTCCGCCACGAGCGCCCGCAGAAAGGCCGTTATCGCCAGTTCAACCAGATCGGCATCGAGGTGTTCAACCTCGAGGGGCCGGACATCGATGCCGAGCTGATCGCCCTGACCTGGCGCCTGTGGGGCCTGCTGGGCCTGCGCGACGCCGTCACCCTGGAGCTGAACAGCCTGGGTACCAGCGAGGCCCGGGCCCGCTACCGCGACGCCCTGGTGGAGTTCCTGTCCGCCCGCCTTGACCAACTGGACGAAGACAGCCAGCGCCGCCTGAAGAGCAACCCGCTGCGCATCCTCGACAGCAAGGACGCCGGCACCCAGGCCGCCCTGGTCGGCGCGCCGAAGCTGGAAGACTACCTGGACGAAGCGTCCCGCGTGCACTTCGAAGGCCTCAAGGCCCGCCTCGATGCCGCCGGCATTCCGTACGTGATCAACACCAAGCTGGTGCGCGGCCTCGACTACTACAGCAAGACCGTGTTCGAGTGGGTCACCGACAAGCTCGGCGCCCAGGGCACCGTCTGCGCCGGTGGCCGCTACGACGGCCTGGTCGAGCAGATGGGCGGCAAGCCGACCCCGGGCGTCGGTTTTGCCATGGGCATCGAGCGCCTGATCCTGCTGCTGGAAACCCTCGAACTGGTGCCGGAATCGATTTCCCGCCAGATCGACGTCTATCTCTGCGCCTTCGGTGACGCCGCCGAGCTGGCCGGCCTGCAACTGAGCGAGCGCCTGCGCGACCGCCTGCCGGGGCTGCGCCTGCAGGTCAATGCCGGTGGCGGCAGTTTCAAGAGCCAGTTCAAGAAGGCCGACAAGAGCAATGCCCTGTACGCCCTGATCCTCGGAGAGGACGAACTGGCGCAACAAGTGGTAGGTTTCAAACCCCTGCGTGGTCAGGGTGAACAACAAAACATTGCCTGGGATGCTCTGGCCGAGCACCTGGAAGCTTCCCTCGCGCAGGCGTAAGCGCCCACTGACCGAATTGTCGAAAGGAGTATTGGGGTGTCGAGTACCGATGATGAACAACTGGCCGCGTTCAAGGACTGGTGGGAGCGTAACGGCAAGCCACTGGTAACTGGCGGTCTGCTGGCCTTGGTGGCGGTGTTTGGCTGGCAGGCCTGGCACAAGTACCAGAACAACCAGTCGCAAGGCGCCTCGAACCTTTACCAGGCTCTGCTGGAAACCACCCTGACGCCGACCGGCACGCCGGACACGGCCAAGGTCGCCGAGCTGTCGGGCAAGCTGAAAAGCGAGTTCGGTGGAACCGCCTACGCCCAGTACGGCAGCCTGTTCGTCGCCAAGGTAGCGGTGGACAGCGGCAAGCTGGACGACGCTGCCGCCGAGCTGAAGAGCATCTACGACAAGCCGGCCGACGCGACCCTTGGCGAGATTTCCCGCCAGCGCCTGGCGCGCGTGCTGGGTGCGCAGAACAAGGCCGAGGAGGCCCTGAAACTGCTCGACGGCGACGCCGACAAGGCGTTCGTTGCCACCCGCGAGGAGCTCAAGGGCGACCTGCTGGTGCAACTGGGCCGTGCCGACGAGGCGCATGCTGCATATGAAAAGGCCAAGGCCGCGCTGTCGGATGACGACGCGGTAGGTGGCCTGCAACTCAAGCTCGACGACCTGGCCAAAGGGGATGCGTGACGTGATCGGTTGGAAACATGCAGCAGTGCTGACCCTGGCCATCCTGGCCGCGGGTTGCAGCAGCAACAGCAAGAAGGAACTGCCTCCGGCCGAGCTGACCAAGTTCACCGAAGAGGTGGTCTTGCAGAAGCAGTGGAGCCGCTCGATCGGTGACGGTCAGGGCGAAACTTACAACATGCTGGTTCCGGCCATCGAGAACGACCGCATCTACGCGTCCGACGTGACCGGCGTGGTCATGTCGCTCAATCGCATGAACGGCGACGTGATCTGGAAGAAGGACCTGGAAAAACCGGTCTCCGGCGCCGTCGGCGTGGGCTACGGCATGGTCCTGCTGGGCACCCTCAAGGGCGAGGTGATCGCCCTCGACTCCAGCACCGGCGAGCAGAAATGGACTGCCCGGGTGACCAGCGAAGTGCTGGCCCCGCCGGCCACCAACGGTGACGTGGTGGTCGTGCAGACCCAGGACGACCGCCTGATCGGCCTCGACGCCGCCACTGGCGACCGTCGCTGGATCTACGACAGCACGCCTGCGGTCCTGACCCTGCGCGGTACCGGTGCGCCGATCGTGACCAACCGCCTGGCGGTGGCCGGCCTGTCCAGCGGCAAGGTAATCGCCCTGGACACCAGCAACGGCGTACCTGTGTGGGAGCAACGCGTTGCCATCCCGCAGGGTCGTTCGGAGCTGGACCGCGTGGTCGACATCGACGGCGGCCTGCTGCTGTCCGGCGGCACCCTGTACGTCGCCACCTACCAGGGCCGCGTCGCCGGCCTGGACCTGGAGTCCGGCCGGGTGCTGTGGCAGCGTGATGCCTCCAGCTACACCGGTGTGGCCCAGGGCTTCGGCAACGTCTACGTGAGCGAGGCCTCGGGCACCGTCGAAGGCATCGACGAGCGTTCGTCCTCGGCACTGTGGAGCAACGACCAGATGGCCCGCCGTCAACTGTCGGCGCCGGAAGTCTTCTCCAGCTACGTGGCGGTCGGTGACTTCGAAGGCTACCTGCACCTGCTCAGCCAGGTGGACGGTCGTTTCGTCGGTCGCGAGTGCATCGACAGCGATGGCCTGCGTGCCCGTCCGCTGGTCGAAGGCAACATGATCTACGTGTTTGGCAACAGCGGTACGCTCGAGGCGCTGACCATCAAGTAAGTCTATGCTTGGGGCTTTCGGGCCCCGGGCCGCGACGTCGAGAGACGTTGCCCGCAACTTCGGCCGCTGCCTCGCAGCGGCCTTTGTATTTCTTGAATTTACCCAATGGAGAGCCGCATGGTTCCCGTAATCGCCCTGGTGGGTCGCCCGAACGTCGGCAAGTCCACCATGTTCAACCGCCTGACCAAGACTCGCGACGCCATCGTCGGCGACCTCTCGGGCCTGACCCGCGACCGCCAGTACGGCGAAGCGCGCTGGCAGGGCCGTTCCTACATCCTGATCGACACCGGCGGTATCACCGGTGACGAGGCGGGCATGGACGAGAAAATGGCCGAGCAGTCGCTCATGGCCATCGAAGAAGCCGACTATGTGCTGTTCCTGGTCGATGCCCGTGCCGGCCTGACCGCCGCCGACCAGATGATTGCCGAGCACCTGCGCAAGCGGAACAAGCAGTCGTTCCTGGTGGCGAACAAGATCGACAACATCGATCCGGACACCGCCCGCGCCGAATTCGCCCCCATGGGCATGGGCAACGCCATTCCGGTTGCCGGTTCGCAAGGCCGCGGCATCAATGCCCTGATGGAGACGGTGCTCGGTGACGTGCCGCGCGACCAGGAAGAAGAGTCCCTCGACGAGAACGTCGCCGAAGGCGAGGAAGCCACGCGCATTCCCGGCCCGAGCGAGAAGGACGGCATCAAGATCGCCATCATCGGTCGGCCCAACGTCGGCAAGTCGACCCTGGTCAACCGCATGCTCGGCGAAGAGCGCGTGGTGGTCTACGACCAGCCCGGCACCACCCGCGACAGTATCTACATTCCCTTCGAGCGCAATGAAGAGAAGTACACCCTGATCGACACCGCCGGCGTGCGCAAGCGCGGCAAGATCCACGAGGAAGTCGAAAAGTTCTCGGTGGTGAAGACGCTCCAGGCGATCAAGGACGCCAACGTGGTGATCTTCGTCATGGATGCCCGGGAAGGCGTGGTCGATCATGACCTCAACCTGCTGGGCTTCGCACTGGAAGCCGGTCGCGCCATCGTCATCGCCCTGAACAAGTGGGACGGCATGCAGCCGAGCGAGCGCGACTACGTGAAGACCGAGCTGGAACGCCGGCTGTTCTTCGTCGACTTCGCCGACATCCACTTCATTTCGGCGCTGCACGGCACCGGCGTGGGCAACCTGTACCAGTCGGTGCAGAACTCCTTCAAGTCGGCGGTCACTCGCTGGCCCACCAGCCGCCTGACCCAGATCCTCGAAGACGCGGTCAGCGAGCACCAGCCGCCGATGGTCAACGGCCGTCGCATCAAGCTGCGCTACGCCCACCTTGGTGGCGCCAACCCGCCGATCATCGTGATTCACGGCAACCAGGTGGAGAAGGTACCGCGCTCGTACTCGCGTTACCTGGAAAACACCTACCGCCGCGTGCTCAAGCTGGTCGGTACGCCGATCCGCATCGAGTACAAGGGCAGCGACAACCCGTTCGAGGGTAACAAGAACACCCTCACCGACCGCCAGGTCAACAAGAAGCGCCGGTTGATGTCGCACCACAAGAAGGCCGAGAAGAAGCGCAAGGACAAGCGCAAGTAATCTCGCGGCGGCGCGGGCTTGCACCCGCGCCGCCGGCCTTGTGTTTCAACCTTTTTCCTGACTGTCCGATCCGCTATGCTCGACGGCTTACCGTGCCTGGGCCGGGTCCGCAGGAAAGAGGGCTTCATGATCAGCAGCAAGCTGCCGAATGTCGGCACGACCATCTTCACTACCATGTCTCAGCTCGCGGTGCAGACCGGGGCGTTGAACCTGTCCCAGGGTTTCCCGGATTTCAATGGCCCGCAGGCCCTGCTCGATGCGGTGGGACGGCATGTCAGCGCCGGGCATAACCAGTATTCGCCGATGACCGGCCTGCCCGCGTTGCGCCAGCAGGTTGCGGCCAAGATCGCCCGGCATTACGGCGTCGGTGTCGATGCCGACCATGAAGTGACCATCGTTCCCGGGGCTACCGAAGGCATCTTCTGCGCCATCCAGGCGGTGATCCGCAGCGGTGATGAAGTCATCGTCTTCGACCCCAGCTACGACAGCTACGAACCCGCGGTGGAACTGGCCGGTGGCCGTTGCGTGCATGTGCAACTGGACCCGGTGGATTTCAGTATCGACTGGCAGACGTTCAGCGATGCCCTGGGCCCGCGCACGCGCATGGTCATCATCAACTCGCCGCACAACCCCAGCGGCGCGCTGATCACCCGTGCCGACCTCGATCAACTGGCGGCCCTGATCGCCGACCGCGATATCTACCTGATCAGCGACGAAGTCTACGAACACCTGGTGTTCGACGGCGTCGCCCATGCCAGCGTGCTGAGCCATGAAGCCCTGTACCCGCGGGCGTTCGTGGTCAGCTCGTTCGGCAAGACCTACCACGTCACCGGCTGGAAAACCGGTTACGTCGTTGCGCCGCCGGCACTGAGCGGCGAACTGCGCAAGGTCCACCAGTACGTCAATTTCTGCGGCGTGACCCCGCTGCAGTGGGCGCTGGCCGACTTCATGGCCGAACATCCCGAGCATATCGAGCAGTTGCCGGCCTTCTACCAGGCCAAGCGCGACCTGTTCTGCGATCTGCTTGGCCCGTCCCGTTTCAGCTTCAAGCGTTCGGCGGGCACCTATTTCCAACTGGTGGACTATTCGGCCATCCGCCCTGACCTCAATGATGTCGACATGGCCCTGTGGCTGACCCGCGAGCATGGCGTGGCGACGATCCCTGTGTCGGTGTTCTACCAGCAACCCATTCCCGAGCAGCGCCTGGTGCGCCTGTGTTTCGCCAAACGCGAGGAGACGCTGCGCGAGGCAGCGGAAAAACTATGCGCGATCTGAGCAATCTGCCCAACCTGAGCGTTGCCCTGGTCCAGACCAGCCTGGTCTGGCAGGACCGCCAGGGCAATTACGAGCACTTCGAAGCCTTGCTGGACCAGGCCAAAGGCGCTGACCTGGTGATCCTGCCGGAGATGTTCACCACCGGTTTCTCCATGGAGTCCGAACGCCTCGCCGAGCCGGAAAACGGCCCCACCTACGCCTGGCTCAAAGCCCAGGCCAGGCGCCTCGATGCAGTGATCACCGGCAGCGTGATCATCCAGGCCGCCGACGGCAGCCACCGCAATCGCCTGCTCTGGGCGCGTCCGGACGGCGAGATCCTGCACTACGACAAGCGCCACCTGTTCCGCATGGCCGGCGAGCACAAGCACTACACCCCGGGCGAGCGCCAGGTGCAGTTCGAACTCAAGGGCTGGCGGATCCGTCCGCTGATCTGCTACGACCTGCGTTTCCCGGTGTGGAGCCGCGACGCCCAGGACACCGACCTGCTGCTGTACACCGCCAACTGGCCGGCGGCGCGCCGCCAGCACTGGAACCGATTGCTGCCGGCGCGGGGCATCGAGAACCTGTGCTACGTGGCGGCGGTGAACCGGGTCGGCACGGACGGCAAGGGCTTCGCCTATAGCGGCGACAGCCAGGTGCTGGATTTCCAGGGTGAAAGCCTGCTGAGTGCGGGGGAAGCGGACGGGGTGTTTACCGTGGTGCTGAGTTCGGCGGACCTGGCGGCCTACCGGACGCGTTTTCCGGCGAACCTGGATGCCGATACCTTTGAGCTTCACTGAGTTCCCGAGGGCCCTATCGCTGGCAAGCCAGCTCCCACAAATCCCTGTGGGAGCTGGCTTGCCAGCGATGAGGCCCTCGAATACTCAGTAGACGTCCCGGCGATAGCGCCCCAGCTCGATCAACTCTTCCACAGCCGCCTCACCGAGCAACCCGTTGAGCGCCGCATCCACGCCGCCAGCCATCCCCTGCAAACTGCCGCAGATATAGATCGCCGCGCCGTCGGCCAGCCAGCGCTTCAGTTCATCGCCCCGCTGCAGCAACAGGTCCTGCACATATACCTTCTCCGCCTGGTCCCGCGAGAACGCCAGGTCCAGGCGCGCCAGGTCGCCAGTGACCAGCCAGCCTTGCAGCTCGTCCCGGCAATGGAAGTCATGGGCCTCATTGCGCTCGCCGAACAGCAGCCAGTTGCGCTGCTCACCGGCAGCGATTCGCGCCTTGAGCAAACTGCGCAGCCCGGCCAGGCCGGTACCGTTGCCGATCAGGATCATCGGCGCGGCGTCTGCCGGCAGATGGAAACCGCTGTTGCGACGCAGGCGCAGCCCGACGGTGCTGCCCGGCGCCAGGTGCTCGGTCAGCCAGCCCGAACCCAACCCGAGGCTGCCATCGGCGTGTCGCTCCTGGCGCACAATCAGCTCCAGCACACCATCGGCGGCGATCGACGCGATCGAGTATTCCCGCGCATCGATGGGGATCAACGCATCCACCAAGGCCTGGGCGTGCAGCCCGACCAGGTGTTCACGGCTGACCGGCAGTTGCCGGGCGGCGAGGGCGGCGGACAGTGATTCGCTCAGGCCATCCAGTTGCACCTGGGTGTTGCCGTCCAAGCCGAGGCCGTGAAGGAAACGCTCCACGCTTCCAGGGGCCTGGCGCGGCAGGATTTCCACCAGATCGCCCGCTTCCCATTGGCACGGCATCGGCGGGGTCAGGCCCAGCAGGAATACCGGTTGCCCCTGGCTCCCGGGATTGAGCAGTTCGCGGCGGTTCAATTTCCATGGGGCGAACCCTGGCGCTTGCCAGGCCGGCATCACGGCACTGCCGCTGAGTTCCGCCAGTTGCTGCTGCCAGCGTTGCAGCGCCAGCGGATCGGCGCTGTCCACCTCCACCGGGGCGAAGCGGGCATGGGCGCCACGCTCGCCGAGCCAGGCATGCAGGCGCCGACCGAAGCCGCAGAAATGCGGATACTGGCGATCGCCGAGGGCCAGCAACGAGTAGTTCAGCCCTTGCAGCGACAATGCCTGGCCCAGCACCTTGCGTTCGAATCCTCGGGCACTGTCCGGGGCCTCGCCGTCGCCGAAGGTGCTGACCACGAACAGCGCCCGTCCGGCCTGACGCAGGTCGTCCTCGCTCAGCGACGCCAGCGCTTGCACACGCACGGGGAGGCCGGCCGCCTGCAATTGCCGGGCGCTTTGCCAGGCCAGTTGCTCGGCGAAACCGCTCTGGCTGGCGAAGCCCACCAGCCAGCCGCCGGCCTCGTCGCTTCCCTGGGCCAGGCCGCTGCGCGCGGCACGGATCTGGCGCTTCTTGCGGCGACGGTCGAGGTACAGCAGCCAGCCGGTGACGAAGAACAGCGGCATGCCCAGGCTGGCGATGGTCAGGATGATGCGACCCGGCAGGCCCCAATAGCTGCCTACGTGCAGGGCATAGATGCTGGTCAGCAATTGCGCCTTGAACGACTTGTCGTTGTACACCTCCTGGCGTTTCACCTGGCCGTTGGCCGGGTCGATGGTCAGGGTGTTGAGGGCGCGTTCGTGAGCTGCGTCGTCCAGCAGGTAGAAGAGCATCGCCGGCTGTCCGCCTGCCGCTGGCAGGCGCAGGTTATAAGCGGTCAAGCCGGGGCCGGCGGCTTTTTGCAGGCTGGCCCAGATGGCGTCGTAGTCCACCACCAGCGCCGGGGCGTTCGGGTCGGCCTTGGGCGGGCCGCGGTGGCCGCCACGGCCTTCGCGTTTCTGTTGCTGCTGGCCAGCAGGCGGTTTGTCCGCCAGCAGCCGGCTCAGCCCTTCGCGGTACCATTCGTAGGACCAGAACAATCCGGTCAGGGCGAACAGCAGGTAGAACAGCAGGCACCAGGTGCCGAACACTGCATGCAGGTCCCAGTTGAAGGCACGGCCTTTTTTCGCCCAGTCGAGGGTCAGCCAAGTGCGCCAGTTCAGCGCCTGGCGCGGCCAGCGCAGATACAGCCCGGACAGGCAGAAGAACACCAGGACCAGGGTGCAGGCGCCGGTGATCTGCCGGCCGGTGTCGCCGAGGGTCAGGAAGCGGTGCAGGTTGAGCATCAGGTTGAAAAAGTCCTGGCCCACTACGTCGCCCTGGAAGGCGCCGGTATAAGGATCGACATAGCGCAGCTGGCCACGCCGCTCGCCCGGCGGCGGAGTGAAGAAGATTCGCGCGGCGGCGTCACTCTTGGTCTCGACCCAGATCATCGAGACCTTCTTGCCTTCGGTTTCCTCGACCCGCCGCACCAGCTCGGCCGGCGCCAGCACGCCGCCTTCGCGCACCTGGACCTTGAGCACCTGCGGGTTGATGGCCCGGAGGATTTCATCCTGGAACGAGTACGCTGCGCCGGTGATGCCCATCAGCGCGAGCACCAGCCCGGCGGTGATGCCGAAGAACCAGTGCAATTGGAACAGCGTCTTTTTCAGCACATCGACCACCTGGGAATGTTTCTGGGAATGCGAATTAGTCGCGCATTATGCCTTGATACACATGCCTTGATACACAAAAGCCCCGCTCATCGAAATGAACGGGGCAAGGGCCAAACCTGCGAAAACCTTAGAAGTGAACGCTGGTGGTCAGCAGTGCGGTACGCCCCGCCGCCTGGTTGGCGAAGTGGGTGGAGAACGCCTTGTCGTAGTAGACCTCGTTGGTCAGGTTCTGCACGTTCAGTTGCAGGTCGACGTTCTTGGTCAGCTTGTAGGCGGCCATGGCGTCGTAGCGCACGTAGCTGTCGACCTTGGTGGTGTTGGCCACGTTGCCGAATACCTCATCGGTGTAGAAGGCGCCGCCACCGATGGTGAACTTCGGCGTGATCTGGTAGGTGGTCCACAGGCTGGCCGAGTTGTTCGGCAGGTTAGGTAGTTGATTGCCGTCGTTGGCCTTGCCCAGCGGGCCGCCGTCGATCTGCCGGCCTTCCATGTAGGCGTAGCCGGCGAAGACCTGCCATTTCTCGGTGAGCTTGCCGCTGGCCGACAGCTCGATACCGTCGACGCGGGTGGTGCCGATGTTCTCGTAGGTGTTGGTGTTGACCTGGACGCGGGCGTTGTCTTTCTCGGTGCGGAAGATCGCACCGGTCAAGGACAGGCGGTTGTCCAGCAGGTCCCACTTGGTACCGACTTCGTAGTTGGTGGTTTCTTCCGGCTCCATGTCGCTGCCCAGCAGGACGCCGTTGCGATCGGTGCTGTTGGGCAGGAGGTTGCCTTCCGTGCCTTCACCCAGCATTGCACCTGGCGGGGTAGCAGCGGTGGCGTAGGAGACATAAACGCTGCCGTTGTCGGCCGGTTTCCAGACCAGGCCCAACTGGCCGGTAACGAATTCGCTGGTGTCCTTGCCCTCGGCGCGCACGCCGGTCTTGCTTACGGTAGTGGCACCGTTGGCGCCGTAGGTGCGGTACTCGGTGTCGAAGTGGTCGTAGCGCAGGCCCATGTTGACCAGCCACTGCGGGGTCAGCTCAAGGGTGTCGAACACATAGAGGGCGCGGGTCTTGCCCTTGGTGGTGGTGCCGGCGTAATTGCGTGCGATCGAACCGTTCCACGGATCGTCCGGGTTCGGGTTGCTCAGCGAGGTGCAGTTGTAGCCGCTGGACACGATCATGCCCGGGGTGCAGTTGGTGCTGGATGGCACGGTCGCCGTGATCGGGGTCGCTGGCGTGGTGTCGGTATTGACGTCATAGGTCGAACGCTCGCTCTCTTCACGGCTCAGCTCGATACCGGTGGAGAAGCTGTTCTTGAAGCCGGCGATGTAGATGTCGCCGAACAGGTCGGTCTGGTTGGTGGTGGTGGAGGTGTTGCCCACTCGGGTATTGGCCCGGCGCCAGACGCTGCCGTTGTTGACGTTGCCCTTGGAGTCGTCGGGCTGGGTCAGGATGTAGTCCTGCATCGAATTGCCGTGGCGCAGGGTGTTCTTGATAGTCAGCGCGTCGGTCAGGTCGTGCTCGATGGCGATGGTGGCGATATCGGTGCGCGCCTTGCGGAAGTCGCGGTCGGTCAGGCCGTAGAAGTTGCTGTGGTCGCCACCGGAATAGGGCTTGTCCGGGTTGGCCGAGGTGCGATTGCTGCCGGAGTAGGTGTAGGGCACGCCGGAGTCTGGCAGGTCGTCGCTCTCGACGTGGTACCAGTCGAGGTTGAGCCGGGTATCGGTGCCCAGGCCGAAGGCCAGGGACGGGGCGATGCCCCAGCGGTCGTAGTTGACCTTGTCGCGGCCGGCGACGTTGCTTTCGTGGCTCATCAGGTTCAGGCGGCCGGCAACGCTGTCGCTGAATTGATAGTTGCCGTCGAGGGTGTAGCGCTGGGTCTGGTCGGAGCCCCAGGTGAAGCCGCCGTCGAACGAGTTGCCCAGGTGGGCTTTCTTGCTCACCAGGTTGATGCTGCCGCCGGCCGCGCCACGGCCGCCGACCGCCGAGTTCGGGCCCTTGCTGACTTCGATGGATTCCACGGCGAAGATTTCCCGGGTTTGCGCGCCGGTATCGCGCACGCCATCGATGTAGGTGTCGTTCTGCGCGTCGAAACCGCGGATGAATGGCCGGTCGCCCTGCGGGTTGCCGCCTTCGCCTGCGCCGAAGGTAATGCCGGGCACGGTGCGCAGCGCGTCCTGCAGGGTCAGGGCGTTGGTGTCCTTGAGCACCTGTTGCGGCACTACGGTGACCGACCGCGGCGTATCGACCAGCGGGGCGGTGTATTTCTGCGAGGAGGCGCGTTCGACCTTATAGTCGGTGCTGGCCTGCTCGGCCTGGGCATTGATGCTGGTGGCATCGAGGGTCAACGGACCGGCCGGCTTGGCAGGTGCTGGCTCGTCGGCATAGGCCAGGTGTGCAGCGGACGTGGCGGTGATGGCGACACCGATGGCGGATGCGAGCAAGCGCGGCGAACTGACAGTGGCTGGAACGAATTGACGCGACATCAGGTGGACCCCCTCCCAAGGTTTCGAGGGGGGCGAATATAAGAGCAAGTGATTGGCAGTCACAATTGAGAAAGTGTTGCATTTACATTCTTTACATCTTTTTCACGAAATTTTGCCAAGGATCAACGGCCGTCCCTCGGCTGGGGCTTGTGATGGCTGGATAAGAATCAATACCATTGGCATCTTTTCCGCCCAGGTGCCAGATCGCCATGCTTTTACACATTCCCGGCCTGTTCAATCGCGAGGAAGTGCTGCGCATCCGCGAGGCACTGGAGCAGACCGACTGGGCCGACGGCAGGATCACTGCGGGTTACCAGTCGGCCAAGGCCAAGCACAATCTGCAACTGCCCGAGGGCCACCCGCTGGCCAAGGAAATCGGGGCGGCAATGATCGAGCGGTTATGGAGCAACCCGCGTTTCATGTCGGCGGCGCTGCCGCACAAGGTGTTTCCGCCATTGATCAACTGCTACCGCGAAGGCGGCAACTTCGGTTTCCACATCGACAATGCCGTGCGCCAGCCCAAGGGCAGTGTGGAGCGGGTGCGTACCGACCTGTCCTCGACCCTGTTCTTCAGCGACCCGGAGGACTACGACGGCGGCGAGCTGGAGATCCAGGACACCTACGGTCTGCAGCGGGTCAAGCTGGCGGCGGGGGATATGGTGCTGTATCCGGGCACCAGCCTGCATCGGGTCAATCCGGTGACCCGTGGCGCCCGGTACGCAGCGTTCTTCTGGACCCAGAGCCTGGTGCGCGAGGACAGCCAGCGCGCCTTGCTGTTCGAAATGGACAGCGCGATCCAGCAGCTCACGGCCGATGTGCCGGACCATCCCTCGCTGCTGCAATTGACCGGCACCTATCACAACCTGCTGCGGCGCTGGGTCGAGGTCTGACATATGGCATTGCAGTTACGGCGTGAGGAAGTGGTGGGCCCGGATGAGCTGGCGCAGATGCTCGAACACAGCCCGGCGAAGGCGGCCCAGGCTCTGTTGATGGCGGCGGGCGAGGGCGTGGTCGAGGCCCAGGCGTTGCTTGGGCAGGTGCTGCTGGACGGGCGCGGGATCGAGAAGGATCCGGCCTTGGCGCGGACCTGGTTCGGTATCGCGGCGCAGCAGGGCAGCGCAATGGCCCACAACATGCTCGGGCGCTGCCTGGAGCATGGCTGGGGTGGCGAGGTGGATTTGCCCAAGGCCGCGCGGCATTACCGGCATGCCGCCAATGGCGGGCTGGACTGGGGAATCTACAACCTGGGCAACCTGCTGGCTACCGGACGCGGTGTGGACCTTGACCACGGGCTGGCGCTGGCCTGCTACCGGCGCGCGGCGCAGATGGGACATGCCAAATCGATGAACCTGCTGGGGCGCTATCTGGAGGAAGGGCTGCATTGCCAGGCGAACCTTCCGGCGGCACGGGAGTGGTATCGACGTTCGGCAGAGGCCGGGGATTTTCGTGGGCAGTTCAGCCATGCGGGGGTGCTGGCGGCGCAGGGTGAACTGGAAGAAGCGCTGAAGTGGTTGCAGCTGGCGCTCGAAGGCGGCAATGCCAATTTCCTGCGAGTGGCCGGGCCGGCGCTGGAGCAGGCGGCGGAGCCGGAGGTCCGGGCGATGGCGGGGGCCTATAAGGAGCGCCTGGCTGAGTTGGTGTAGTGGCCTTCCGGGCCCTATCGCTGGCAAGCCAGCTCCCACAGCCTGTGGGAGCTGGCTTGCCAGCGATAGGGCCCGGAAGGGCGATACAGATTTACAGGTAGTAGGCCTTCAGCGGCGGGAAGCCGTTGAACTCAACAGCGCTGTAGCTGGTGGTGTAGGCCCCGGTCGACAGCCAGTACAGGCGGTCACCGATCGCCAGGTTCAGCGGCAGGCCGTACTTGTAGTGCTCGTACATGATGTCGGCGCTGTCGCAGGTAGGGCCGGCGATGACCACTTCTTCGCTCTCGCCTTTCTTCTCGGTCCAGATCGGGAACTTGATGGACTCGTCCATGGTTTCGATCAGGCCGGAGAACTTGCCCACGTCGGTGTAGATCCAGCGCTCGACCGCAGTGCGGGACTTGCGCGCCACCAGCACCACTTCGCTGACCAGGATGCCGGCGTTGGCGATCAGCGAACGGCCAGGCTCGAGGATGATTTCCGGCAGGTCGTCGCCGAAGTCTTCCTTGAGGAAGCGGATGATTTCTTCAGCGTAGGTTTCCAGGCTGTTGGTACGGGTGATGTAGTTGGCCGGGAAGCCGCCACCCATGTTGATCAGCTTGAGCTCGATGCCGTCTTCTTCCTTCAGGCGCTCGAAGATCACCTTGACCTTGGCGATCGCGGCGTCCCATACCGAGATGTCGCGCTGCTGCGAGCCGACGTGGAAGGAGATGCCGTAAGGCACCAGGCCCAGGTCGCGGGCGAGGATCAGCAGGTCCATGGCCATGTCGGTCTGGCAGCCGAACTTGCGCGACAGCGGCCAGTCGGCGGTGGTGGAGCCTTCGGTGAGGATGCGTACGTAGACTTTCGAACCCGGGGCGGCCTTGGCGATGTTGCGCAGGTCGGCTTCGGAATCGGTCGCGTACAGGCGCACGCCCTTCTCGTAGAAGTAGCGGATGTCCTTGGATTTCTTGATGGTGTTGCCGTAGCTGATGCGGTCGGCGGTGACACCGCGGCCCAGCACCTTGTCCAGCTCGTAGATCGAAGCGATGTCGAAGCTCGAGCCTTTGTCTTTCAGCAGGTCGATGATCTCGACCGCCGGGTTGGCCTTGACCGCGTAGTAGACCTTGGCGAATTCGAAGCCGGCGCGCAGGTCGTCGTAGGCCTGGCTGATCATCTGGGTGTCGATGAGTACGAACGGGGTTTCTTGCTTGTCGGCGAAGGCCTTCATCTTCTGGAAGGTTTCGCGCGCAAAGTAGTCTTCGACCTGGATCGACATACCTGGGAACTCCATGGGCAAACTGAATGAATAAGTGGCTGCAACTGAACGCCCTCCGTATCCCCACTTTGGTTCGCCTACTTCCCAAGGCATGTCGCCGAAAGCAAAAAGGTCAACCGCGCGCGATACATTGCTGCTGCGGGTGACCTTGCTGTCTCGTCGTCAGTACTTGAGCCGGATGGATCGTTTCCAGCATGGACGTTCGGCGCGAACTTTAGGACCTGAGGGGTTCAAGATCAACTAAAAATGTCGCCTTTTCGTACTCCTCGGCGACCTGTTGTCGGCGTGTTCCTTTCATAACCGACCCAAGTGACAGCCATATGTTCCGCCAGATCGCCGATGCGTAAAGAATTGTGGAATAGCTGGCGAAATGCTCACTTTTCCCGAACTTCGACACTCAGCCTTTCAATTGGCGCGTTTCCCTTCAAGTTACTGTTCACTTATTAAATATGACCGTTTGTCGAGTGTGTTCGAGCGGGTGTTTGAATGCCCTGGGTGTTCATATTTATGGCCACCTGAAGCGTGCGTAGTTGCAGCGAAAAAATTTTGCCCGGTGCACCTCCGATCGGCCGGACGAAGGTCGGATTTGCCGGCGTTAACGAGAAACATTACTATTCGCACACTTTTCCACTGCCTGACGACGACCTTCCCACCGTGTCTCGACCCAAAGGCTTCCTCGACCACTATCACGAGCTGATCGGCACCTGGACGCGCAAGCTGCGCAGTCGCCAGCAGGCCGAGGACCTCGCTCACGATGCCTTTGTCCGCGTCTTGGAAAGCAAGCCCGGCGCGGTGCAGCAACCACGCGCCTACCTGCACCAGACTGCGCGCAATATCGCCGTGGACGGTTATCGTCGCGAAGACCGTCGCCAGTCCCTCGAACAGCAGGCCCTGGACCTTACCCCGCAGGTGGACGACGATCCGGAGGCCTACATGAATGCCCTGCAATTGGCCGACAGCGTCGAGCGGGCGCTGGCCGAGTTGCCGCTGAACTGCCGCAAGGTGTTCGTCTGGCAGAAGCTCGAAGGCCTGACTCAGGCGGAGATCGCCGAGCGCATGGGCCTGAGCAGGAACATGGTGGAAAAGTATATGATCCGCACGCTTCGCCATCTGCGCGAGCACCTGGATGTGGCGAACAGATGAGTCAGGCGAAGGTATTCATGAATCAGGACGCTAGTTCCGGCCCCCAGGAGGCCGCGCGCGCGCAGGCGGCCGAATGGTTCGCCCGGGTTCAGGACGGGCCGTTGTCGCCTGAGCGGCAGGCGGTGTTCGAGGCCTGGCTGGCGCAGGATCCGCTGCATCGTGACGAATACCGGATGCTGGCCGAGCTGTGGCGGGCCAGCGACCTGCTGCCCCGTGCGCGCCTCGAGGCCTTGTGCGTCGAGGATCCGGTCGCCGTCCTGCCGCGTCGGCGCTTCATCCGCCAGGCACTGGCCGCCGGCGTCATGGCTGCTGCGGTCGGCCTCGGCTGGTTCACCTGGCAGGACGGCAAGCTCGACCATTACCAGCAACTGCAGACCGGCCTCGGCGAACGCCGCCAGGTCGTGTTGCCGGACGGCTCCCGCCTGGAGATCAATGGCCGCACCCGCCTGGAAGTGCGTTTCAGTGCTGGACAGCGGGATATCCGCCTTGCCCAGGGCGAGGTGATGTTCAGCGTCGCCCATGACAGCGGGCGGCCGTTCGTGGTGGACGCGGGCAACGGCACGGTCACCGTGACCGGCACCCGCTTCGATGTGCGCCGCGATCCCGGGCAGACCCGGGTGGTGGTGGAACAGGGCTCGGTCAGGGTCCAGGGCCATGGTGACTCTCGGGCGCTGCTCAGCGCCGGTCTCGGTTCCCATATAGATGAAAACGGCAACGTTGCCGCCGCCTACAAGGTGGACCCCGCCGCGCTGACCGCCTGGCGCTCGGGCAAGCTGGTGTTCAACGACGCTTCCCTGGCCCAGGTGGCCGAAGAAGTCTCGCGCTATCGCCGGCAGCCGCTGAAAGTGGCGCCGAAAGTAGCGAAGCTGCGCCTCAGCAGCACCTTCCGTGTCGACGACACGGACGCTCTGCTGCGGGCCTTGCCGAGCATCCTGCCGGTGTCCGTGGTGGCCCATGCCGACGGCTCCCAGGAAATAATTGCAAAATAGATTCAGGTATTTTTTCAGTTGTTCGTCTTCCTGCCTGACTTGTAATTGCCAAGCATTTTCATTCTCAGGAAGTCCCGAAGACGTGAACAACAACAAGCATGCCCCGCGTTCCGCCGGCCGCTCGCGCTGGCTGCCCCTGGCGCTGGCCCTGGCGGTCAGTGCCGGTATCGGCAACAGCTACGCCGACTCGACGCCGACCCCCATCCAGATCCAGGCCCAGTCGTTGGCCAACGCGCTGAACCAGCTTGGCCAGCAGACCTCGCTGCAACTGTTCTTCACCCCCGAGCTGGTGGCCGGCAAGCAGGCTCCGGCGGTGTCCGGCAACCTGACGCCGGAGCAGGCGCTGCAAGCCTTGCTGCAGGGCAGCGGGCTGACCTACGAGATGTCCCAGGGCACCGTGGTCCTACGTTCGGCGCAGGCTTCCGGCGAGGTCGTGGAGCTGGCGGCGACCGATATCAGCATGGTCGGAGACTGGCTCGGCGATGCCCAGGAGGCGGTGGTGCAGAACCATCCCGGCGCGCGCACCGTGGTGCGCCGCGAGGCGATGATCGAGCAGGGTGCGATGAACGTGCGCGACGTGCTCAAGGGCATTCCCGGGGTACAGGTGCAGGACTCCAACGGTACCGGTGGCAGCGACCTGTCGCTCAATGTCGGGGTCCGCGGCCTGACCTCGCGCCTGTCGCCGCGCTCCACAGTGCTGATCGACGGCATCCCGGCGGCCTTTGCACCCTACGGCCAGCCACAGTTGTCGATGGCGCCGATTTCCTCCGGCAACCTCGACAGCATCGACGTGGTGCGCGGTGCCGGTTCCGTACGCTACGGGCCGCAGAACGTCGGTGGGGTCATCAACTTCGTGACCCGGGCGATCCCGGAAAAGGCCACCGGCGAAATCGGTACCACACTGGAGACGTCCCGCTACGGCGGCTGGAAACATATCGATACGGCCTTCCTCGGCGGCACCGCCGACAACGGCATCGGCGCGGCGCTGCTGTATTCCGGGGTCAATGGCAACGGCTACCGCCGCAGCAATAACGGCAACGATATCGACGACGTACTGTTCAAGACCCACTGGGCGCCGACCGACCGGGACGAACTGTGGCTGAACTTCCACTACTACGACGGCAAGGCCGACATGCCCGGCGGCCTGACTCAGGCCCAGTATGATGCCGACCCGTACCAGTCCGATCGTGACCACGACAACTTCAGCGGCCGGCGCAAGGACGTGTCGCTCAAGTACCTGCGGCAGATCGACGACGTCACCCAGTTCGAAGTGCAGACCTACTACACCGACAGCTTCCGCGGCAGCACCATCGCCGCCCGCGACCAGAAGACCCTGTCGTCCTTCCCGCGCAGCTACCACACCTTCGCCATCGAGCCACGGTTGTCGCGGCTGTTCTTCACCGGCGAGGCGACCCAGGAAGTCAGCGTCGGCTACCGCTACCTCAAGGAAGCCATGCACGAGCAGGCCAGCCGCCTGGCGCTGATCGACAACGTGCCGACCGTCACTCCGACTTCCGACGGCCATGTCTACCAGGACCGTACCGGTGGAACCGAAGCCAGCGCGTACTACATCGATGACAAGATCGACATCGGCAACTGGACCATCACGCCAGGCCTGCGCTTCGAGCACATCAACACCGACTGGCACGAACGCGCGGTGCTGGGCACCAACGGTGTACGGGTCCAGGCCAAGAGCCGCAGCATCAGCAGCGACGAGCCGCTGCCGGCGTTGAGCGTGATGTACCACCTCTCCGATGCCTGGAAGCTGTTCGCCAACTACGAAACCTCCTTCGGCAGCCTGCAGTACTTCCAGCTGGGGCAGGGCGGCGTCGGCAACTCGACCGCCAACGGCCTGGAACCGGAAAAGGCCAAGACCTACGAGATCGGCACCCGCTACAACGATGAACACTGGGGCGGTGAGCTGACCGCGTTCTACATCGACTTCGACGACGAGCTGCAGTACATCAGCAACGACGTGGGCTGGACCAACCTCGGTGCGACCAAGCACCAGGGTATCGAGGCTTCGCTGCGCTATGACCTGTCCGGGCTGGATGCACGACTGGAAGGCTTGAGTGCGAATGCCGGGTTCACCTACACCCGTGCAACCTATGAAGGCGAGATCCCGGGCTTCAAGGGCCGTGACCTGCCGTTCTACTCGCGCCAGGTGGTCAATGCCGGGCTGCGCTACCAGGTGAACCGCTGGACCTGGAACCTGGACGCCTTCGCCCAATCGAAACAGCGCGCGCCGGGAACCGGCATGAATGCCAACGGCAGCTTCAACGGTAACTACATCACCGAGCCGAGTGCCGACGGGCAATACGGGGACATCCCGGGGTACGTGACCTGGGCGGCCCGTGGTGGCTACGACTTCGGCCAGCAGCTGTCGAACCTGAAGCTGGCGGCGGGGGTGAAGAACATCTTCGACAAGCAGTACTACACCCGCTCCAGCGACAACAACTCGGGAATCTACGTGGGCGAGCCGCGGACCTTCTATGTGCAGGCCAGTGTAGGGTTCTGATTTCTCGGGTGTTCTTGAGGGCCTCATCGCTGGCAAGCCAGCTCCCACAGGGTCAGTACAGACTTCAAGACCTGTGCAGTACCTGTGGGAGCTGGCTTGCCAGCGATGAGGCCCTCAGCTTTTACACAGCAGTTTCAGCCGGGGAAACGATGCTGGTTTTGCCCCCACGTGAACGTCCCGAACTCAGGTAGGCCGCAATGGACTCCTGGGTCACCTCGCCCAGGAATACCTGCTCGGCATCCAGCACCGGCAGCCACGCCCGGTTGAATTCGTACATGCGCGACAACAGGATGCGCAGGTGCTCGTCGTGCGCTGCGGTGGCGTTGAACTGGCGCAGGAAGTCGGCGCATACACCCTGCTGGCGGTGCAGGTCCCGACGCCGCACATAGCCCAGCGCACGATTCTCGCCATCGGTCACCACCACATACTTGCGGTCATGCTCGTCCATCAGCTCCAGCGCATCCGCCACCGGCATGTCCGGGCTGGCCGACGGCGCGTTGTCCGCCGCATCCTCGGCCCGTACCAGCAGCAGGCGCTTGAGGGTGCTGTCCTGGCCGACGAAGTTGCTGACGAACTCGTCCGCCGGATGCGCCAGCAAGGTGTCCGGATGGTCGATCTGGACCAGTTTGCCGGCGCGGAAGATGGCGATCTTGTCACCCAGTTTGATGGCCTCGTCGATGTCGTGGCTGACCATGATCACGGTCTTGTTCAGCGCCCGCTGCATCTCGAAGAATTCGTTCTGGATCATCTCGCGGTTGATCGGGTCGACCGCGCCGAACGGCTCGTCCATCAGCAGCAGCGGCGCTTCGGCGGCCAGCGCGCGGATCACCCCGATGCGCTGCTGCTGGCCGCCGGACAGTTCCCGCGGGTAACGCTGCAGGTACTGCTTGGGCTCCAGGCGGATCATGCTCATCAGCTCGCGGGCACGCTCGTGGCATTTCTGCTTGTCCCAGCCGAGCAGGCGCGGGACCACGGTGATGTTTTCCTCGATGGTCATGTTGGGGAACAGGCCGATCTGCTGGATCACATAGCCGATGCGCCGGCGCAGGGTCACTTCGTCGAGGCCGGTGGTGTCCTCGCCATTGATCAGGACCTTGCCCGAGGTGGGCTCGATCAGGCGGTTGATCATTTTCAGGGTGGTGCTCTTGCCGCAACCGGACGGGCCGAGGAAGACGCAGATCTCGCCTTCGTTGACGGTCAGGCTGACCGAGTCGACCGCCTTGACCTCCTTGCCGTTGCTTTGGAAGGTTTTCGAGAGGTTCTGGAGTTCGATCATTTGAGCAGTCCTTCTGGAGTCAGCTTGCGTTGCAGGGCTTGCAGGAGCAGGTCGGCGGCGATGGCCAGGAGGCTCACCAGCACGGCGCCGACCAGCAGCATCGACATGTCGCTGCGGCTGATGGAGGTCAGGATAAGTACGCCAAGGCCGCCGGCGCCGATGGTGGCGGCGATGGTCATGACGCCGATGTTCATCACCACGGCGGTGCGCACCCCGGCGAGGATCACCGGTACGGCGATCGGCAGTTCGACCATGCGCAGGCGCTGGCCGAAGGTCATGCCGATGCCGCGGGCGGCTTCGCGAATGCCCGGCTCGACGTTGGTAAGGGCCAGGTAGGTGTTGCGCATGATCGGCAACAGCGAATAGAGAAACACCGCGGTGATCGCCGGCAGCGGACCCAGGCCCTGGCCGAACTTCGAGTAGAACGGCAGCAGCAGGCCGAACAGGGCGATCGACGGCACCGTCAGCAGCACCGTGGCGCTGGCCTGGAGCGGGCCGGCGAGGGCGGGGAAGCGGGTCATCAGGATGCCCAGCGGCACACCGACGAGGATCGCCAGGGTTACGGCGATGCCGACCAGGGTGATGTGCTGGCCGGTCAGTTGCAGCACTTGCCCCCAGTCGAGATGGGCGAAGGTGTCCAGCAGGCTCATTGCGCATCTCCTTGCAGTGGGTGGGCGCGCAGGAAGTCGTCGGCCACCTTGCCGGGGCTTTCATGCTCGACGTCTACCCTGGCGTTGAGCTGGCGCATGGTCTCGTCGTCCAGGCGCTCGGCCAGTGGCTTGAGCAAGGTCGCCAGTTGCGGGTTGGCGTCGAGCACCGCCTTGCGCACCACCGGCGCGGCCGTGTAGTCCGGGAAGTAGTGACGGTCGTCTTCCAGCAGCTTCAGGTCGAAGGCGCTGAGCCGGCCATCGGTGGTGTACACCAGGCCGGTGAACACCTGGCCATTGCGCAATGCGGTGTAGACCAGCCCGGCGTCCATCTGGCGGATGTCCTTGCGGGTGAACTGCAGGTCGTAGGTTTCGGTCAGGCCGGCGAGGCCGTCCGGGCGATTGGCGAACTCGGTGTCGAGGGCGAGGATGTGGGTCTTGCCGGCCTCGTCGCGCAGCACCTGGTTGAGCTGGCTGATGGTCTGCACCTGCGGGTACTCCTCGGCCACCTCACGGGGCAGCGCCAGCGCGTAGGTATTGCTGAAGCGCGACGGCGCCAGCCAGACCAGGCCTTTCTTCGCATCCAGTTCCTTTACCCGGGCGTAGGTGGCGGCGGCGTCCGGCAGGCGTTCGTCGACATGGTTGTAGGACACCAGCGAGACCCCGGTGTATTCCCAGACCATATCCAGCTGCCCGCTTTCCTGGGCGCTGCGCGCCAGGGTGCTGCCCAGGCCGCCGGTGATGCGCACGTCGAAGCCGTGCTGGCGCAGGTAGCGGGCGGTGATTTCGGCGAGCACGGTCTGCTCGGTGAAGACCCGCGCGCCGATGCGGATCAGGGGTTTTTCGGCAGCCTGGGCAAATCCTGCGAACAGCAGGGCCGCGCCCAGGAGCAAGGCGATTCGTTTCATGATGATCCCTCGGTCAGTGAGTCAGGCCGCGTTCCAGCCAGCGGCGGCTGCCCTGGGCGACCAGCGCATCCAGTAGCAAGGCCAGCAGGGCGGTACAGGCCGCGCCCAGCAGCAGTTGCGGCTGGTTGTTCAGGGCGATGCCGGGGAAGATCAGGCTGCCCAGGCTGTTGGCGCCGATCAGGAACGACAGCGGCGCAGTGCCGACGTTGATCGCCAGGGCAACGCGCACCCCGCCGACGATGATCGGCACGGCGTTCGGCAGCTCGACCTTGAACAGCGACTGGCGCGGCGTCATGCCGATGCCGGTGGCGGCTTCCTTGAGCGAGGCGGGGACGTTTTTCAGGCCTTCGTAGGTGTTGCGCACGATGGGCAGCAACGAGGCGAGGAACAGCGCGAGGATCGCGGGGCCGGCGCCGATGCCGAGTATGCTCAGGGCGATGGCGAGTACGGCGAGAGGAGGAACGGTGTTGCCAATATTGAAAACCTGCATGAAGCGTTCGGCGCGGTCGACCCGGTGCGGTCGACTCAGGGCAATGCCGGCGGGGATGCCCACGACCAGCGCCGCCCCCATCGACAGCAGCACCAGCATCAGGTGCGCCTGCAGGTAGAACCATAGATCGGCGCGGTAATGCGCGATCGTATCGATGCCGATCCAGTGGATCAGCAGGGCCAGGATGACGAGCGCGGCGGCACATCCCATCAGCCCCTTGCCATAGCGTGCAGCCATAGGCGGACTCCTTTTTCTATCGTCGGCGCACGGATTCCATGGGGTCGCCATTCCAGGCGACGGGCGATCCGTGTGCGAAAAGCGGCGGCCAGAATGCGCGCCATGAGCGAAGCCCCGTCAGGCTCGTGTTGCCGGTGAAACCACCCCCGACCAACGGTCATTGCAGGGGAATGGACGCCTCCATCGCTTTAAAGGTTCCCATCTGATGCGGCATTTGGCCAGCGCTAATCCCCCGGGTGTTTGAAATTTCGCACGAGGAATGAGCGTGATTCTGATGGGGAGGCGTTGAATTGACTGCTGTTGGGCCGATGATGAATGCTTCCGGCATGCCACGCTCCTGCACCAACAGCACATTTGGCCAGCCTTTGGCCGTTGGCCCGACTTCAGGTATGATATCGCCCCTTTTTTCAATCCCCAGTCAGGCGATTTCCCATGACCCAACAGGCCGCCGAAGTCGCGAAGCGCCGCACTTTCGCAATCATTTCCCACCCCGACGCCGGTAAGACCACCATCACCGAGAAGCTCCTGCTGATGGGCAAGGCCATTGCCGTGGCCGGTACGGTGAAGTCGCGCAAGTCCGATCGCCATGCCACCTCCGACTGGATGGAAATGGAGAAGCAGCGCGGTATTTCCATCACCACCTCGGTGATGCAGTTCCCCTACCGCGATCACATGATCAACCTGCTCGATACCCCGGGCCACGAAGACTTCTCCGAAGACACCTACCGCACCCTGACCGCCGTGGACTCGGCGCTGATGGTGCTCGATGGCGGTAAGGGCGTCGAGCCGCGGACCATCGCCCTGATGGATGTGTGCCGCCTGCGTGATACGCCGATCGTCAGCTTCATCAACAAACTCGACCGCGATATCCGCGATCCGATCGAACTGCTCGACGAGATCGAGGCGGTCCTGAAGATCAAGGCTGCGCCCATCACCTGGCCGATCGGCTGCTACAAGGACTTCAAGGGCGTCTACCACCTGGCCGAGGACTACATCGTGGTCTACACCCCGGGCCATGGCCATGAGCGCACCGAAGCGAAGATCATCGAGAAGCTGGATTCCGACGAGGCCCGCGCGCACCTGGGCGACCAGTACGACGGCTTCGTCGAGCAACTGGAACTGGTCCAGGGCGCCTGCCATGAGTTCGACCAGGACGAGTTCCTCAACGGCCAGCTGACCCCGGTGTTCTTCGGTACCGCGCTGGGCAACTTCGGCGTCGACCATGTGCTCGATGCGGTGGTCGACTGGGCTCCGCGCCCGCTGGCCCGGGTTGCCCACGAGCGCACCGTGGAGCCGGTGGAAGAGAAGTTCAGCGGCTTCGTGTTCAAGATCCAGGCGAACATGGACCCGAAACACCGCGACCGTATCGCCTTCATGCGCATCTGCTCGGGCAAGTACGAGAAAGGCATGAAGATGCGCCACGTGCGTACCGGCAAGGACCTGCGCATCGGTGATGCACTGACCTTCTTCTCCTCCGAGCGCGAGCAACTGGAAGAAGCCTGGGCCGGCGACATCATCGGCCTGCACAACCACGGCACCATCCAGATCGGCGACACCTTCAGCGAAGGCGAAAGCCTGGGCTTCACCGGTATCCCGCACTTCGCCCCGGAACTGTTCCGCCGCGTGCGCCTGAAGGACCCGCTGAAATCCAAGCAGTTGCGCCAGGGCCTGCAACAGCTGGCGGAAGAGGGCGCGACCCAGGTGTTCTTCCCCGAGCGCAGCAACGACATCATCCTCGGCGCCGTCGGTGTGCTGCAGTTCGATGTGGTCGCCAGCCGCCTGAAGGAGGAATACAAGGTCGAATGCGCCTACGAGCCGATCACCGTCTGGTCGGCACGCTGGATCACCTGCGATGACAAGAAGAAGCTGGAAGACTTCAAGAACAAGGCGATGGAAAACCTCGCGGTGGACGGCGGTGGTCACCTCACCTACCTGGCGCCGACCCGGGTCAACCTGTCGCTGATGGAAGAGCGCTGGCCGGATGTGAAATTCCGCGCTACTCGCGAGCATCACTGAACCTTGAGACCTGTGGGAGGGCTGCCGGCCTCATCGCTGGCAAGCCAGCTCCCACAGGTTTCGCGGTGCACGCAGTCCCTGTGGGAGCTGGCTTGCCAGCGATGAGGCCAGTGAACCCCCCGCACCAATCAGATCAGTTACCGGCTTTTATGCTGGTCCAGATCCGCGTCCTGATCCGGTCGATCTTCGCCGGCATCGCCTCAAGCGCATAGAGCTTGTCCATCACCTCTTCCCCCGGATAGATCATCGGGTTGGCTTTCAGTGCCGGATCCACCAGCCCGTCCGCCTTCAGGTTGCCGTTGGCGTATTGCACATGGTTGCTGATGTTGGCCATTACCTCCGGCTGCAGCAGGTAGTTCATGTAGGCATACCCGGCTTTTTCGTCAGGCGCGTCCGCCGGCATCGCGACCATGTCGAACCACATCGGCGCCCCTTCCTTCGGAATCGAATAGCCCACCTTCACGCCATTCTTCGCTTCCTCGGCACGGTTCTTCGCCTGCAGCACATCGCCGGAGAAGCCCACCACCACGCAAACATCGCCATTGGCCAGGTCACCGGTGTACTTTGAGGAGTGGAAGTAGCTGATATACGGGCGCACCTTCATCAGCAGGTCCTTGGCCTTGTCGTAGTCCTTGGGATCCTGGCTGTGGTGCGGCAGGCCGAGGTAGTGCAGGGCGATCGGCAACAGCTCGGGGCCGTTGTCGAGCACCGCGACACCGCAGCTTTTCAGCTTGCCGATGTATTCGGGCTTGAAGATCAGGTCCCAGGAGTCCACGGGCGCGTTGTCGCCGAGTACCGCCTTGACCTTGTCGATGTTGTAGCCGATGCCGGTACTGCCCCACAGGTAAGGGAAACCGTGCTGGTTACCCGGGTCGTTCACCTCCAGGGCCTTGAGCAGTACCGGATTGAGGTTCTTCCAGTTCGGCAACTGGCTACGGTCGAGCTTTTTCAGGGCGCCGCCCTGGATCTGCCGGGCCATGAAATGGTTGGAGGGAAACACCACGTCATAGCCGGAGTTGCCGGTCATCAGCTTGCCATCGAGGGTTTCGTTGCTGTCGAAAACGTCGTAGGTCGGCACGATGCCGCTGGCCTGCTGGAAGTTCTTCAGCGTGTCCGGGGCGATGTAGCTGGACCAGTTGTAGATCTTCACCGAGTCGGCCGCGCTGGCCATGGAAGCCGCCAGCATCAGGGGTGCAAGAAGGAGAGTGCGCATGTCCGGGTTACCTTTCTCTAGCTGTTGTTATCGAAGGCAGCAGGCGATCAGCGGGATCAGAAAATCAACACGTAGGTCTTGCGCACCGTTTCCTGGATATCCCAGATTCCGGTGCTGTTGGCCGGTAGCATCAGTGCGTCTCCGGCTTCTATGACAATGGGCTCGCCGCCGTCGGGGGTGAAGGTGCAGCGGCCCTTGGTGAAATGGCAGAACTCCTGTTGCACGATCTGCCGCCGCCAGCGCCCCGGTGTGCATTCCCAGATGCCGGTTTCCACCCCGTCGCTGCGTTCGACGCAGGTGACCGAGGTCACCGCGACGGGCTCGCCAAGGGGTACGGCGACCGGGCTGGAGGTTTCCAGGGCGACGCTGTCGGTGTGTTTGAACTGGGTGATGCTCATGACCGCGGGTTCCTCTGTCGGGTGATTCAGTTGATCAGGTTCAGTTCATGAATCCCTGCATGAAGTCCGCGAGCGCTCCGGCCATGCGCCGGCGCCATGGCGGGCTGGCCGGGCTGGCGAGGGTGCGGTCCTCGAAGACGAAGCTCTGGATGATGGCGTTGTAGCCGAGCCAGCGGCACGGCTCCGGCGGCCAGCTGGCGAGGCTGGACAGTGCGCGGTTGTCGTGGACCCAGGGCTGGGCGGTGAGGGCGTTGTGCTGGCCGAGAATCAGCGCGGCCAGGGTGCGCCCGCCGAGGTTGGTAGCCCCGACCCCTTCGCCGCCGTAGCCACCGGCCAGGGCGATGCCGCGCTGGCGATCGCAAAGCATGTGCGGGCGGAAGCGCCGCGCCATGCCCAGGTTGCCGCCCCAGGAATGGCTGATGCGCACGTTCTTCAATTGCGGGAACAGTTCGCTGAACAGGTAGCGGCGCAGTTCGATTTCATCGTGGCTCAGGCTGAAGTCTTCGCGCAGACGCCCGCCGAAGCGATAACCACCGCGGGCGCCGAATACCAGGCGGTTGTCCCGGGTGCGCTGGCCGTAGGTGACCTGGCGGCTGTTCTCGCTGAACGCCTGGCCTTCCTTGAGGCCGATCTCGTCCCATTGCGAGTCGCTCAATGGTTCGGTGGCCACCAGCAGGCTCTGCACCGGCAATTGGTGCTTGCCCAGCGGTGGCAGGCTGACGGCATAACCTTCCACGGCAGGCACTACCCAGTGACTGCGGATGCGGGCTTGCGGAGTGCGCACCTGGCCGGGGTTCCAGTCGATGGCCGGGGTGTTCTCGTAGATCGGTACGCCGAGCCGTTCCACCGCCCGGGCCAGCTCGCGGGCGAGTTTCGCCGGCTGGATGGTCGCGGTGTGCGGGCTGTAGATCGCGCCGTAGGCATTGCTGACGCGCAACTGGCCGTCCAGTTCTTCGGGGCGCAGCCAGCGGTAGTCGTCGGCGGTCATGCCCTGGCGATAAAGATCATCGAGCCAGCCGCGCAGGCTTCGCTCCTGCTCCGGGTAGCGCGCTGCGCAGTACAGCACGCCACCCTTGCGGTAGTCGCAGTCGATGCCTTCGCGGTCGAGTACGCGGCGGGCCTCGTCGGGGATGTCGTGGAGCAGGTCGATACTGTCCCGGCGTTGTTGCGGGGACAACGTGGCAAGCAGGCGATCTTCGCCGAGCAGGTTGCCCATCAGCCAGCCGCCATTGCGCCCCGAGGCGCCGAAGCCGGCGAACTTCGCCTCGATGATGGCGATGTTCAGGTGCGGCGCCTGCTGCTTGAGGTAGTACGCGGTCCACAGCCCGGTGTAGCCGGCACCGATGATGCACACATCGACATCCAGGTCCTGGCTCAATGCCGGGCGCGGCTCGATCGATTCGTCGAGCTGGTCCATCCACAGGCTGATCGTGCGCCAGGCTTGCATCGGTGCTGCTCCACATCGGTAAAGGTCTGGAGCCGATCCTAGTGGCGGGCGGGGCGGGCTGTCCTACGTGCGTGCACGCAGGGAAATTTGCTTCACATAGGCCTTGGGAGACAGGCCGGTATGCTCGCGGAAACACTTGTAGAAGGCCGAGAGCGAGTTGAAACCGGCGTTGAAGGCCAGCTCATCGACGGTGGCACTGGCGGTGGTGCTGTCCAGGCGACCGAGCAGATGGTGCAGGCGGGCCTGGTTGACGTAGCGGTAGAAGCTCTGGCCAAGGACCTGGTTGAGCAGGTAGGAAATCTGGTTGCGGCTGTAGCCGCTTTCCTTCGCCACCCGTTGCAGGTCCAGTTCCGGGTCGAGGTAGGGCCGCTGGCGCTGGAAATAGTGCTCCAGGTCCTGGGCCATGGTACGTAGCTGGCGAGGCGACAGGCCGAGGCGGCTGGTCGCCGGGCGCGGGCCCGAGGGCCTTGTGCCCTTGACGTTCTGCTGGACCAGCGTGGCGTATTCGTTGACCCGCCAGATCAGGCCATCCTTGACCGTGATCGCCTCGCTGGCGTGGAAGGCCACCAGGCCCTCGCCACCTCGAACCGTGACCTGGTACTGGATGAAGGCGGTACAGCCATCGACGCGGATGCGGTCGCCGTGGACGATGTCTTCGCCGTCCTGGTGGGGCAGGCACACCCGCACATAGTCGCGCAGCTCGCTGTAGTCGAGAACGCGGTTCTGGAAAAAGTCGTGGTACTCGACGTCCGGGTGATACAGCGCCATCACCCCGTCGAGGTCGCGGCGCATCCAGCAATGGTGGTAGCGCAGGACGGTGTCGGCTGTGATCGGGGTCTGGCTGGGGCCGTCGGGGAGGGAAGTCATTTTTGGATAGTGCTTGAGGGCCTCATCGCTGGCAAGCCAGCTCCCACAAGGACTATGTGCACCGCTGAACCTGTGGGAGCTGGCTTGTCGGACCGCCGCACCGCAGCGATGAGGCCGGTGAATATTGCAGAAAGCCATCTGGCGGAACGGCTTTCCCGCATTTTGCACGGTCCTCAGACGTCGATCTTCCGCCAAACCCCCGGTTTCATTGCCCGTCATCATTGGAAACATTTGGCACGCCCGCTGCACCTCCTCTCCCGTCAAAGGACCCTTTGCTCACCGGAGAGGCATACATGATCACCAACGACTATTCACCCGCTGTCGATATCCCGAATCGTTCGGGCGTGTCCTGGGCGGCGATTTTCGCCGGGGCCGCAGCTGCTGCGGCGTTGTCATTGATTCTCGTCGTGCTCGGCGCAGGTCTCGGCTTCGCCGCCACCTCGCCCTGGGGCGACGAGGGCGCCAGCGCCAAGGCGCTGGGCATCTCGACCATCGTCTGGCTGTTGCTGACCCAGATCATCGCCTCCGGCTTCGGTGGCTACATCGCCGGCCGGCTGCGGGTGAAATGGGCCAGCCTGCACGCTGACGAGGTGTACTTCCGCGACACTGCCCATGGCTTCCTGGCCTGGGCCGTGGCCACGCTGATCACGGCGGCGATGGTGCTGGGCACGGCGGGCAGCCTGGCCAGTGCCGGTGCGCACACCGCTGCTACGGCCGGGGCCACTGCGGTCAGTGCCTCAGCCAGCAATAACAACGATGCCGATCCGATGGGTTACTTCGTCGACACCCTGTTCCGCAGCGAAGGCCCGGCCCCGGTCAGCGATGACGCAGCCAATGCCGTGGCGGCGCGAATTCTCGGGCGGGCCATCGTCGATGACAGCCTGGTGCCGGAAGACCGTGCCTACCTGGCGCAACTGGTAGCTCAGCGGACCCGCCTGACCCAGGCCGAGGCCGAAGCCCGCGTGGACCAGGTATTCGCGCAGGTTCAACAGGCCAAGGTGCAGGCCAAGCAGGCGGCGGATGCGGCAGCGAAAGCGGCGGCCTGGACGGCGTTGTGGACCTTTGTCGGTCTGCTGTGCGGGGCGTTCTTCGCCAGTTTCGCGGCGCTGTATGGCGGTCGCCGTCGCGACCAGGTGCAATGGGTTGAAGTAGACGGTGCGGGTTATGTGGCCCGGACTGCGCCGATTCGTTGAGATAAGAGGAGAGACATCATGCGTTCATTACTGCTGTGGTTCCTGGGTGTACCGATTCCTGTGATCATCCTGATCGCGCTGTTCATGCATTGAACACCGACCCTGTGGGAGCTGGCTTGCCAGCGATTTGGCCGGCACTGACGAAGAGGTTGTCAGGTCGGGCCTCATCGCTGGCAAGCCAGCTCCCACAGGGTTTTGTGTTGTCAGGTCAAAGGAACTGCTCGGCGTAATGGCAGGCCACCTGCCTGGTTTCTACCCTGCGAAACGCCGGCACTTCCTTCGCACAGCGTTCCGTCGCATACGGACAACGCTTGTGGAACGCGCAGCCATCCGGCGGATTCAGCGGGTTGGGCAGTTCTCCGGCAATCCTGATCTTCGGCTTGTGCGGATCCGGATGAATCGTCGGTGTCGCCGACAGCAGCGCCTGGGTATAGGGGTGCAGCGGCTTCTCATAGATCGCCTCCTTCGGCCCCATTTCCGCCGGCCGGCCGAGATACATCACCAGCACCTCGTCCGCGACATGCCGCACTACCGCCAGGTTGTGCGAGATGAAGACATAGGCGGTGTTGAACTCCTTTTGCAGGTCCATGAACAGGTTGAGTACCTGGGCCTGGATCGACACGTCCAGGGCCGAGGTGGGCTCGTCCGCCACCAGCACCTTCGGTTGCAGCATCATGGCCCGGGCCAGGGCGATACGCTGGCGCTGGCCCCCGGAGAACATGTGCGGGTAGCGCTGGTAGTGCTCGGGGCGCAGACCGACCTGCTGCATCATGGCCTGGACCTTTTCCCGCCGCTGTTCCTTGGACAACGAGGTGTTGATCAGCAGCGGCTCGGCCAGTTGGTCACCGATTTTCTGCCGTGGGTTGAGCGAGGCATACGGGCTCTGGAAGACCATCTGCACATCGCGGCGCAACTGCTTGCGCTCGCGCTTGCTGGCGCCGTTGACCTCCTGCCCGGCGATCTGCAGCGAGCCGGACGACGGCTCCTCGATCAGGGTCAGGGCCCGGGCCAGGGTGGACTTGCCGCAGCCGGACTCGCCGACCACGGCCAGGGTCCTGCCGGCTTCCAGCTCGAACGACACGCCGTTCAGCGCGCGGACCGTGGCGTGGCCCTTGAACAGGCCCCGGGAGACTTCGTAGTGACGGGTCAGCTCACGTGCGGTCAGGACAACGCTCATCACGCCACCTCCTGGTTCAGCGGGTAGAAGCAGCGGGCCAGGCTGTGGGCCTGGGGATCGAGACCGGGACGTTGCTGGCGGCAGTTGTCGCGCACGTAAGGGCAGCGCGGCGAGAGCAGGCAGCCGGTGGGCCGGTCATAGCGTCCGGGGACGATGCCGGGCAGGGTGGCCAGGCGCTCGGCGCCCAGGCTGTGCTCGGGAATGGCCTTGAGCAGCGCTTCGCTGTAGGGATGGGCCGGCACATCGAACAGCTCCGGCACCTGGCCCACCTCCACGGCCTGGCCGGCGTACATCACGCAGACCCGCCGGGCGGTTTCGGCGACGACGGCGAGGTCGTGGGTGATAAGAATCAGGGCCATGTCCCGCTCTTTTTGCAGGTTCAGCAGCAACTCCATGATCTGCGCCTGGATGGTCACGTCCAAGGCGGTGGTGGGTTCGTCGGCGATCAGCAGCTTCGGCTCGCCGGCGATCGCCATGGCGATCGCCACGCGCTGGCTCATGCCGCCGGAGAGCTGGTGCGGATAGGCATCGAGGCGGCTTTCCGGAGCCGGGATCTCGACCTTCCTCAGCAGTTCCAGGGCACGCTGGCGGGCGGCCTTGCCGCGCAGGCCGAGGTGCTGGCGCAGCACTTCCTCGATCTGGAAGCCCACGGTGTAGCTGGGGTTGAGGGCGGTCATCGGGTCCTGGAAGACCATCGCAATGTCCTTGCCGACCACCTTGCGCCGCTGGCGGCCGCTGATCCTGAGCATGTCGTTGCCGTCGAAGCCGAGCTGGTCGGCGCTGATGCGCCCGGGCGGGTCGATCAGGCCCATCAGGGCCATCATGGTCACCGATTTGCCGGAGCCGGACTCGCCGACGATGGCCAGCACCTCGCCCTTGTCCACGTCGAGGTCGAGGCCGTCCACCACCGGCACGGCATCGGCGTCGCCGAAGCGCACGTTGAGATTGCGGATTTGCAGAAGTGACATGGGCTTCTCCTCAGGCGGCATTCTTGAGTTTCGGGTCCAGCGCATCGCGCAGCCCGTCGCCCATCAGGTTGATTGCCAGCACGCTGAGCAAAATGGTCAGGCCCGGCAGGCTTACGACCCACCAGGCACGTTCGATGTAGTCGCGGGCCGAGGCCAGCATGGTTCCCCATTCCGGGGTCGGCGGCTGCACGCCCAGGCCGAGGAAGCCCAGCGCGGCGGCATCGAGGATCGCCGAGGAGAAACTCAGGGTGGCCTGCACGATCAGCGGCGCCATGCAGTTGGGCAGCACGGTGACGAACATCAGCCGCGGCAGGCTGGCGCCGGCCAGGCGGGCGGCGGTGACGTAGTCGCGGTTCAGCTCGCCCATCACCGCGGCGCGGGTCAGGCGCACGTACGACGGCAGCGAGACGATGGCGATGGCGATCACGGTATTGACCAGGCCAGGGCCGAGGATGGCAACGATGGCCACGGCCAGCAGCAGCGAGGGCAGGGCCAGCATCACGTCCATCAGGCGCATGATCGCTGCACCGACGGCATTGGGGAAGAAGCCCGCCAGCAGGCCCAGGATGATCCCGGGGATCAGCGAAATGAGTACCGACGACAGGCCGATCAGCAGCGACAGGCGCGAACCCTGGATCAGCCGCGAGAGCAGGTCGCGGCCCAGTTCGTCGGTGCCGAGGATGAACTGCCAGTTGCCGCCTTCGAGCCACACCGGCGGGGTCAGCAGGAAGTCGCGGTATTGCTCGCTGGGGCTGTGTGGCGTGACCCAGGGGGCGAACAGCGCGCAGAAGACGATCAGGCACATGAACAGCAGGCCGGCCACCGCGCCCTTGTTGCGCGAGAAGGCTTGCCAGAATTCCTTGTACGGCGACGGGTAGAGCAGGCTCTGGTCGATGGCTGGAGCCGGGTTTGGAGCGGGAGTATTCATGACGGCGGCCTCAGCGCTGGTGACGGATGCGTGGGTTGGCCAGGCCGTAGAGGATGTCCACGACGAAGTTGACCAGGATGACCAGGCAGGCGATCAGCAGGATGCCGTTCTGGACCACGGGGTAGTCACGGGCGCCGATGGCTTCGATCAGCCACTTGCCGATGCCCGGCCAGGAAAAGATGGTTTCGGTGAGCACTGCACCGGCGAGCAGGGTGCCGACCTGCAGGCCGAACACCGTCAGTACCGGAATCAGCGCGTTGCGCAGGCCGTGGACGAAGACCACCCGGGCCGGCGACAGGCCCTTGGCCCTGGCGGTGCGGATGTAGTCCTCGCGCAGGACTTCTAGCATCGACGAACGGGTCATCCGCGCGATCACCGCCAGGGGAATGGTGCCCAGGACGATGGCCGGCAGGATCAGGTGCATCAGCGCATCCTTGAACGCGCCGGGTTCATCGGCGAGCAGGGTGTCGATGAGCATGAAGCCGGTCTTCGGCTCGATGTCGTAGAGCAGGTCGATGCGCCCGGAAACCGGAGTCCAGCCCAGGCTCACGGAGAAGAACATGATCAGGATCAGGCCCCACCAGAAGATCGGCATCGAATAGCCGGTGAGGGACAGGCCCATCACCCCGTGGTCGAACAGCGAACCGCGCTTGAGCGCGGCGATGACCCCGGCGAGTACGCCGATGACCCCGGCGAACAGCAGCGCCGCCAGGGCCAGTTCGAGGGTGGCGGGAAACAGCGCGAGGAACTCGTGCCACACGCTTTCGCGGGTGCGCAGCGATTCGCCGAGGTCGCCCTGGGACAGCTTGCCGATGTAGTCCAGGTACTGCTCGGGCAAGGGCTTGTTCAGGCCCAGCCGTTCCATGGCCTGTGCGTGCATTTCAGGGTCGACCCTGCGCTCGCCCATCATCACTTCCACCGGGTCCCCCGGTATGAGCCGTATGAGGGCGAAGGTCAGCAAGGTAATGCCGAAAAAGGTCGGGATCAGCAATCCCAGACGCCGGGCAATGAAACTCAACATCGTGTGGTGTTCCTCGTCAGCCGGTAAGGCGCGTGCCCGCTTTTCCCGGGTGGGGTTGGGCGGGCGTTCTTGTTCTACTTCACCTGGGTAGTAGCGAAGTTGTTATTGGTCAGGGGGCTGATGATGTAGCCCTCGACGTTCCGGCGCATGGCCGTGAACATCTTCGGATGGGCCATGGTTATCCACGGCCGGTCCGCATCGTACACGGCCAGGGCCTCCTTATAGAGTGCTTCTCGCTGTTGCGGATCGATCACCTGGCGAGCCCGGTTGATCAGCGCGTCGAACCGTTCATTGCACCAACGAGCATAGTTCTCGCCGTTCTTCACCGCCTCGCAACTGAGCAGCGGGGTCAGGAAGTTATCCGGGTCGCCGTTGTCGCCGGCCCATCCGGTGGACACCAGGTCGTGCTCGCCGTTCTTCGCGCGGCGCAGCATTTCTGCCCATTCCATGACGCGGATATCCAGTTTCAGGCCGATCTGCTTGAGGTCGGCCTGGAGCATTTCGGCGCTCAGGCGCGGATTGGGGTTGGTCATGCCGCCGCCATTGCGGGTGAACAGGGTCAGCCGGGCGCCTTCCGGCACACCGGCTTCCTTGAGTAGGGCACGGGCCTTGTCGAGGTCGCGGGGCGGGTTCCGATTGTCGTGGTTGTAGCCGGGCAGGGTCGGCGGGTACGGGTTGACCGCCAGCACCGCGTTGCCCTGGCCGAACAACTGGTCGATATGGCTCTGGCGATCAAAGGCGATATCGATTGCCTTGCGCACCCGCACGTCCTTGAGCAGGGGATGCTCGGTGTTCATCGCCACGTAGCCGATGATCAGCGCCTCCAGTTCGGCCACCTTGAGCATCGGGTCCTGCTTGATCGAGGGGACGTCGTCGGGCTTGGGATAGACGGCGACCTGGCATTCGTTGGCGCGCAGTTTCTGCAGGCGCACGTTGTTGTCGGGAGTGATGGCGAAGACCAGGGTTTCGCTGGGCGGCGCACCGCGGAAGTAGTCCGGGTTGGCCTTGTAGCGGACCTGGGCGTCCTTGATATAGCGCTGGAAGATGAACGGGCCGGTGCCGACCGGTTTGCTGTTGAGGTCGCCGGTTTTGCCCGCCTTGAGCAACTGGTCACCGTACTCGGCCGAGTAGATCGAGGTGAAGGCCATGGCCAGGTCGCGCAGGAACGGGGCCTGGGGCTGGGTCAGGGTGAAGACCACGGTGTGGTCGTCGGTCTTCTCCACGCTCTTGAGCAATTTGCCGAAGCTCATGCCTTCGAAATAGGGAAAGCCGATGCTGGTCTTGTCATGCCAGGGATGCCCGGGGTCAAGCTGGCGGTGGAAGCTCCAGAGCACATCGTCGGCGTTCATGTCCCGGGTCGGGGTGAACCAGGGCGTGGTGTGGAACTTGACGCCCCTGCGCAGGTGGAAGGTGTAGGTGAGGCCGTCTTCGCTGATGTCCCAGCGTTCGGCCAGGGATGGCTGGATCTCGGTGGTGCCGGGCTTGAAGTCCACCAGGCGGTTGAACAGGGTCTCGGCCGCGGCATCGGCGGTGACGGCGGTGGTGTACTGGACCATATCGAAGCCTTCCGGGCTGGCTTCGGTGCAGACCACCAGCGGGCGCGCCAGAAGCCCCGTCGAGGCGCCCAGCAGCAGGGCCGCGAGCGCGGCGTGCAGGGTCAGGTTTTTCATCGGCATATCCTTTGTCGTCTCCTGCCCGGGGAGCGGGCGCCTGGGCGATCGCCCCCCGGGACCTGCTTAAAGAATGTTGAACGGAATGGTGGTCACGATGCGGAATTCATCGAGATTGCCATCGATCTGTTCGCGACTGGCGCGGTGCGCAGTGTAATAGGCGCGGATATTGGTCGCCTGCAGCGGCCCGCTCTGCACCACGTAGCTGGCCCCGAGGGACCATTCCCGGTGATGTTCGCCATCGAGGTTGCGTACATCGTAGCCGTTGCCCTTGTAGTGGGTGCCGTCGATGCCCCAGCCGCGGGCGGTGTAGGCATTCAGGCGCAGGCCCGGCACGCCGAAGCCGGCCATGTCCAGGGCGTAGCCGACCTGGAACGACTTCTCGTTGGGCCCGTTGTAATCGGAGAACAGCGAGTTGGCGAGGAAGATCGCATTGGTGTCGTGCACGTAATCGAAGTACTCGTCGCCGTTCACCTGCTGGTAGGCCAGGGTCAGGCTGTGGGCCTGGTGCGCCAGGGTGAAGGACAGGCTGAAGGTGTCGTTGTCGATCGTCCCCAGTTTTGCCGAGCCGGTGTCGCGGGTGCCGTACCAGTTGAACCCGGTGGTCAGGGCCAGGGTGCCCTTGTCTCCCAGGTCGTGGGACGCGCCGAAGTAGTACTGGTTCCAGATGTCCTCGACATGGCCGAAGTACAGGCTGGTGGTCAGGCTGCGCAACGGCTGGTAGTTGAGGCCGGCCAGGCTGACCCGGTCGGCTTCGGCGCCCAGTGCCGAATACTCGGTGGTGAACCTGCTCTTGCCCTGTTCGGTGCGGGTCGAGACCCGTTCGAAGGTGCCGAGGTCGAAGGACAGGTTGTCGAATTCGGCGCTGTGCAGGGCGACGCCATCGAAGCTCGACGGCAAAGCGCGGTTTCCGATGTAGGCGAACACCGGCGTGTTGATCGACTGCCGACCGGCGACCAGGGTGGTGTTGGAGATGCGTGCCTGCAGGTTGGCCAGGCCGAGTTTGCTCCACTGGCCGATGACATCGCCATCGCCGTGGGTCAGGGTGCGGTTGTTCGGCCCGGCGACCCGGGCGCGGCCGCGCTCCAGGGCCAGCGCGTGGTAGCCGGCGACCTGGGTGGCGAAACCGACGGTGCCCTGGGTGAAGCCCGAGCTATAGTCGAGAACGGTACCTTGTAACCAGTTGTCGCGGCTGTGGGTTTCGCGGCGGCTGCCGTCGCTTTTGTAGTAGCGGAACAGCGGGCCCTTGGTCGCTCGCTCGCGGGCATACCAGTTGCGCGTCCAGCCGGACAGGCTCTGGTCTTCGATGAAACCGTTGGATTCGGCCTGGGCACTGTTTTCCTTGAGCGTCAGCGGCAGGTAGTCCTGGCTGGTGGCGTCGGCCTGGACAAGGCCGGACAGGCCGCCAAGGGAAAGGGCGATTACGGTGGTGATTCGTTTCAAGGCGATGCTTCCTTTCTTGTTCTTCTTGGTGTGCCGGCGGGCCTCGCGGACCCGGCGGCCAATGCGGTGGATCGTGGCCGGTGGGCGTCGATCCGGCTGGCAGTGGTCAGTCGATGCCGACGTCGCGGAACGTGGTCTTGCCGAACGGGCTCACCAGGTAGTCCTTCACCCGCGTGCTTACCGGCTGGCTGACGGTGGAGTGGGCGATCGGGGTGATCGGTACGTTCTGCTTGATGTACTGCTGGGCCTGGCGATACAGCTCGCTGCGCTGCTCGCGGTCGTTGGTGCCCTTGGCTTTCTTCATCAGCGCGTCGTATTCCGGGTCGCACCACATGGAATGGTTATGGCTGCCGATGGCGTCGCAGCTGTACAGGGTGCCCAGCCAGTTGTCCGGGTCACCGTTGTCACCGGTCCAGCCGATCAGGAGGGTGTCGTGTTCACCGTTCTTGGCGCGCTTGAGGTACTCGCCCCATTCGTAGCTGACGATGTTCACCTTCAGCCCGAGCTTGCCCCAGTCGTCCTGGAGGATCTGCGCCATCAGCCGCGCGTCGGGGTTGTAAGGGCGCTGCACGGGCATGGCCCAGAGGGTGATCTCGGTACCTTCCTTGACCCCGGCGTCGCGCAGCATCTGTCGGGCCTTTTCCAGGTCGCGTGGCGCATCGACGATGCTCTCGTCATACGACCACTGGGTCGGAGGCATGGTGTTGACCGCCACCTGGCCGGCCCCCTGGAATACGGTCTTGATGATCGCTTCCTTGTTCACCGCCATGTCCAGCGCCTGGCGGACTTCCAGTTGGTCGAACGGCTTGTGCCGGGTGTTGTAGGCGATATAGCCGAGGTTGTAGGCGGGCTTCTCGATCAGGTTGATGTTCTCGTCGCTGCGCAGGGCCTCGAGGTCGGCGGGACGTGGATGGATGCTCACATGGCATTCGCCCTTGCGCAGCTTTTGTACGCGGACTGACGGATCGACGTTGATCGAATAGATCAGGTTGTCCAGCCTGACCTGCTCGGGGGCCCAGTAGTCGGTGTTGCCGCGGTAGCGGATCTGGGTGTCCTTCTGGTAGCGGGTGAACACGAAGGGGCCGGTGCCGATGGGCTTGTGGGTGATGTCCGAGGGGGTGCCGCGGGCCAGCAGGTGCTCGGCGTATTCGGCCGAGAGAACCGAGGCGAAGCTCATGGCGAGGTTCTGCAGCAGCGTTGCGTCGGGGTGGTTGAGGGTGAAGGTCACGCTCATCGGGCCGGTCTTTTCCACCTTGGCGATGGTCTTGTCCATGCCCATGGCGTTGAAGTACGGGAATACGGTGCCGTAGGCCATGCGGAAGGGGTGGGTCGGGTCGAGCATGCGATTGAAGGTGAACACCACGTCGTCGGCGTCGAAATCGCGGCTCGGGGTGAAACCGGCATTGCTGTGGAACTTCACCCCGGGGCGCAGGTTGAAGGTGTACACCAGGCCGTCGTCGGAGATGGCCCAGTCGGTGGCCAGGGACGGTTGAATGCCCGTGGCCCCGCGTTCGAACTCCACCAGGCGGTTGTACAGCGGTTCGGACACGTCGTTGTCGGTACCGCTCTGGTATTGCGCGGTGTCGAAGCCCGAGGGGCTGCCTTCCGAGCAGAACACCAGGTTGCCCTTGGCCAGGCCGAAGGGCGAATGGGCCAGCAGACCGGCTCCGAGCAAGGCGGCGAAGAGAGACGTCTTACGCATGGGAATTCCCTGTCTTGTCGTCGTTATTGAAGTTTTCCGCGGCGCGTGGCGAATCCTCGCTCACGCGTCACGGCACCGGTCCCAAGGTAAGTGGGTAAAAGGCGTCCGACGAGGTACACAGGGAGCAAGTTTGGGTGGGAGTTTTCCGGCTGAGTTGAGGAAATTTCAGACAGGTGTAGGAGCTGGCAAGCCAGCTCCTACACCGGGGTTTATGGCTTCACGCTGACGCCGTAGAAGTCATTGAGGGCGAAGGGGCTGATCTTGAAGTCCTTGACGCTGTTGCGCATCGGCTGGTAGACCGTGGAGTGGGCGATCGGCGTGATCGGCACCTGGTCCTTGAGGATGTGCTGGGCCTGCTTGTACAGCTCGGTGCGCTTGGCCTGGTCGGGAATGCGCTTGGCCGCCTTCACCAGCTTGTCGTAGTCGGCGTTGCACCAGTGGGAGAAGTTGTTGCCGTTGACCGCATCGCAGCCGTAGAGGGTGCCGAGCCAGTTGTCCGGGTCACCGTTGTCGCCGCTCCAGCCGATCAGCATGGCGCCGTTCTCGCCGTCCTTGGCGCGCTTGATGTACTCGCCCCATTCGTAGCTGACGATGCGCGCCTTGATGCCGATCTTCGCCCAGTCGGACTGGATCATCTCGGCCATCAATTTGGCGTTGGGGTTGTACGGGCGCTGTACCGGCATGGCCCACAGGGTGATCTCGGTACCCTCCTTGACGCCGGCCTCCTTGAGCAATGCCTTGGCCTTCTCGACGTTGTACTCGGTGCCCTTGATGGTGTCGTCGTAGGACCACTGGGTCGGCGGCATGGCGTTGACCGCCAGTTCGCCCGCACCCTGGTACACCGAATCGATGATCTGCTGCTTGTTCACCGCCATGTCCAGGGCCTGGCGCACCTTGAGCTGGGCCATGGGGTTGGGCTCGTTGCTGCCCTTGATCCTGTCCATCACGTTATAGGCGATGTAGCCGAGGTTGAAGCCGGCCTGGTGCGGCATCTGCAGGTTCGGGTCGGCCTTGAGCGCCTCGAGGTCGGCAGGACGGGGGAAGAGGGTGATCTGGCACTCGTTCTTCTTCAGTTTCTGCATGCGCACCGAAGCGTCGGTGGTGATGGCGAAGATCAGGTTGTCGATCTTCACCTCGTCGGGCGACCAGTAGTCCTTGTTGCCCTTGAAGCGGATCTGCGCGTCCTTCTGGTATTTGCTGAAAACGAAAGGACCGGTGCCGATCGGCTTCTGGTTGATTTCCGCGGCCTTGCCCTGCTTGAGCAACTGCTCGGCGTATTCGGCGGACTGGATCGAGGCGAAGCTCATGGCGATGTTCTGGATGAACGCGGCGTCGACTTCGTTGAGGAGGAACTTGACGGTGTGCGCGTCGACTTTCTGCACCTGCTTGATGTTCGCGTCCATGCCCATGTCGGTGAAGTACGGGAACTCGGTAGGGTAGGCCTTGCGGAACGGCATGTCCTTGTCGAGCATGCGGTTGAAGGTGAACAGCACATCGTCGGCATTGAAGTCGCGAGTGGGTTTGAAGTAGTCGGTGGTATGGAACTTGACCCCTTCGCGCAGGTGGAAGGTATAGGTCAGGCCGTCATCGGAAACGTCCCAACTGGTGGCCAGGCCCGGGATGACCTGGGTACCGCCGCGCTCGAACTGGGCGAGGCGGTTGAAGACGGTTTCCGAGGACGCGTCGAAGTCGGTACCGGTGGTGTACTGGCTCGGGTCGAAGCCGGCAGGGCTGCCTTCGGAGCAGTAGACCAGGTTGGAAGCGGCCTGGGCGGCCGGCGTAGCGGCGAGCAGACCTGCGCCGACAAGGAACGGAATGACTGCGGTTTTCAGCATGGTGGCCTCATTGTTGTCATTGTGATCTGAGGGCGGCCTTGTGAGCCGACCCGCGGATACTTATGCAGGTACTGGACCTGGTGCAACGCTTGAGGATAGCTTCTGACAGTAATTTCGGAACGTTCGTACAAGGATGTCGCGTTTGTGTAAATTTTGCCGAGTTGAACGTTTGCTGCTTAAGGATCGCTGAAGATTTTTAGACTTTCAGTGAGCTTGAGGGCCTCATCGCTGGCAAGCCAGCTCCCACAGGGGCCGCATGCACCGCGGGCCTTGTGGGAGCTGGCTTGCCAGCGATGAGGCCCTCCAGGGCAATGGAAATGGGCCGGCCATGCACCGGCCCAAGGTCATTCAGGGCATCTGCACTTCAATGGTGCCATCGGCATTGACGCTGACCTGCGTCGTCCCCGCCTCGACCTGCGGCGAAGGTGCCGCCTCGGCATCCATGCTGGCTTTCATCATCATCGGTGCACGCTGGTACGGCTGTGGATAACCACTGCTGTTGAGGTTCAGGCTGACCACCTTGTAGCCCTTGCCACCCAGCGCTTCGGTGGCGATCTGCGCCCGTGCCTTGAAGGCATCGACTGCGTCCTTGATCAGTGCGTCCTCGCTGGTCTTGCGCGTGGCCGGGGCGATGGCGAAGTCCATGCCGCCCATCTTCAGTTGTTGCAGCAGTTCGCCGGTCAGTTTGGACAGGGCAGGGAAGTCGCCGCTTTCCAGGCGCAGTTCGGCGCGCTCGCGCCAGCCGGTGATCTTCTGGCCCTTGTCGTCATAGATCGGGTAGGCGTTGCGGCTGCCTTGGCTGATCTTCACATCCTTGACCTGGCGCGCCTGTTCCAACGCCTTGTTGAGGGTGGTGGTGATCTCGGCGGCGAGTTTGGCCGGGTCGGTGTTCTGCGCTTCGCTGTAGAGGGTCACGACCATCAGGTCGCGGGCGACTTCCTTGCTCGCTTCGGCGCGCAGGGAAATCTGGTTGTAACGCGGCTCGTCCGCCAGAACGGGAAGGCTGGCCAGCAGGCTGGCGACCAGCAGGGCCTTGGCGCTACGGCTTGGGGTATTCATGTGCGGCTCCTTGAAAAATGGGCGTGGCCGGTACCATCCTGTGCACCACGCAGACTCGATAAGACCTTGAAAGTAGCACCAAGGTTCCAAATGGCTATCATTTAACCGGCCTGCGGTGTGGCGAGTTGCCGCATCGCTGCAGTCCAGGACGTCCCTTCGGTATACTTGGCCACGGTTTACCTGGAGCACTCATCAGGAGAGCTCATGCTCGCCCCGGTCAAAATGCAAATGTTGTCTGCCACCCGCCAGAACCTCTGGCGCCTTACGTTCATCCGTACCCTGGTACTGGCGGCTCAGGCCGGTTCGGTGGCGGTCGCCTACTGGACCGAACTGCTGCCGCTGCCCTGGCTGGCGCTGAGCGTCACCCTTGGTTTTTCCATGGTGCTCTGCCTGGTGACCGCCCTGCGCCTGCGCGCCTCGCTGCCGGTCACCGAGCTGGAATACGCCGTGCAGCTGGCCTGCGACCTGCTGATCCACAGTGCCCTGCTGTACTTTTCCGGCGGCTCGACCAACCCCTTCGTTTCCTATTACCTGGTACCGCTGGCGATCGCCGCGGTTACCCTGCCGTGGGTCTATTCGCTGATCCTCTCCGGTATCGCCCTGGTTGCCTACACCTTGTTGCTGGTGCAGTTCTATCCGCTGGATACCTTCCCCATGGCCAGGGAAAAGATGCAGATCTACGGCATGTGGCTGAGCTTCGCCCTGGCGGCAGCGGTCATTACTTTCTTTGCCGCGAAGATGGCCGAGGAATTGCGTCGCCAGGAAGCCTTCCAGGCCCAGCGTCGCGAAGAAGGCCTGCGCGACCAGCAACTGCTGGCCGTGGCCACCCAGGCGGCCGGTGCCGCCCACGAACTGGGCACACCGCTGGCGACCATGAGCGTGTTGCTCAACGAGATGCGCCAGGATCACACCGACCCCCTGCTGCAGGAGGACCTGGCGGTGTTGCAGGAGCAGGTCAAGCAGTGCAAGCACACCCTACAGCAACTGGTCCGCGCTGCCGAGGCCAACCGGCGCATGGCGGTGGAAGAGCAGCCGGTGACCTTCTGGATGGACGAGGCGCTGAACCGCTGGCACCTGATGCGTCCGGAAGCCAGCTATCGCTTCCAGCGCCTCGGCCAGGGGCTGGTGCCACACCTGGCGCCGCCACCCGACCTGACCCAGGCCTTGCTGAACCTGCTCAACAACGCCGCCGATGCCTGCCCCGACGGGCTTGAGGTGCAGCTCGACTGGGATGCCACGGATATCGTCATCAGCATCCGCGATCACGGCCCCGGCGTACCGGTGGCCATTGCCGAGCAGATCGGCAAACCCTTCTTTACCACCAAGGGCAAAGGCTTCGGTCTTGGCCTGTTCCTGAGCAAGGCCAGCGTTACCCGTGCTGGCGGCTCGGTAAAACTCTATAGTCACGAAGAGGGCGGTACGCTGACCGAGCTGCGCCTGCCCCGTGACGCGCGAGGAGACGTGTGATGAGTGATGAAATCCAGGTTGAAGGTGAAGACCTGCCGCACCTGCTGCTGGTCGACGACGATGCGACCTTTACCCGGGTGATGGCCCGGGCCATGGCTCGCCGCGGTTTTCGCGTCAGCACCGCCAGTTCCGCGGACGCCGGGCTGTTGATCGCCCAGCAGGACGTTCCCGACTACGCTGCGCTGGACCTCAAGATGGACGGCGACTCGGGCCTGGTCCTGCTGCCCAAGCTGCTGGAGCTGGACCCGGAAATGAAGGTGGTGATCCTTACCGGTTACTCCAGCATCGCCACTGCCGTCGAAGCCATCAAGCGCGGCGCCTGCAACTACCTGTGCAAGCCGGCGGATGCCGATGACGTGGTGGCGGCGCTGTTGTCCCAGCACGCGGACCTGGACACCCTGGTGCCGGAAAACCCGATGTCGGTGGACCGCTTGCAATGGGAGCACATCCAGCGCGTGCTGACCGAGCACGAAGGCAACATTTCCGCCACGGCCCGCGCCCTGGGCATGCACCGTCGGACCTTGCAGCGCAAGTTGCAGAAGCGGCCGGTTCGTCGCTGAGGCCTTCACTGCCCTAGAGGGCCTCATCGCTGGCAAGCCAGCTCCCACAGGGAGGTCCCTGTGGCCTGCCAGCGATGAGGCCCTCAAAATCGCCTAAATTCCGGCATTTCATCCACAAACCCCCATCCCTGAGCCCTGCACTGGCGTATCATTGGTCGCCTGTCGCCAGGCCCACGGAAATTGCCCCGCATGCTCGCCCTCTTCATCCAGACCCTGAACATCACCGCCCCGGTGTTCGCGATGCTGTTCATGGGTGTGCTGCTGCGCCGCATCGATGCGATCAACGACAACTTCATCCAGGTTGCCTCGTCCCTCGTCTTCAACGTCTGCATGCCGTCGCTGCTGTTCCTCGGCATCTACCACGCCGACCTCGACGCGGCGGTCAATCCCGGCCTGCTGCTTTACTTCATCGCCGCCACCTTCGGCAGTTTTGCCTTGGCCTGGCTGATTGCCATCTGGCGTTGTCCCAAGGAAGATCGCGGCATCTACACCCAGGGCTCGTTTCGGGGCAACAACGGGGTGATCGGCCTGGCCCTGGCGGCCAGCATGTACGGCGACTACGGCATTTCCCTCGGCGCGATCCTCGCCGGCCTGGTGATCCTGCTTTACAACTCGCTGTCGGTGGTGGTGCTGGCGGTCTACAGCCCGACGGTCAAGTCGGACCCGTGGAGCATCTTCAAGAGCATCCTGCGCAACCCGCTGATCATCAGCGTGCTGCTGGCGACGCCAATGGCCTATGCCAAGGTGGCGCTGCCCAACTGGCTGCTGACCTCCGCCGACTACATCGCCCAGATGACACTGCCGCTGGCGCTGATCTGCATCGGCGGCACCCTGTCCCTGGCGTCATTGCGCGCCAGCGGTCGGATGGCCGTGAGCGCAAGCCTGGTGAAGATGGTCTGGCTACCCGTGATATTTACCTTCGGCGGCTGGCTATGCGGCTTTCGCGGGGCGGAACTGGGCATCCTGTTCCTTTATATTGGCAGCCCGACGGCAGCGGCCAGCTATGTGATGGCCCGCTCGTCCAATGGCAACCATGAATTGGCGGCATCGATCATCGTGATCACCACCCTTGCCGCCGCTGTGACAACGAACATCGGAATATTCCTATTGCAGTGGGGCGGATGGATCTAGATCCTTCGCTCGCAAAACAACGCCAACACTGCCTCTCACGTCCGAGGACACTTCATGCAAGACCAGATCACGCCCGAGCGTTTGCATCGCGGCCTGAAGAATCGCCATATCCAGCTGATCGCCCTGGGCGGGGCGATCGGCACCGGCCTGTTCCTGGGGATCGCCCAGACCATCCAGATGGCCGGTCCCTCGGTGCTGCTGGGCTATGCCATTGCCGGCCTGATCGCCTTCTTCATCATGCGCCAGCTCGGCGAGATGGTGGTCGAGGAGCCGGTTTCCGGCACCTTCAGTCACTTCGCCCACAGCTACTGGGGACCGTTCGCCGGCTTCATGTCCGGCTGGAACTATTGGGTGCTCTACGTCCTGGTGGGCATGGCCGAACTGACCGCCGTGGGTATCTACGTGCAGTACTGGTGGCCGGATTTCCCGACCTGGGCCACGGCGGCGGTGTTCTTCGTCATCATCAACCTGATGAACGTCAGCCAGGTAAAGGTCTATGGCGAGATGGAGTTCTGGTTCGCCCTGATCAAGGTGGCAGCCATCCTCGGCATGATCGGCTTCGGTGGCTACCTGCTGCTCAGCGGCAATGGCGGTCCGGACGCCAGCGTTGCCAACCTGTGGCAGCATGGCGGCTTCTTCCCCAATGGTGTTACCGGGCTGATGATGGCCATGGCCGTGATCATGTTCTCCTTTGGAGGCCTGGAGCTGGTGGGCATCACCGCCGCCGAGGCCGATAACCCGCGCCACAGCATTCCGCGGGCGACCAACCAGGTGATCTACCGCATCCTGCTGTTCTATGTGGGTGCGCTGGCGGTACTGCTGGCGTTGTACCCGTGGCAGAAAGTGGTCGATGGCGGCAGTCCGTTCGTGATGATCTTCCATGACCTGGACGCCAATGTCGTGGCCACGGTGCTCAACCTGGTGGTCCTGACTGCAGCACTGTCGGTGTACAACAGCTGCGTGTATTGCAACAGCCGCATGCTGTTCGGCCTGGCGACCCAGGGCGATGCGCCGAAGTCGCTGCTCAAGGTCAACGCCAAGGGTGTGCCGCTGGCGGCCCTGGGCATTTCCGCGCTGGCCACGGGGCTGTGCGTGCTCATCAACTACTTCATGCCCCGCGAAGCCTTCGGCCTGCTGATGGCGCTGGTGGTGTCGTCGCTGGTGATCAACTGGGGGATCATCAGCATCACCCACTTGAAGTTCCGCAAGGCCAAGGCTGCGGCCGGCCAGGATACCTTCTACAAGAGCCTGGGCCATCCGCTGACCAACTACCTGTGCCTGGCCTTCCTGGCCTTCATCCTGGTGGTAATGTGGCAGACCGAGGGCATCCGTATTTCCGTGGAGCTGATCCCGGTCTGGCTGCTCGTGCTGTGGGTGGTCTACAAACTGACCAAGGGGCGCAAGGCCCAGGCCTGACGCACCTTGCCGCGGAGGTGATCGATCAGTCCTGTTGCCAGGCGTCGATCACTTCCTGAGCCGCGCGGAACGCATCGATCGCCGCCGGCACGCCCGCATAGACTGCGCAATGCAGCAGGGCTTCGCGAATCTCTTCTACCGTACAGCCATTGTTCAGCGCGCCACGCACGTGGCCCTTGAGTTCCTGCGGGCATTTCAGCGCGGTCAGGGCGGCGAGGGTGATCAGGCTGCGGGTCTTCAGTGGCAGGCCTTCGCGGCTCCAGACACTGCCCCAGGCGTGTTCGTTGACGAACTCCTGCAGCGGCGCGGTGAACTCGGTGGCATTGCCCAGCGCGCGATCGACGAACACGTCGCCCATGACCTGGCGGCGAACCTGTTCGCCGGTTTTCTTCGTCTCACCCATGTTGTTTTCCTTAGTGTTGGCGGCGCCAGGCGCGCAAGGTCGTATAGGTCAGCAATACGGCGAGCGCTGGCAGGACATAGAACAGCATCAACTGCTCCAGGCGATTGGCCAGCGGCATGCCGGTGGTAAAGGCCACCACGTGCAGGCCGTAGGCCAGATACAGGCAGAGGAACACCAGGCCCTCGACGCGGGTGACCCGGTAGCCGGAATAGAACACCGGCAGGGTCAGCAGGGCGACGCCGAGCATCACCGGGAGGTCGAAGTCCAGCGCGTTGGGCGAGATCGATAGCGGTTCCGGGGCCAGCACCGCAGTCAGGCCAAGCACCGCGAGCAGATTGAAGAGGTTGCTGCCGATCACGTTGCCCACGGCGATTTCCCGTTCGCCACGGATCGCCGCGATCAGCGAGGTGGCCAGTTCCGGAAGGGAGGTGCAGACCGCGACCACGGTCAGGCCTATCACCCGTTCCGACAGGCCCAGGTCGGTGGCCACCTCGACCGCGGCTTCCAGCAACAGGTGCCCGGCCAGGCTGAGCAGGCCGAGCCCGAGCAGCATCAGCAACAGGCTGCCGAGCCAGAAGCCGATGCCCCGGTCGACTCGCGGGTTGGGTGCCGGGTAAGTCCGCGCGTAATGCCGCGATTGATGCCAGAGGATGGCGAGGTACGCCGCCAGTCCGGCCAGCAGCAGCGCGCCTTCCCAGCGCCCGAGTACCTCGTTCAGGGCCAGCAGGTAGACCACCACGCTGGCGGCGATCATCAGCGGGATGTCCAGGCGTACCAGTTGCCGTGACACCCGCAGCGGAATGATCAGCGCCGCCAGGCCAAGTATCACCAGGACATTGAAGATATTGCTGCCGATCACGCTGCCCACCGCCACATCGGGCGCGCCGGTGTAGGCCGCCTGCAGGCTGACGGTGAGTTGCGGCGCGCTGCTGCCGAAGGCCACCAGGCTGAGCCCGATGATCAGCGGGCGCACGTGCAGGCTGGCGGCGATACGCAGGGCTGCACGCACCAGCAGTTCGGCGCCAAGAATCAGAAGGATCAGGCCGCTGGCCAATTGCAGCAGGCTGAAGGTGGGTAAAGCGGCCAGGTCGAAAATGGTCGTGCTCCAGAAAACCGGTCAGTCGCTCAGGCTTTGTACCCGGACTCGCGCCGTTCCGCTACGGATCATGTCCAGTTGCTGGGCCGCAGCCTTGGAAAGGTCGATCAGGCGGCCACGGGTATGGGGGCCGCGATCATTGATGCGGACCACGACGCTGCGCTCGTTTTTCAGGTTGGTCACCAGGACCCGGGTACCGAAGGGCAGGGTGCGGTGGGCGGCAGTCAGGCCATGCTGGTTGAACGGCTCGCCGCTGGCGGTGCGCTTGCCGTGATGGCGTGAACCATAGAAGGAGGCGGTGCCGGTTTCATCGTAGCCGCGAGGGTCGATATCGTGGCTGGCACAGCCGGCGAGGAGAGTGAACAGCGCCAGGGCGCTTAAAGGACGCCACATGTATGTCTGATGCTCCGTGGGGGGGGCTAATCGCTGCGGTGCGGCGGTCCGACAAGCCAGCTCCCACAAGGTCCGCGTACACCGCCTATCCTGTGGGAGCTGGCTTGCCAGCGATTGGGGGCAATACGAATTACCCTTCGAGCTTGCTCTTGAGCAACTGGTTCACCTGTTGAGGGTTGGCCTTGCCCTTCGAGGCCTTCATCGCCTGGCCGACGAAGAAGCCGAACATCTTGCCGCGCTTGGCTTCGTCCGCCGCACGGTATTGCTCGACCTGCTCGGCGTTGGCCGCAAGAACCTCGTCCAGCACCTTCTCGATCGCACCGCTATCGGTAACCTGCTTCAGGCCGCGGGCCTCGATGATCTGGTCGGCATCTCCTTCGCCCGCCGCCATCGCTTCGAACACGGTCTTGGCGATCTTGCCGCTGATGGTGTTGTCGCGAATGCGCAGCAGCATGCCACCCAGTTGCTCGGCACTGACCGGCGCCTGGTCGATCTCGACACCCAGCTTGTTCAGCAGGCTGCCCAGTTCCACCATCACCCAGTTGGCCGCCAGCTTGGCGTCGCCGCCGATGGCCGCGACCTTCTCGAAGTACTCCGCCTGCTCGCGGCTGGAAGCCAGCACGTTGGCATCGTAGGCCGACAGGCCGTACTGGCTCTGGAAACGCTCCACTTTCTGTGGCGGCAATTCCGGCAGGGTGGCACGCAGGTCGTCGAGGTACGCCGACTCGATCACCACTGGCAGCAGGTCCGGGTCGGGGAAGTAACGGTAGTCGTTGGCCTCCTCCTTGCTGCGCATGGAGCGGGTCTCGTCCTTGTTCGGATCGTACAGGCGGGTTTCCTGGATGACCTTGCCACCGTCCTCGATCAGGTCGATCTGGCGCTGCACTTCGCTGTTGATCGCACGCTCGATGAAGCGGAACGAGTTGACGTTCTTGATCTCGCAGCGAGTGCCGAACTCGGCCTGGCCCTTCGGCCGGATCGACACGTTGCAGTCGCAACGCAGCGAGCCTTCGGCCATGTTGCCGTCGCAGATGCCCAGGTAGCGGACCAGGGCGTGGATCGCCTTGACGTAGGCCACGGCTTCCTTGGCGCTGCGCATTTCCGGCTCGGAAACGATTTCCAGCAGTGGCGTGCCGGCGCGGTTCAGGTCGATGCCGGTGGAACCGCTGAAGTCTTCGTGCAGGCTCTTGCCGGCGTCTTCTTCCAGGTGCGCGCGGGTGATGCCGATGCGCTTGACGGTGCCGTCCTCAAGGGCGATGTCCAGATGGCCCTTGCCGACGATCGGCAGCTCCATCTGGCTGATCTGGTAGCCCTTGGGCAGGTCCGGGTAGAAGTAGTTCTTGCGCGCGAACACGTTGTGCTGGCCGATCTCGGCGTCGATGGCCAGGCCGAACATGCAGGCCATGCGCACCGCTTCCTGGTTGAGCACCGGCAGTACCCCGGGCATGCCCAGGTCGATCAGGCTGGCCTGGGTGTTCGGCTCGGAACCGAAGGTGGTGGCGCTGCCGGAGAAAATCTTCGACTGGGTGGCGAGCTGGGTATGAATCTCCAGCCCGATCACAACTTCCCATTGCATGTGTCTGTTCCTCAGAAGCCGTTGGGTACGCGGGTATGCCAGTCAGTCACTTGCTGGTACTGGTGCGCGACGTTGAGCAGGCGGCCTTCCTGGAAATACGGGGCCAGGAGCTGCACGCCCACCGGCAGGCCATCGACGAAACCGGCCGGCATCGACAGGCCCGGCAGGCCGGCGAGGTTGGCGGTGATGGTGTAGACGTCTTCCAGGTACTCGGCGACCGGATCGGCGTTCTTGGCGCCGATCTTCCAGGCCAGGTTCGGCGTGGTCGGGCCGAGGATCACGTCTACGCCTTCGAAGGCGGCCATGAAGTCGTTCTTGATCAGGCGGCGGATCTTCTGCGCCTTCAGGTAATAGGCATCGTAGTAGCCGGCCGACAGCGCGTAGGTGCCGACCATGATGCGCCGCTGCACTTCACTGCCGAAGCCTTCGCCACGGGAGCGCTTGTACAGGTCGGTAAGGTCCCTGGGGTTCTCGCAGCGATAGCCGAAGCGCACGCCGTCGAAGCGCGACAGGTTGGAGGATGCCTCGGCCGGAGCGATCACGTAGTACGCGGGAATCGCGTGCTGCATGTTCGGCAGGCTGATTTCCTTGATCACCGCGCCGAGCTTTTCCAGCTCCTTGACGCTGGCCTGGACCAGGTCGGCGATGCGCGGGTCGAGGCCGGCGCCGAAGTACTCCTTCGGCAGGCCGATGCGCAGGCCCTGCAGCGAGCCGTTGAGGCTGGCGCTGTAGTCCGGGACCGGTTCGTCGATGCTGGTGGAGTCCTTCGGATCGAAGCCGGCCATGCCTTGCAGGAGCAGGGCGCAGTCTTCGGCGGTGCGGGCCATCGGGCCGCCCTGGTCGAGGCTGGAGGCATAGGCGATCATGCCCCAGCGCGAAACGCGACCGTAGGTCGGCTTGAGGCCGGTCAGGCTGGTCAGTGCAGCCGGCTGGCGGATCGAGCCGCCGGTATCGGTGCCGGTGGCTGCCGGCAGCAGGCGCGCGGCCACGGCGGCAGCGGAACCGCCGGACGAACCGCCCGGAACGTGCTCCAGGTTCCACGGGTTCTTCACGGCACCGTAGTGGCTGGATTCGTTGGCCGACCCCATGGCGAATTCGTCCATGTTGGTCTTGCCCAGGGTCACGGTGCCGGCTTCGGCCAGCCTGGCGACCACGGTGGCGTCGTAGGGCGAGGTGAACGAGTCGAGCATCTTCGAGCCGCAGCTGGTGCGTACGCCCTGGGTGCAGAACAGGTCCTTGTGGGCGATCGGCGCGCCGAGCAGGGCACCGCTCTCGCCGGCGACGCGGCGGGCATCGGCAGCCTTGGCCTGGGCAATGGCCAGGTCATCGGTGATGCTGATGAAGCTGTTGAGTTGCGGGTCGAGCTGGTGGATGCGCTGCAGCAGCGCGCGGGTCAGCTCTTCGGAGGAAAACGATTTGTCGGCGAGGCCACGGGCGATCCCGGCCAGGGTGAGTTGATGCATGCTGGCGCTATTCCCTTACTCGATGACTTTCGGAACCAGGTACAGGCCGCTGTCCGTCGCCGGGGCGATGGCCTGGTAGCGGTCGCGTTGGTTGCTTTCTGTTACAACGTCGGCGCGCAAGCGCTGACGGGCTTCCAGCGGGTGGGCCAGTGGCTCGATGCCGTCGGTGTCGACTGCCTGCATCTGGTCGACCAGTCCCAGAATGCTGTTCAGGGCATCGGTAGTACGTGGCAGATCGGCCTCGTTCAGGCCCAGCCGGGCCAGATGGGCGATCTTTTCCACATCGCTGCGTTCAAGCGCCATGGGGATCTCCTGGGTAAGAAACGGAATTATCCGGATGAGAAACATGCCGGGGTACACGTGGTCATAAGGCCCGATCGTGTGCTGGCCTGCTCGGAAAAACCGCCAATTTACCATATTGGCGCCTTGCCCAAAATCCCTGCCATTGTTAGAGTTTGCCGCACTTTTTTACCCACGCGTTGCCAGGGTCCCTTTCCCATGTTCAAGAAACTGCGTGGCATGTTTTCCAGCGATCTCTCCATCGACCTGGGCACTGCCAACACCCTTATTTACGTGCGTGAGCGCGGTATCGTCCTGAATGAGCCCTCCGTCGTGGCCATTCGTACCCACGGCAACCAGAAAAGTGTCGTCGCGGTCGGTACCGAAGCCAAGCGCATGCTCGGCCGTACCCCGGGCAACATCGCTGCCATTCGTCCGATGAAGGACGGCGTGATCGCCGACTTCAGCGTCTGCGAGAAGATGCTGCAGTACTTCATCAACAAGGTGCACGAGAACAGCTTCCTGCAGCCGAGCCCGCGCGTGCTGATCTGCGTGCCGTGCAAGTCGACCCAGGTCGAGCGCCGTGCCATCCGTGAATCGGCCCTGGGCGCCGGTGCCCGCGAAGTGTTCCTGATCGAGGAGCCTATGGCCGCCGCGATCGGTGCCGGCCTGCCGGTCGAGGAAGCCCGCGGCTCGATGGTCGTCGATATCGGTGGCGGTACCACCGAGATCGCGCTGATCTCCCTGAACGGCGTGGTCTACGCCGAGTCCGTGCGCGTTGGCGGCGACCGCTTCGACGAAGCCATCGTTACCTATGTGCGCCGCAACTACGGCAGCCTGATCGGCGAATCCACCGCCGAGCGCATCAAGCAGGAAATCGGCACCGCCTACCCGGGCGGCGAAGTGCGCGAAGTCGATGTTCGCGGTCGCAACCTGGCCGAAGGCGTGCCACGTGCCTTCACCCTGAACTCCAACGAAGTGCTGGAGGCCCTGCAGGAGTCCCTGGCGACCATCGTCCAGGCGGTCAAGAGCGCGCTGGAGCAATCGCCTCCGGAGCTGGCCTCGGACATCGCCGAGCGTGGCCTGGTGCTGACCGGCGGTGGCGCGCTGCTGCGCGACCTGGACAAACTGCTGGCCCAGGAAACCGGCCTGCCGGTGATCGTCGCCGAGGACCCGCTGACCTGTGTCGCCCGTGGCGGCGGTCGCGCCCTGGAAATGATGGACAAGCACACCATGGACCTGCTCTCCAGCGAGTGATTCGCCGGATTGCCTTCCTGTCGCCCGGATTTCGGCTAGCCTGCGCAGTGCTGCCCGAAACCGGGTCGGCGTCCGTCAGCGGCGCCGATTCCACCCATCCGAAGCCAGGCCGGTGCGTTGCCGTATGAATGACCTCCTGAACCGTCGTCCACGAGGAGCGGCCCATTAAACCGCTTTTTGCCAAAGGCCCGTCGCTGGGCGTGCGCCTGCTCGTGCTGGTGGTGCTGTCGATCGCCCTGATGGTGGTCGATGCCCGTTTCACCGTACTCAAGCCCGTGCGCAGCCAGATGTCCCTGGTGCTGATGCAGTCCTATGCCATCACTGACCTGCCCGTGCGCCTGTGGCAGGGAGTGGCCAGCCAGTTCGGCAGCCGTACCGAACTCATCGCCGAGAACGAGAAACTCAAGACCGAAGCCCTGCTCCTGCAAGGCCGCCTGCAGAAGCTGGCGGCATTGACCGAGCAGAACGTGCGCCTGCGCGAGCTGCTCAACTCCTCGGCGCTGGTCAACGAGAAGGTCGAGGTGGCCGAACTGATCGGCATGGATCCGAATCCCTTCACCCATCGCATCCTCATCAACAAGGGCGAGCGCGACGGGGTCGTCCTCGGCCAGCCGGTGCTCGACGCTCGTGGCCTGATGGGCCAGGTGGTCGAGCTGATGCCCTATACCTCGCGGGTGCTGCTGCTCACCGATACCACCCACAGCATTCCGGTGCAGGTCAACCGCAATGGCCTGCGCGCCATCGCCAGCGGTACCGGCAATCCGGAACGCCTGGAGCTGCGCCATGTCGCCGATACTGCCGACATCAAGGAAGGCGACCTGCTGGTCAGTTCCGGCCTGGGCCAGCGTTTCCCGGCCGGCTACCCCGTGGCGACGGTGAAGGAAGTGATCCACGACTCCGGGCAGCCGTTCGCCATCGTTCGGGCGGTGCCGACCGCCGCGCTCAATCGCAGCCGCTACCTGCTGCTGGTGTTTTCCGACAGTCGCAGCCCGGAAGAGCGTGCCAGCGATGCGGTCAAGGCCCAGGAAGCCGAGCAGATGGGGCCGCCGGCGCCGGGTACCGATCCCGCGCACCCTGCTACCGTGGCCCCCGCCGCCGCGCCGCATGCGCCAGCCGCCGCACCCGCACCCGCACCGTCCGCGCCGCCCGCAGCGCCAACCTCACCTTCGCGGGAGACACACTGATGGTCAGTACCCATGGCAAGAATGGCTGGGTGGTCTGGTTGACCTTCCTGATCGGCCTGCTCCTGAGCGTTTGGCCGATGCCACCGTTCATGGATATCTTCCGCCCCTTGTGGCTGGCCTTGCTGCTGGCCTTCTGGACCCTGAACCTGCCGCACCGGATCGGCATGACCACCGCCTTCGTCCTCGGCCTGTGCGAGGATGTGCTCTACGGCACGTTGCTTGGGCAGAATGCGTTGGTGCTGACCCTCATCACCTTCCTCGTGCTGAGCCTGCAGCAACGCCTGCGGATGTTCCCGATGTGGCAGCAGAGCCTGACCATTCTGGTGGTGTTCGGTGTGGCGCAACTGGTGCAGTTGTGGCTCAGTGCCCTTACCGGTAACCGCCAGCCGACCCTGGCGCTGGTCTGGCCCGCGGTCACCAGTGCCTTGCTCTGGCCGTGGATCAGCTTTGGCCTGCGCGGCCTGCGCAGCCGTTTGAGCATCTACTGAACCATTCGCTTTTCGACGCTGACAGGGAGTAGTCAAGATGACCCCGCTGTACCTGGCCTCCGGTTCGCCGCGTCGCCGTGAACTGCTGACCCAGATCGGCATTCCCTTTACCGTCGTCAGCGCCTCCATCGACGAAACCCCGCTTCACGGCGAGCAGCCCGGTGCCTATGTCGAGCGCCTGGCCCGTGGCAAGGCTGCGGCGGGCCTGGCCCTGCTCACCGCCAGTGGCGCCAGCGCTCCGCTCGCGGTGCTGGGCGCCGATACCGCCGTCGTGCTCGATGGACGGATCCTCGGCAAGCCGGTCGATCGCGAGGATGCCATGGCCATGCTGGCGGCGCTGTCCGGGCGCGAGCACGAAGTGCTGACCGCCGTCGCCGTCACCGATGGACAGCGCACGGAAAGCCTGTGCATCAGCAGCCGTGTTGCGTTCAACACCATCAGCGAGGAGCGTGCCCGCGCCTACTGGGCCAGCGGCGAGCCTCGGGACAAGGCCGGCGCCTATGCCATCCAGGGGCTTGGCGCGGTATTCGTGCAGGGCCTGCAGGGCAGCTACTCTGCGGTGGTGGGCTTGCCGGTGGCGGAAACCGCCGAATTGCTGGCCCGCTTCGGCATTCCGTGCTGGCAGGGCGTACCAGGCAGCGAGTGAGGATGCACCGACGCCGTTTATCGCTCGCCAGTCGGTGTCGGGCGATCCATGATTACCCGAAGCCCCTTTGACGAGAGATTGCCATGAGTGAAGAGATCCTGATCAACATCACCCCGATGGAATCCCGCGTGGCGGTGGTGGAAAACGGTGTCCTTCAGGAAGTCCATGTCGAGCGCACCCAGCGTCGCGGCATCGTCGGCAACATCTACAAGGGCAAGGTGGTGCGGGTCCTGCCGGGCATGCAGGCGGCCTTCGTCGATATTGGCCTGGACCGCGCCGCTTTCATCCATGCGTCGGAAATCTCCCTGCGCGAAGGCACCACGGTGGAAAGCATCAGCGCCCTGGTCCACGAAGGGCAGAGCCTGGTGGTCCAGGTGACCAAGGACCCGATCGGCTCCAAGGGCGCACGCCTCACCACCCAGTTGTCGATCCCCTCGCGCTACCTGGTGTACATGCCACGCACCAAGCATGTCGGCATTTCCCTGAAGATCGAAGACGAAGCCGAGCGCGAGCGCCTGAAGAAGGTGGTCAGCGACTGCGTGGCCCAGGAGAACATCCAGGATTCCGGTGGTTTCATCCTGCGCACCGCCGCCGAAGGGGCGGGTGCCGACGAGATCCTCATGGACATCCGCTACCTGCGCCGGCTCTGGGACCAGATCGGCGTCCAGATCAAGACCGTGGGCGCCCCCACTGAAATCTACGAGGACCTCGGCCTGGCCCTGCGCACCCTGCGCGACCTGGTCAACCCGAAGATCGAGAAGATCCGTATCGATTCCCGGGAAACGTTCCAGAAAACCACGCAGTTCGTCGCCGAACTGATGCCGGAAATCGCCGATCGGCTGGAGCACTATCCCGGCGAGCGACCGATCTTCGATCTCTACGGCGTCGAGGACGAGATCCAGCGTGCCCTGGAGCGCAAGGTGCCGCTCAAGTCCGGCGGCTACCTGGTGGTCGATCCGGCCGAGGCCATGACCACCATCGATGTGAACACCGGTGCCTTCGTCGGCCATCGCAATCTTGAAGAAACCATCTTCAAGACCAACCTCGAAGCGGCCACCGCCATTGCCCGGCAACTGCGCCTGCGCAACATCGGCGGGATCATCATCATCGACTTCATCGACATGGAAGACGAAGAGCACCAGCGCCAGGTCCTGCGCACGCTGGAAAAGCAGCTCGAACGCGACCATGCCAAGACCAACATCATCGGCCTGACCGAACTGGGCCTGGTACAGATGACCCGCAAGCGCACCCGCGAAAGCCTGGAGCAGGTGCTCTGCGAGCCGTGCATCTGCTGCCAGGGCCGCGGCAAGCTGAAAACCCCGGAAACCGTCTGCTACGAAATCTTCAGGGAAATCCTTCGCGAAGCGCGGGCCTACCAGGCCGAAGGGTACAGGGTGCTCGCCAACCAGAAGGTGGTGGACCGCCTGCTGGACGAAGAATCGGGGAATGTCGCCGAACTCGAAGCCTTTATCGGGCGAACCATTCGCTTCCAGGTGGAGTCCATGTATTCCCAGGAACAATACGATGTGGTGCTGCTCTGACTGGCCCTGAATCCCGGATGGTGGCAAACCCTGCATGGCAGGCCATAGTTAGGGCTTGCACGAGTCGGGGGCCACAGCTATGGAGCGTCTGATCCGCGTTCTGGCTGCCCTGGTTCGCTGGGGGCTGGGCGCCTGCGCATTGGTCGCGGTGCTGGTGGCCCTGTATGTCAGCCTCGGGCGCGAGCTGGTTCCACTGGTCGCCGAGTACCGTACCGACGTCGAGGACAAGGCCGCGGCAAGCCTCGGCCTGCCCGTGCATGTCGGTGAGCTGGAGGGGCGTTGGAGCGGGCTGGCGCCGATCCTGGTGGTTCGCGACGTGCAGGTCGGCGAGGGCGCTTCGGCCTTGCGCCTGGACGCAGTCAAGGTCGTCCCCGACCTGTGGGCCAGCCTGATGGCGCGGGATGTGCGCCTGGCCCGGGTGGAGCTGGGTGGGCTACAACTCAACCTGCACGAAGACGAAAGCGGCAAGTGGACCCTCAAGGGCCTGCCGGTGCAGGACGACGACCAGCCACTGGACGTCGAGCAGGCGCTGCGGCGCATGCAGATGGTCTCCCGGGTTTCGCTGCTGGACAGCCAGATCACCCTGGAACCCTTCGATCACGATCCCATGACCCTGACCTATGTCGGCCTCAGCTTGCAGACCGGCAGCGTGCGCCAGCGCCTGGACGCGCGGCTGACCCTGCCCGACGGCCAGCCCGTGGCGCTGAGTCTGAAAAGCCGGATTCGCCCGGCGCAGTGGCGCGAGGCCGAGGTCGAGGCCTACGCCAGCCTGCCGCAGAGCGACTGGGCCAAATGGCTGCCGGCCCGCCTGCTGGGCCAATGGCAACTGCCACAGCTGCGTGCAGGCGGCGAAGTCTGGCTCGACTGGGGCAAGGGCACGGTGCAAAGCGCCACGGTGCGCCTGAATGCCCCGCAAGTACAGGCCGCCTACGCCGAACGCAAGCCGGTGAAGCTCGACAACCTGGCGCTCAATGCATGGCTGCGGCGGGATGACGAAGGCATTCAACTGAGCATCGACTCGTTGGCCATGAATCTGGGTGAGACACGCTGGGAATCCCGCGTCCGCATCAGTCAGTCGATGGCCGGTGACGAGGGCGAGTTGTGGAAGATCCAGGCCGACCGTGTCGACCTGACGCCTGTGACACCGGTGATCCAGGCCCTCGGCCCGCTGCCGAAACAGGCCATGGCGGTGGTCGATGGCCTCAAGGTCACCGGTGGGCTGCGCAACGTCCTGCTCGAAGTGCGGCCGCAGGTCGAGGGTGACCGCAGATTCAGCTTCGCCGCCAACCTCGACCGCGTCGGCTTCGATGCCTATCACGGCGCTCCGGCGGCGGGGAACGTCAGCGGCAGCATCAGCGGTGACCTGGGGCATGGCGAGCTGCGCCTGGATACCGACAAGTTCATGCTGCACCTGGCGCCGATCTTCGCCGATCCCTGGCATTACCTGAAGGCCAACGCCCTGCTGACCTGGAAGCTGGACAAGGAAACCTTCACCCTGGTCGCGCCCTATCTCAAGGTGCTGGGGGAGGAAGGCAAGATCGCCGGCGACTTCCTGATCCGCCTGCATCTGCAACCGGGGCACGAAGACTACATGGACCTGCGGGTCGGCCTGGTCGAGGGGGACGGCCGCTACACCGGCAAGTACCTGCCCGAGGTGCTCAGCCCCGAGGTCGATCACTGGTTGCGCACGGCGATTCTCAAGGGAACGGTAGACGAGGGGTATTTCCAGTACCAAGGGTCGCTGAACCATGGCGCGCCGGATCATGCCCGCAGCATCAGCCTGTTCTTCAAGGTGCGCGATGCGGCCCTGGACTTCCAGCCGGGCTGGCCGCAACTGAGCAAGGTGGACGGCGATGTGTTCATCGACGACCACGGCGTGCGGATCAAGGCCAGTACCGGACAGATACTCGATACCCGGGTGAGCGACGTGTTGGTGGACATCCCCCATGTTCCGGCCGGCGAGCACAGTCATCTGCTGGTCGATGGCAAGTTCGACGGCACCCTGGCCGACGGCGTGACGATTCTTCAGCAAGCGCCGATCGGCACCGGCCCCACCTTCGCCGGCTGGGAAGGCGAGGGCGGCCTGACCGGCTCGCTGAAGCTGGATATCCCGCTGGCCCACGGTATCGAGCCCAAGGTAGTAGTGGACTTCCATGCCGAACAGTCGCGCCTGAAAATCAGTGAGCCGGTCCTGGAGCTGAGTCAACTGAAAGGGGACTTCCGTTTCGACCTGGGCCAGGGCCTGAGTGGCAAGAACATCAGCACCGTGGCGTTCGGCAAGCCGGTGACCGCCGAGATTTTCGCCGAAGGCAAGCCCGGGCAGTTGCAGACCCGGATCGTTGCCAAGGGCCAGATTGCCCTGAAGTCCTTGACCGACTGGCTGCAGTTCACCCAACCGTTGCCGGTTTCCGGGGAGTTGCCGTACCAATTGCAGGTGTCCCTGGGGCGGGATAACCAGCTAGTGGTCGATTCCAGCCTCAAGGGCCTGGCCATCGACCTGCCCGCGCCCTTCGGCAAGGCAGCCAGCGACACCCGCAGCAGCCAGTTCCGCATGAACCTGGGAGGCACCGAGCGGCGTATCGACGCGAGCTATGTCGATCTGGCCAGCCTGGCCATGGCCGCTCCGGCAGGCAAGGCCGAACAGGTGCGCGGCGAATTGCTGCTCGGCGCAGGGGCCGCGCAGTTGCCGACCAGCCCGGGCTTGCGCGTGCGTGGCCGGATTGCCGAGGTGAACCTCGACGATTGGCAGAGCAAGGCCGGTAGCTACACCGGCGACGATCCGGGGGGCAGTGCCCGGCAGATCCTGCGGAGCGTTGAATTGAGCGTGGGCAAGATCAAGGCCTACGACTTCGAACTGAACCAGGCGGTAGTACGCCTTGATCGCAGCAGCGACAGTTGGGGATTGCGCCTGGATAGCCGGGAAGTGATCGGCAATGCGCGGATTCCCGACGCCAAGGCGGCGCCCATCGTGGTCCAACTGCCGACCTTGCGCCTGCCTGCTGCCGACCCCGCGGTCGAAGCCGAGCCGGATGCCCCGGATCCACTGGCGTCGAGCGATCCTCGCAAGGTTCCTGCGGTGAACCTGAGCATCGACAAACTGTTCCGTGGCGACGACCTGATGGGCAGTGTGTCCCTCAAATCGCGACCCACCGCGCAGGGTGTGGCATTCAATGACCTGGACCTGAATCTCAAGGGCCTGGCGATCAACGGTTCCGCCGCCTGGGAAGGTACCCCCGGCGCCAGCAGCAGTTGGTACAAGGGGCGCGTCGAGGGCGGTAACCTCGCCGATGTGCTCAAGGCCTGGAACTTTGCGCCGACCGTGACCAGCCGCGATTTCCATATGGACGTCGATGGCCGCTGGCAAGGTTCGCCGGCCTGGATCAGCCTCAAGCGCTTCTCCGGAAGCATGGACGCTTCGCTGCGCGACGGGCAGATCGTCGAGGTGGACGGCAGTGCCCAGGCGCTGAGGGTGTTCGGGCTGCTCAACTTCAACTCGATCGGTCGCCGCCTGCGCCTGGACTTCTCCGACCTGCTGGGCAAGGGGCTGAGCTACGATCGGGTCAAGGGCCTGCTGGTGGCCAGCGAAGGGGTCTATGTAACCCGCGAGCCGATCACGCTCACCGGCCCGTCGAGCAACTTCGAACTGGAAGGCACCCTGGACATGGTTCGCGACCGGATCGCCGCCAACCTGATGGTCACCCTGCCGGTGACCAACAACCTGCCATTGGCGGCGCTGATCGTTGGTGCGCCTGCCGTCGGCGGCGCCCTGTTCCTGGTGGACAAGCTGCTGGGCGACCGGGTGGCTCGCTATGCCAGTGTCAACTATCGGGTCGAAGGCCCGGTGAAAGAGCCTAAGATTACCTTCGTGAAACCCTTTGATAAATCAAGGTAGAGCGTGGCCATGACCTTTGCCGTCATCCAGATGATCAGCCAGGACGATATCGCCGCCAACCTGGCCCGCGCCCGGGCACTGCTCGAACAGGCAGCAGGGCAAGGCGCACGGCTTGCGGTACTTCCGGAAAACTTCGCTGCCATGGGCCGCCGCGACAGTGCCGCCATCGGCCTGGCCGAAGCCCGTGGCGAAGGGCCGATCCTGCCCTGGTTGAAACGCACGGCCCGCGACCTCAGATTGTGGATAGTAGCGGGCACCTTGCCGCTGCCGCCCGTCGACCGGCCCGAGGCCAAAGCCCATGCCTGCTCCCTGCTGGTAGACGAGCACGGCGAGCTGGTCGCCCGCTACGACAAATTGCACCTGTTCGACGTGGACGTGGCCGACAACCGCGGCCGCTATCGCGAGTCGGACGATTATGCCCATGGCGCCAATGTGGTGGTGGCCGATACCCCGGTGGGCAAGCTGGGCCTCACGGTCTGCTACGACCTGCGCTTTCCCGAGCTGTACAGCGCACTGCGCGAGGCCGGGGTGGAACTGATCACGGCGCCGGCGGCCTTTACCGCGGTGACCGGCGCTGCGCACTGGGAAGTGCTGATCCGTGCGCGCGCCATCGAGACCCAGTGCTATGTGCTGGCTGCGGCCCAGGGTGGAATGCACCCGGGACCGCGTGAAACCCACGGCCAGGCGGCGATCGTCGACCCCTGGGGGCGGATCCTCGCGCAGCAGGCCCGCGGCGAAGCGGTGCTCCTGGCCACGCGCGACAGCGCAGAACAGGCGTCCATACGGGCGCGGATGCCGGTGGTCTCGCACCGGCGCTTTTTCTCGCAGGACGCATTGCGGCCTGCGCACACCTCGGAGTGACTATGAGCGAGTTGTTAACAAGCGTCAGCGAGCAACTGCTGGCCCCCGGCGACCTGACCCTCGACAGCCTGCAGAGCGTGCTGGGCGAGCTGGCCGGGCCGGGCATCGACGCGGCTGACCTGTATTTCCAGGGCCAGATCTCGGAGTCCTGGGCGCTGGAAGACGGCATCGTCAAGGAAGGCAGCTTCAATCTTGACCAGGGCGTGGGTGTGCGTGCCCAGTCCGGCGAGAAGACCGGCTTCGCCTACAGCAATGCCATCAGTCTCGAAGCCCTGAGCGCCGCTGCCCAGGCGGCCCGCTCGATTTCCCGGGCCGGGCAGAACGGCACGGTGCAGGCTTTCCGCAGCCAGGCGATCACGCCCCTGTACGCGGCGGACAACCCGCTGGAAGTCATCAGCCGGGCGGAAAAGGTCGCCCTGCTCAAGCGTGTCGATGCTGCCACCCGCGCGCTCGATCCGCGGATCCAGCAGGTCAGCGTGAGCATGGCCGGGGTCTGGGAGCGCATCCTGATCGCCGCTGCCGATGGCAGCCTGGCGGCCGACGTCCGGCCGTTGGTGCGCTTCAACGTCAGCGTGATCGTTGAACAGAATGGTCGCCGCGAACGCGGTGGCCATGGCGGCGGCGGACGCACCGACTATCGCTATTTCACCGAAGACCGGGTCATGGGCTTTGCCCGCGAGGCGCTGCGCCAGGCGCTGGTCAACCTGGAAGCGCTGCCGGCTCCGGCAGGCACCTTGCCGGTGGTGCTGGGGCCGGGTTGGTCCGGCGTGCTGCTGCACGAAGCGGTCGGCCATGGCCTTGAGGGCGACTTCAATCGCAAGGGCAGTTCGGCGTATAGCGGGCGCATCGGCGAGAAGGTTGCGTCGAGCCTGTGCACCATCGTCGATGACGGTACCCTGAAGGATCGTCGCGGCTCCCTGAGCGTCGATGACGAGGGTACGCCGACCGAATGCACCACCCTGATCGAGAACGGCAAGCTGGTCGGCTACATGCAGGACAAGCTCAACGCGCGCCTGATGGGCATGGCCGTCACCGGCAACGGGCGCCGCGAGTCCTACGCGCATCTGCCGATGCCGCGCATGACCAACACCTACATGCGGGCGGGCGAGAGCGATCCGGCGGAAATCATCGCTTCGGTCAAGCGCGGCCTGTACTGCGCCAACCTTGGTGGCGGCCAGGTGGATATCACCAGTGGCAAGTTCGTCTTCTCCACCAGCGAGGCGTACCTGATCGAAGACGGCAGGATCACCGCCCCGGTCAAGGGCGCCACCCTGATCGGCAATGGTCCGGAAGCCATGAGCCGGGTTTCCATGGTCGGCAACGACCTGAGCCTGGACAGCGGCGTGGGGACCTGTGGCAAGGATGGGCAGTCGGTGCCGGTTGGCGTGGGCCAGCCGACCCTGAAGATCGATGCGATCACCGTGGGTGGCACGGGCGCATGAGCGGGACACCGGGCGGGCAGGGTGCCTGCCCGGTAGCGTGAATCAGCGCAGGCCGCGCTGGCTCTCGTCGAGGTCGCGAATGTACTTGAAGATCTTGCGCGCTGCGGTTGGCGGCTTGTTGGTCTTGGCCTCGTGCTGGGCCTGACGGATCAACGAGCGCAGTTGCTGGCGATCGGCTTCCGGGTACTCCTGGACGAATTTTTCCAGGACGTCGTCGGTGCCGCCGATCAGCCGGTCACGCCAGCGTTCGAGGTTGTGGAAGCGCTCGTTGTACTGGCGCGAAGACGCGTCCAGCTGGTCGAGCAGGGCGTTGATGGCGTCGAGGTCCTGGTCGCGCATCAGCTTGCCGATGAACGAACGGTGACGGCGCTTGGCCTCGTTGGCCGTGTGCTTCTTGTGTTCTTCGAGTGCTTTGCGCAGCTCGTCGGTCAGAGGCAGTTTGGCCAGGGTATCGGGCTTGAGCGTGGTAAGGCGCTCGCCCATATCGACCAGCGCCTGGAGTTCGCGCTTGATCTGGGATTTGCTTTTTTCGCCTTCGTCGAAGGCATCGTAAGAATCAACCATGGGGGCAGTCCGCTGAGAAACGCCGCCATGATAACCAGTCGGGGGCCGCTTGTCCGGCCCGGTCGCTCGATGACCCTCGCCGAACGCCGTATTTGAGTGGAGAAAACCATGAGTGCAGTCCAGAGCGTAGGTCCGCAAGCCCTGCCGGCCTTGCAGGAGCAGGTCGAGCAGATCATCGCCGAGGCGAAACGCCAGGGCGCCAGCGCCTGCGAGGTGGCGGTGTCGCTGGAGCAGGGCTTGTCGACCTCGGTGCGCCAGCGCGAAGTGGAAACGGTGGAGTTCAACCGTGACCAGGGCTTCGGCATCACCCTCTACGTTGGCCAGCGCAAGGGCTCGGCCAGCACTTCGGCCAGCGGCAGCGACGCCATTCGGGAAACCGTCGCGGCGGCCCTGGCGATTGCCAAACACACCTCCGAGGACGATTGCGCCGGGTTGGCCGATCCGGCGCTGATGGCCCGCGACCTGCCGGATTTCGATCTGTACCACGCCTGGGATATCACCCCGGAACAGGCCATCGAGAAAGCGCTGGTCTGCGAAGCGGCGGCTTTCGATGCCGATCCGCGGATCAAGAATGCCGACGGTACTACCTTGAACACCCATCAAGGTTGCCGGGTCTACGGCAACAGCAACGGTTTCATCGGTGGCTACGCGTCGACCCGGCACAGCCTGAGCTGCGTGATGATCGCCGAAGGCGACGGACAGATGCAGCGTGATTACTGGTACGACGTGAATCGCCAGGGCGAGTTGCTGGCCGATCCCAAGGCCATTGGCATTCGCGCCGCGCAGCGTGCCGCCAGTCGCCTCGGCGCAAGGCCGGTGCCGACCTGCGAGGTGCCCGTGCTGTTCTCGGCGGAGCTGGCCGGCGGATTGTTCGGCAGCTTCCTGTCGGCGATTTCCGGCGGCAACCTGTACCGCAAATCGTCGTTCCTCGAAGGCACCATCGGCCAGCGCCTGTTCCCGAGCTGGCTGACCCTCGACGAGCGTCCCCATTTGCCCCGGGCACTGGGCAGTGCTGCATTCGATGGCGATGGCCTGGCGACCTATGCCAAGCCGTTCGTCGAGAATGGCCAGTTGGTTTCCTATGTCCTGGGCACCTACTCGGGGCGCAAGCTCGGCCTGCCAAGCACCGCGAATGCTGGTGGCGTGCACAACCTGTTCGTTTCCCATGGTGTCGAGGACCAGGCGGCGCTGATCCGCCGGATGGGGCGTGGCTTGCTGGTCACCGAACTGATGGGGCACGGCCTGAACATGGTGACCGGCGATTATTCCCGCGGTGCGGCAGGCTATTGGGTGGAAAACGGCGAGATCCAGTTCGCTGTCCAGGAAGTCACGATCGCCGGGAATATGAAAGACATGTTCCAGCAGATCGTAGCCATTGGCAGTGATCTTGAAACCCGCAGCAACATCCACACCGGCTCGATCCTGATCGAGCGGATGACCGTAGCCGGTAGCTAAACGGCGCTTCGTCTGTTTCGCCTAAAAGCCCGGCCCTTGCGCCGGGCTTTTTCGTTGGTGTCACAACGGGGTTGTACTGATTCTATTTATCAATTAATAATGAATATCATTATCTCGGCGATGATATTCCTGCCATGAAATCCGTCCTTCGCGAACTGCCCTACCTCGATAACTGGCGCTGGCTGAGCCTGCGCATCCGCTGCGCGCTGGAGCCCGACGAGCCGCGCCTGATCGAGCATTACCTGGCCGAAGGGCGCTACCTGGTCTGCTGTACGGACACCTCGGCCTGGGGCGTCGCCCTGACGTCGTTCCGTGTTCTGCTCGATACCGCCTGCGATCGCATGCTGCCGTGGCACTGGCGCTGCCTGTGCCTGGACCAGGCCTGGCGACCGCTGCTGCAACTGCGCAAGCTCGACGGCGGCGAGCACGGCCAGCGCTGGCAGCCGCTGGCCTTGCAACTGGCGAACTGCACGCTGTTGCCTTCGATTTCATCCTTTGAACTGATGCAAGGACTTGATGATGAGTAATACCCGTATCGAGCGTGACAGCATGGGCGAGTTGCAGGTGCCGGCCGAGGCCCTGTATGGCGCCCAGACCCAGCGTGCGGTCGACAACTTCCCGATCAGCCGGCAACGCATGCCGGCCCAGTTCATCCGTGCGCTGCTGTTGGCCAAGGCCGCGGCAGCCCGGGCCAACGTCCAGCTGGAACAGATCACCCAGGCCCAGGGTGAGGCCATAGTCGCTGCGGTGGAGCAACTGCTGGCTGGCGACTTCATGCAGCACTTCCCGGTGGATGTGTTCCAGACCGGCTCCGGCACCAGCTCGAACATGAACGCCAACGAGGTGATCGCCACCCTCGCCAGCCGCATCGCCGGCGACCAGGTCAACCCGAACGACCACGTCAATTGCGGGCAGAGCAGCAACGACATCATCCCCACCACCATTCACGTCAGTGCCGCGCTGGCCCTGCATGAGCAACTGCTGCCGGCGCTGCAGCATCTGGTCGGGGTCATCGAGGCCAAGGCGGTGCAGGTCCACGCGTTCGTCAAGACCGGCCGTACCCATCTGATGGATGCCATGCCCGTGCGCATGAGCCAGGTGCTGGCTGGCTGGGCGCAGCAGATCAAGGCCAGTATCGGTCACCTGCAGGACACCCTGCCGGCCCTCCAGGCCCTGGCCCAGGGTGGCACGGCGGTGGGCACGGGGATCAACGCCCATCCACAGTTTTCCGTGCTGTTCTCCAGGCAGTTGAGTGAACTGACCCGCGTCGACTTCGTGCCGGGCGATAACCTGTTTGCCCTGATCGGCTCCCAGGACACTGCGGTTGCCGTCTCCGGCCAGCTCAAGGCCACCGCCGTGGCGTTGATGAAAATCGCCAACGACCTGCGCTGGATGAACTCCGGCCCACTGGCCGGCCTTGGGGAAATCGAGCTGGAAGGGCTGCAGCCGGGCTCCTCGATCATGCCGGGCAAGGTCAATCCGGTGATTCCGGAAGCCACGGCGATGGTCGCTGCCCAGGTCATCGGCAACGACGCGACCATCACCGTTGCCGGCCAGTCGGGCAACTTCGAGCTGAACGTGATGCTGCCGGTCATTGCCCGCAACCTGCTGGAAAGCATCGAGCTGATGGCCAATGCCAGCCGCCTGCTGGCCGACAAGGCCATCGCCAGCTTCAAGGTCAACGAGCCGAAGCTCAAGGAAGCGCTGGCGCGCAACCCGATCCTGGTGACCGCGTTGAACCCGATCATCGGTTACCAGAAGGCTGCCGAGATCGCCAAGACCGCCTACAAGCAGGGCCGCCCGATCATCGATGTGGCGCTGGAACATACCGAGCTGTCGCGTACCCGGCTGGAAGTCCTGCTGGATCCGGAGAAGCTCACCGCCGGCGGAATCTGAAACCGCCGACAACCGCTTTGGAGGTTCGCTATGCAGCACTGGAAACGTACCACCGAGATTGCCAACCGCCTGTTCAATCAGGGGGATCTGGTCGATGCCCGTGAGCTGTACCTGCAGGCCCTGGCCTTGGCCCAGGTGCTGTTCGAGCGCTGGCAGGACGCCGACGAAGCGGTCGCCGCCTGCGTGATATCCCATCACAACCTGGCGGACCTTCATCTGCGCCTGAAGCAGCCCCAGGAAAGCGCCGAGTACCTTTGTGCGATCCATCAACGCCTGCTCGCGGCCAGCCAGGATCCGCGTCTGCCCGAGCCGTTGCGCCAGGCTGCCTTGCGCCACAGCGGCAAGACCTACACCGAACTGCTGAGCTTCATCAGCGAGTACGGCCAATACCCGCGTACCGAGCGCCTGCTGTACCGGCAGGAGCCACAGCCCGGTGTGCTGGCCGGTCGCGACCCCGTGATTTCCCAAGCCATCCGACAAGGAATCCACTGATGCCACATGCCTTGCCTGCATTGCCCTACGCCTACGACGCGCTGGAACCGCATATCGATACCCAGACCATGCAGATCCACCATACCAAGCATCACCAGACCTACATCAACAACCTCAATGCCGCCCTCGATGGCACCGAATGGGCCGAATGGCCAGTGGAGAAGCTGGTGGCGGCGGTCAAGCAACTGCCGCAGGGCCTCCAGGCCGCGGTTATCAACCAGGGCGGTGGCCACGCCAACCACACCTTGTTCTGGACCGTTATGTCGCCGAACGGCGGCGGTGTGCCACACGGCGCGGTTGCCAAGGCCATCGACGAGCAACTGGGCGGGTTCGAAGCCTTCAAGGACGCCTTCACCAAGGCCGCGCTTACCCGCTTCGGCAGCGGCTGGGCCTGGCTGAGCGTGACGTCGGAGAAGCACGTCGTGGTGGAAAGCAGCGGCAACCAGGACAGCCCGCTGATGCACGGCAACACGCCGATCCTTGGCCTGGACGTCTGGGAGCACGCCTACTACCTGCTGTACCAGAACCGCCGTCCGGAATACATCAACGCGTTCTACAACGTGGTCGACTGGGCCGAAGTCGAGCGGCGCTACCTTGCCGCCGTGGCGTGAGTGACAAGCGAATGCGCTCGGATGTCTTGTCCGTAAGCAGCGTGCGTTTGTTCCGCCTGGCGCTGGGCACCCTGTTGCTGCTGGTGGGTACGGCCTTGCTGGTGGCCCAAGGAATCGCCTGGCTGGACCTGGAGCCGCGGATGATGCGGGCACTGGAGGGCGGGGCGCTTTGTGCGCTTGGTACCGCGCTTGGTGCGGTACCGGTGCTGGTGATCCGCAGCATGCCGGTGGCGCTGGCGGACACCCTATTGGGCTTTGGTGCTGGCGTCATGCTGGCGGCGACGGCGTTCTCGCTGATCATCCCGGGGCTGGATGCCGCCCAGGCCGTCGGCTTCGGCAAGTGGGGCGCGGGTGGTCTGGTCAGCTTCGGCCTGTTATCCGGCGCGTTGTGCCTGTACCTGGTGGATCGCCAGGTCTCCAGCGCTTCGCCCGAGGCGCTGGTGGCGTGCGGAACCCAACCGGTGATACCGGCGCGGATCTGGATCTTCGTCATCGCCATCATCGCCCACAACATTCCGGAAGGCATGGCCATCGGTGTGTCTGCCGGCGGTGGCATGCCGGATGCGGACAGCCTGGCGATGGGCATCGCCTTGCAGGACGTACCGGAAGGGTTGGTGATCGCGCTGGTGTTGGCCGGCGCCGGGATGGCGCGTTTCAAGGCGTTCCTGATCGGCGCGGCGTCCGGACTGGTGGAGCCTGCGGCGGCCTTGGTGTGTGCCTGGCTGGTCAATGTGGCCGAGCTGCTGTTGCCGCTGGGGCTGGCCTTTGCGGCCGGGGCGATGTTGCTGGTGGTGACTCAGGAAATCATTCCCGAATCGCGGGCCAACGGGCACCATCGGTTGGCCAGCCTGGGGCTGTGCGTCGGGTTCTGCCTGATGATGGTGATGGATACCGCGCTGTCTTGATAAAGGCTGCGACTAACCCTGTGGGAGTCCGCCCAGCCTTTCAGGCTGCGCTGTCGCGCAGAGAACAGTTCCAAAGCACGACGCTTACCCTGTGGGAGCGGGTTCACCCGCGATTGCTATGGTGAATTCACTGCTGCAATCGCGGGTGAACCCGCTCCCACAAGGTCCCTGTAAATCAAAGAGTTATGTTTTGTTCTATGAGAGCTGGCTTGTCTGCGATGGACTGCGAAGCAGTCCCGAAACCATCAGCCCGAATGAAAAAGCCCGCCAAATGGCGGGCTTTTCGGGGCTGGGTGGCGACTTCACTCGCCTTCATCAAAGCGATTGTTGATCAATTCCACCAGCGCCTGGATCGCTTCATTGTCCTGTTCCCCTTCCGCAGACAGGTGCACCGTGGTGCCCTTGCCCGCCGCCAGCATCATCACCGCCATGATGCTCTTGCCGTCCACCAGCTTGTCCGGCGCGCGCCCGACCTTGACCGTGCAGGGAAACTTGCCGGCCACGCCGACGAATTTGGCGGCAGCACGGGCATGCAGCCCCAGCTTGTTGATGATCTCGATTTCAATGGCGGGCATCGCGGGAGGGATCCTGTGGACTAGAGGTCGCGGTGGCGGACCTGGACGTTCTTCAATATGGGTTGCAGCAACTGGCCCAGGCGCTCGGTCAGGTAGACCGAGCGATGGTGACCTCCGGTGCAGCCGATGGCAACGGTGACGTAGGCGCGGTTGCTGGCGGCGAAGCGTGGCAACCATTTCAGCAGGTAGGACGATATGTCCTGGAACATCTCTTCCACATCCGGTTGTGCCGCCAGGTAATCGATGACGGGCTCCTCCAGGCCGGAATGCTCGCGCAGTTCCGGTTTCCAGTACGGATTCGGCAGGCAGCGCACGTCGAATACCACATCGGCATCCACCGGCATGCCGCGTTTGAATCCGAAGGACTCGATCAGGAAGGCGGTACCGGGCTCAGGCTGGTTCAGCAGGCGCAGCTTGATCGAGTCACGCAACTGATAGAGGTTCAGGTTGGTGGTATCGATTTTCAGGTCCGCCAGGTCGGCGATGGGGCCCAGCAGTTCGCTTTCAACCCGTATCGCTTCGGCCAGCGAACGGTCCTGGTTGGTAAGCGGGTGACGCCGCCGGGTTTCGGAGAAGCGCTTGAGCAGGGTGTCCTCATCGGCGTCCAGGTAAAGCACATCGCATTGGATATGCCGGGACCTCGCTTCCTCCAGCAATTCGGGGAAGCGTGTAAGGTGGCTGGGCAGGTTGCGGGCATCGATCGATACCGCAACCCGCGGTTGCAGCAGTTCGGTGTTGAGCAGCGCGCTTTCCGCCAGTTGCGGCAGCAGGCCGGCGGGGAGGTTGTCGATGCAGTAGAAGCCGTTGTCTTCCAGGACATCGAGGGCGGTGCTCTTGCCCGATCCGGAACGGCCGCTGACGATGACCAGGCGCATGCTCAGGACTCGTTCTGCCCGTCCAGGACAACCTGGTACAGGGCGGTGCTGCTGTCGGCGGCGCGCAGCCTGTCACGAATTTCCTTGCGATCAAGCATGCTGGCAATCTGGCGCAGCAGCTCCAGGTGCGCATCGGTGGCGGCTTCCGGGACCAGCAGGACGAACAGCAGGTCTACCGGGGCGCCGTCGATGGCGTCGAAATCGATGGGGGCATCCAGGTGCAGCAAGGCGCTGACCGGACTGGCGCAGCCCTTGAGCCGGCAGTGAGGAATCGCGATCCCGTTGCCGAAGCCTGTGGAGCCCAGCTTCTCGCGGGCAATCAGGCTTTCGAACACTTCCTGTCGGTCCAGTCCGGGAACATCCGTCCCGATCAGGTTGGCGATCTGTTCAAGTACGCGCTTTTTACTGCCACCCGGCACGTTCACCAGGGAACGGCCGGGGGTCAGGATGGATTCAAGTCGGATCATGGATGAGTGGGATCAGCGGGCCGCTGCGCCTTGCAGCAGGCTTTGCTGTTTTTCCTTGTGTTTTTTCAGTTGGCGGTCGAGCTTGTCGGTCAGGAGGTCGATTGCGGCATACATGTCTTCGTGCTCTGCGTTCGCTACCACCTCGCCACCAGGGATCTGCAAGGTCGCTTCCACTTTCTGCTGGATTTTCTCGACCTTCATGATGACCTGAACGTTGGTGATGCGGTCGTAATGACCCTCCAGGCGCTTGAGCTTCTGCTCGACATAGTCACGAAGCGGTGGAGTAACTTCTACATGTTGTCCACTGATGTTGACTTGCATACTGCTTCTCCTTTATTGCCGTGCATAAAGAGGCAGGTGTTGCGCCTGCCACTGAATTGCGATGGCACATCTCAGGGAATGTCACATCAATCGCTTGCGTTCACTCGATGGCGCAATGCCAAGGGATTCGCGGTACTTGGCGACGGTGCGACGTGCTACCTGGATGCCTTGTGCCTCCAGTAAACCAGCGATCTTGCTGTCACTCAATGGCTTTTTCTGATTTTCCGCAGCAACCAGTTTCTTGATGATCGCGCGGATGGCGGTGGAGGAGCATTCACCCCCTTCGGAGGTACTGACGTGGCTGGAGAAGAAGTACTTCAACTCGTAGATGCCGCGAGGGGTGTGCATGTATTTCTGCGTGGTGACGCGGGAAATGGTCGACTCGTGCATGCCCACCGCCTCGGCGATGTCATGCAGCACCAGCGGCTTCATGGCCTCGTCGCCATGGTCGAGGAAGCCGCGCTGATGCTCGACGATCTGGGTCGCTACCTTCATCAGGGTCTCGTTGCGGCTCTGCAGGCTCTTGATGAACCAGCGCGCCTCCTGCAACTGGTTGCGCATGAAGGTGTTGTCGGCACTGGTGTCCGCACGGCGGACGAAGCCGGCATATTGCGGGTTGACCCGCAGGCGCGGCACCGCTTCCTGGTTCAGTTCGACCAGCCAGCGTTCGTTGTCCTTGCGCACGATGACATCGGGCACCACGTATTCCGGCTCGCTGGACTCGATCTGCGAGCCGGGGCGCGGGTTCAGGCTCTGTACCAGCTCGATGACCTGGCGCAGCTCGTCTTCCTTGAGCTTCATGCGGCGCATGAGCTGGCTGTAGTCGCGGCTGCCGAGAAGGTCGATGTAGTCGCTGACCAGGCGCTGGGCTTCGTTCATCCACGGCGTGCTGGCGGGCAGCTGGCGCAGTTGCAGCAACAGGCACTCGCCCAGGTTGCGCGCACCGATGCCCGCAGGCTCGAACTGCTGGATGCGGTGCAGGACGGCTTCGACTTCGTCCAGCTCGATATCCAGCTCAGGGTCGAAGGAGTCGCAGATTTCCTCCAGGGTCTCGTCGAGGTAGCCCTGGTTGTTGATGCAGTCGATCAGGGTGACGGCGATCAAGCGGTCGGTGTCCGACATCGGTGCCAGGTTGAGCTGCCAGAGCAGGTGGCTTTGCAGGCTCTCGCCGGCCGAGGTGCGGGTAGTGAAGTCCCACTCGTCGTCATCATTGCTGGGCAGGCTGCTGGCGCTGGTCTGGTAAATGTCTTCCCAGGCGGTATCGACAGGCAGTTCGTTGGGGATCCGCTCGTTCCATTCGCCTTCTTCGAGGTTCTCCGCAGTGGCTGTGGATTGTTCGAAGCTGCTCTCCTGAGACTCCGCGACGGGCTTGCTCTCGGCGTTGTCGGCCATGGGGTCGCTGTTGTCGAAGTCGTCGCCGTCTTCCTGGCGTTCGAGCATCGGATTGGACTCCAGGGCTTCCTGGATTTCCTGCTGCAGGTCCAGCGTGGAGAGCTGGAGCAGACGGATGGCCTGTTGCAACTGCGGGGTCATCGTCAGTTGCTGGCCCATTCTTAGGACGAGCGATGGTTTCATGGCTGGGGCTTTACACCTTATTCGCCGGCGCGCATGCGCCATCTACGACACGGGCGCTGGGCGCCAATTTTAAGCAAGTTATATGCCTGAAATTGTAGCGTTTGCCTAGAGCGCTGTAACAATTAAGCCCGGAATAATGGCTTAATGCCAGCGCTCGGGTCATTCCGAATTGTCGACCTACAGACGGAACTCGTGGCCGAGGTACACCTCTTTCACCAATTGGTTGGCGAGGATGGTTTGCGCATCGCCTTCGGCGATCAACTGGCCGTCGTTGACGATGTACGCGGTTTCGCAGATGTCCAGGGTCTCGCGGACGTTGTGGTCGGTGATCAGCACACCGATACCCTTGGCCTTGAGGTGATGGATGATCTGCTTGATGTCGCCGACCGAGATCGGGTCCACGCCGGCGAAGGGTTCGTCGAGCAGGATGAACTTCGGTGCGGTGGCCAGGGCCCGGGCGATTTCCACCCGGCGGCGTTCACCGCCGGACAGGCTCATGCCGAGGTTGTCGCGAATATGGCTGATGTGGAATTCCTGCAGCAGGCTTTCCAGCTCCTTGCGCCGGCCGTCGCTATCGAGGTCCTTGCGGGTTTCCAGGATCGCCATGATGTTGTTGGCCACCGACAGCTTGCGGAAGATCGAGGCTTCCTGGGGCAGGTAGCCGATGCCGGCGCGGGCGCGGCCGTGCATGGGCTGGTGGCTGACGTCCAGGTCGTCGATCAGCACGCGGCCCTGGTCGGCCTGGACCAGGCCGACGATCATGTAGAAGCAGGTGGTCTTGCCGGCGCCGTTCGGGCCGAGCAGGCCGACGATCTGGCCGCTGTCGATGGACAGGCTGACATCGCGCACGACTTGCCGGCTCTTGTAGCTCTTGGCCAGGTGCTGGGCTTTGAGGGTTGCCATTACTCGGCCTTCTTCTTCGGCTGGATCACCATGTCGATGCGATTGCGCGGGGTCTTGATGTCCTTGCCGCCGCGACCGGCCGTGGCGACCTGAGTCTTGGAGTTGTAGACGATCTTCTCGCCCTCGGTGGTGTTGCCGGCGTTGATCACCTTGGCTTGGTCGGTAAGGACGATCAGGTCCTTGCCCGCCTGGTACTGGATCTGCTTGGCGTAACCCTGCATCTTGTCCGGCTTGGAGGCGTCCTGCTGCTGCTCGAAGTAGGCCAGGTTGCCCACCGAGGTCGCGGTGTCGATATCGCCGGCCTGGTTCAGGGTGACGGTTACCGTATGGCCTTTGATCATCATCGAGCCCTGGGTGATGATGACGTCGCCGGTGTAGGTCGCGACCTTGTTCTTGTCATCCATCTGGGCGCTGTCGGCCTGGATGCGCACGGGCTGTTCGCGATCATTCGGCAGGGCCAAGGCGCTCGCGCTTCCCAGTGCCGCGCTCAGGCTGAGCAAATAGGGGAGGGTTTTAACGAGCCTCATACTGTCCTCTTACGTTGGACAGCAGGTCCATCCTGCCGTCTTTCAAATACGCTTTCATTCCCTTGCCCGTAGTCACGCCACCGGCGCCGTCGATTCTAACGTCTTGCTCGGTTTGCGCATATTGCTTCTGCGGGAATACCGTCATGCGGCTGGAAGTGATGATGGTGGTGCGATCCTTCTCGTCGGTGCGGGCGACCCGTACCGAATCGATCAGCTCCACCTCGGTTCCGTCGGGGTTGACCTCGCCGCGCTCGCTCTGCACGTGCCAGGGGAAGGTGGTTCCGCGGTACATCTGCAGGTCGGGCTTGGTCAGCAGGGTGACTTCGCTGGCCTTGAGGTGCTCGACCTTGTCCGCGGTCATTTCGTATTGCAGCTTGCCGTCAGGCAGGAACTGCACACTGTGGGCATTGATCGCATAGTAGTCGATGGCGCTTTCATCGACCTGAGCCGCTGGCTGGTCAAGGAAGCGCTCGGGCACGATGTTCCAGTAGCCGATCGCCCCGAACACCAGGGCGATCACGCCGAACAGCGCAATGTTGCGAATCTTCTTGCTGAACATGGCGTGCTCTACAGGTAGTGGGCGTTTGCCGCTTCAAGGTTGCCCTGGGCTTGCAGGATCAGCTCGCAGAATTCGCGGGCTGCACCTTCACCGCCGCGGGCCTGGGTCACGCCGTGGGCGTGCTGGCGGACGAACGCTGCCGCGTTGGCCACCGCCATGCCGAGGCCGACCCGGCGAATCACCGGCAGGTCTGGCAGGTCGTCGCCCAGGTAGGCGACCTCTTCATAGCTTAGGCCGAGCTGGGCGAGAAGCTCGTCCAGTACCACCAGCTTGTCCTCGCGGCCCTGGTACAGGTGCGGGATGCCGAGGTTCTTCGCCCGGCGCTCGACCACGGGCGTCTTGCGACCGCTGATTATCGCGGTGGTCACGCCCGAGTTCATCAGCATCTTGATGCCTTGCCCGTCGAGGGTGTTAAAGGTCTTGAACTCGCTGCCGTCCTCGAGGAAGTACAGGCGGCCGTCGGTCAGCACGCCGTCCACATCGAAAACCGCCAGCTTGATGGCTTTGCCGCGTTGCAACAGGGTATTCATCACATCACTCCGGCGCGCAGCAAGTCGTGCATGTTCAACGCCCCGACCGGACGGTCGGTCTTGTCGACGACGACCAGCGCACTGATCTTGTGGTCTTCCATGATCTTCAGGGCCTCGGCGGCGAGCATTTCGGCGCGGGCAGTCTTGCCATGGACGGTCATGACCTCTTCGATCAGGGTCTTGTGCACATCGATATTGCGGTCGAGGCTGCGGCGCAGGTCGCCATCGGTGAAGATCCCGGCCAGGCTGCCGTCGGCCTCGACCACCACGGTCATGCCCAGGCCCTTGCGCGACATTTCCAGCAGGGCGTCCTTGAGCAGCGTGCCGCGGTTGACCTGCGGCAGCTCGTCGCCAGCATGCATCACGTTCTCGACCTTGAGCAGCAGGCGGCGACCCAAGGCGCCACCGGGGTGGGAGAAGGCGAAGTCTTCGGCGGTGAAGCCGCGTGCCTCGAGCAGGGCGATGGCCAGGGCGTCGCCCAGCACCAGCGCGGCGGTGGTCGAGGAGGTCGGTGCCAGGTTCAGCGGGCAGGCTTCCTGGGCGACCCTGGCATCGAGGTTGACCTCGGCGGCTTTGGCCAGGGGCGAGTCGGGGTTGCCGGTCAGGCTGACGAGCTTGATGCCGAGGCGCTTGATCAACGGCAGCAGGGTGACGATTTCGGCGGTGGAGCCGGAGTTGGACAGTGCCAGGATGATGTCGTCCCGGGTGATCATGCCCATGTCACCGTGGCTGGCCTCGGCAGGATGGACGAAGAACGCCGGGGTCCCGGTGCTGGCGAGCGTTGCGGCAATCTTGTTGCCGATATGCCCGGATTTGCCCATGCCCACCACGACAACGCGGCCCTTGCTGCCCAGGATCAGTTCGCACGCCTTGACGAAATCGGCGTCGATATGGGCGAGCAAGCCCTGCACCGCCTCGATCTCGAGGCGGATGGTGCGCTGCGCGGATTGGATCAGGTCGGTGGATTGGCTCATGTCGGAAATCGGGTTGCCTGATGAAAGGGGCGCGATTATAGCGGTAATGCGCGAAAGCCTCACCTGCGGATTGGTCGCAGGCTGTCCGTTTGAGCGATTTGTGCCATCGCGGTTCCCTTTGGCGATGGCACGAAAATGCCTGTACCGGGCCTGAACAGGCAGCGCGATGGCCTTGGGAAGGCCTTGCCAGCGGTGCTATAGTTCGCCACCAGTTCGGCCTGCTCGATTATTGCGTGTCTCCACGAAGGGGCCGTGCGTCTGAGCTCAAGGCTGCATCGCAAGGAGTCTAGATGAGCGTTGATAACGCCTACGCGGTCGAGTTGAAGGGCGTGACCTTCAAGCGCGGCTCGCGCAGCATCTTCAATAATGTCGACATACGCATTCCCAAGGGCAAGGTCACCGGCATCATGGGGCCTTCCGGCTGTGGCAAGACCACGCTGCTGCGCCTGATGGGCGCCCAGCTGCGACCGGCCAGCGGTGAAGTGTGGGTGGCCGGGCAGAACCTGCCGACCCTGTCGCGCAGCGATCTGTTCGACGCGCGCAAGCAGATGGGCGTGCTCTTCCAGAGCGGCGCGCTGTTTACCGACCTCGACGTGTTCGAGAACGTGGCGTTTCCGTTGCGCGTCCACACCCGGCTTTCCGAGGAGATGATTCGCGACATCGTTCTGATGAAGCTGCAGGCGGTCGGCCTGCGCGGCGCCATCGAACTGATGCCCGACGAGCTCTCCGGTGGCATGAAGCGCCGCGTGGCGCTGGCCCGGGCGATCGCCCTGGATCCGCAGATCCTCATGTACGACGAGCCTTTCGTCGGCCAGGACCCGATCGCCATGGGCGTCCTGGTACGCCTGATCCGCCTGCTCAACGATGCGCTTGGCATCACCAGCATCGTGGTTTCCCATGACTTGGCGGAAACCGCCAGCATCGCCGACTACATTTATGTGGTGGGCGACGGCCAGGTGCTTGGCCAGGGTACCCCGGCAGAGCTGATGGACTCGGACAACCCACGCATCCGCCAATTCATGAAGGGCGACCCGGACGGACCGGTGCCTTTCCATTTTCCTGCGCCTGACTACCGCGCCGATCTGTTGGGGAAGCGTTAGATGCGCAGAAAATCCTTGCTTGAACGTATCCGCCGTTTCGGCCGTTCGGCCATCGACGTGGTCGCGGTCATGGGGCGCTCCTGCCTGTTCCTGTTGCACGCGCTGGTCGGGCGCGGCGGTATCGGCGGCGGTTTCCAGCTGCTGGTGCGCCAGCTCTATTCGGTAGGCGTGCTGTCGCTGGCGATCATCGTCGTATCCGGCATGTTCATCGGCATGGTCCTGGCCCTGCAGGGGTTCAGCATCCTGACCAAGTACGGTTCGGAGCAGGCGGTGGGGCAGATGGTCGCCCTGACCCTGCTGCGCGAACTGGGGCCGGTAGTCACCGCGCTGTTGTTCGCCGGGCGTGCCGGTTCCGCGCTGACCGCCGAGATCGGCAACATGAAGTCCACCGAGCAGCTTTCCAGCCTGGAAATGATCGGTGTCGACCCGCTCAAGTACATCGTCGCCCCGCGCCTGTGGGCCGGCTTCATTTCCCTGCCGCTGCTGGCGATGATCTTCAGCGTGGTGGGCATCTGGGGCGGCTCGTGGGTCGCGGTGGACTGGCTGGGGGTCTATGAAGGCTCATTCTGGGCGAACATGCAGAACAGCGTGTCGTTTACCGATGACGTGCTCAACGGCGTGATCAAGAGCGTTGTGTTTGCCTTCGTCGTCACCTGGATTGCCGTTTTTCAAGGCTATGACTGCGAGCCCACCTCAGAGGGGATCAGTCGGGCCACCACCAGAACCGTGGTCTATGCCTCGCTGGCAGTCCTTGGCCTGGACTTTATTCTGACCGCCCTGATGTTTGGAGATTTCTGATGCAAAACCGCACCCTGGAAATCGGTGTCGGCCTGTTCCTTCTGGCCGGGATCCTGGCGCTGATCCTGCTGGCCCTGCGTGTCAGTGGCCTGTCCGCCAGCCCTGGCAGCGATACCTATAAACTTTATGCGAATTTCGACAATATCGCCGGTTTGACGGTCAGAGCAAAAGTGACCATGGCCGGTGTGACCATCGGCAAGGTCACGGCCATCGATCTGGACCGCGATACCTATACCGGTCGGGTGACCCTGCAACTGGACAAGAGCGTGGACAACCTCCCGGTCGACTCCACTGCATCGATCCTGACCGCCGGGTTGCTCGGCGAGAAGTACATCGGCATCAGCGTCGGCGGGGAAGATTCCGTGCTCAAGGATGGCGGCGTGATCCATGACACGCAGTCGGCGCTGGTCCTGGAAGATCTGATTGGCAAGTTCCTGCTCAATACCGTAGGCAAAGAAGCTAAATAAGGAGTTTCCATGATTTCCATCCTGCGACGCGGCCTGCTGGTGTTGCTGGCGGCCCTGCCCATGCTGGCACTGGCGGCACCGGGTCAATCGGCCCATGACGTGATTCAGGGCACCACCACCCAGTTGCTCAACGACCTCAAGGCCAACAAGGAGCAGTACAAGGCCAATCCTGGCCAGTTCTACGATGCGCTGAACAACATCCTCGGTCCGGTCGTGGATGCCGACGGCATCTCGAAGAGCATCATGACCGTGAAATACTCGCGTCAGGCCAGCCCGGCGCAGATGCAGCGCTTCCAGGAAAACTTCAAGCGCAGCCTGATGCAGTTCTATGGCAACGCCCTGCTGGAGTACAACAACCAGGGTATCGTGGTGGATCCGGCCAAGGCCGAGGATGGCGATCGCGCCAGCGTCGGCATGAAGGTCACCGGCACCAATGGTGCTGTCTATCCGGTGCAGTACACCTTGCAGAAGCTCAATGGCGAGTGGAAGGTGCGCAACGTGATCGTCAACGGCATCAACATCGGCAAGCTGTTCCGTGACCAGTTCGCCGACGCCATGCAGCGCAACGGCAACGACCTCGACAAGACCATCGACAACTGGGCCGGCGAAGTCGCCAAGGCCAAGGCGGTCACCGAGGATGCGGCGGAGAAGCAGGCGCAATGAGCCTTGGCAGCGTGCAGTTGGCCGAGCCGGGAGTGCTGAGCCTGGCCGGCATTCTCGACTATCGCTCCGGTCCGGACCTGCGCAAGCAGGGCGCCGCGCTGATTGCATCGAGCAAGGCCGAGGCGCTGGTGCTCGATTGCACCGCGGTGGAACAGTCCAGCAGCGTCGGCCTGTCCTTGCTGCTGGGCTTTATCCGTGACGCCCAAGCCGTCGGTAAACACTGCGCAATCCGCGGCATGCCCCACGGCATGCGGGAAATCGCGGAAGTCTATGGCCTGGACGACATCCTGGCATTGCAGTGATCGAGTAAGCGAAACGAAGCCCCTCTGTCAGAGTCCTCGTCAACGGGGTTCGCAGGCGAGGGGCTTTTTTGTATGATGGCCGACCCGCGCGCACAGGGCGCCGATTGAGGTTGAGCATGCAGGCCGTAGAAGTTAAGAACTTCCTTGAAGAAAAGTTGCCGGGAACCCGGGTCGAAGTTGAAGGCGAAGGCTGCAACTTCCAGTTGAACGTGATCAGCGACGAAATCGCGGCCCTGAGCCCGGTCAAGCGTCAGCAGCAGATCTACGCTCACCTTAATCCGTGGATCACCGATGGCCGCATCCACGCGGTCACCATGAAATTTTTCAGCAGCGCAGCCTGGGCTGAGCGCACCTGAGCCACCTGTGGCGGCGAGAGTTCAAATGGACAAACTGATTATTACTGGCGGCGCTCGTCTCGACGGCGAGATCCGTATCTCCGGCGCGAAGAACGCGGCCCTGCCGATTCTGTCGGCCACTTTGCTGTGCGATGGCCCGGTCACCGTTGGCAACCTGCCGCACCTGCACGACATCACCACCATGATCGAGCTGTTCGGGCGCATGGGCATCGAGCCGGTGATCGACGAGAAACTCTCGGTGGAGATCGATCCACGCACCATCAAGACCCTGGTCGCGCCGTACGAGCTGGTCAAGACCATGCGCGCCTCGATCCTGGTGCTGGGCCCGATGGTCGCCCGTTTCGGCGAGGCCGAAGTGGCCCTGCCTGGTGGTTGCGCCATCGGTTCGCGTCCGGTCGACCTGCACATCCGCGGCCTCGAGGCCATGGGCGCGAAGATCGAAGTGGAAGGCGGCTACATCAAGGCCAAGGCGCCTGAAGGTGGCCTGCGCGGTGCGCACTTCTTCTTCGATACCGTCAGCGTGACCGGTACCGAGAACATCATGATGGCTGCTGCCCTGGCCAAGGGTCGCAGCGTCCTGCAGAACGCCGCGCGCGAGCCGGAGGTGGTCGACCTGGCCAACTTCCTGATCGCCATGGGCGCGAAGATCCAGGGTGCCGGTACCGACACCATCACCATCGATGGCGTCGAGCGCCTGGGTTCGGCGACCTACCGTGTCATGCCCGACCGTATCGAGACCGGCACCTACCTGGTCGCCGCTGCCGTTACCGGCGGTCGCGTCAAGGTCAAGGACACCGATCCGACCATCCTCGAAGCCGTCCTCGAGAAGCTCAAGGAAGCCGGCGCGGAAATCACCACCGGCGAAGACTGGATCGAACTGGACATGCACGGCAAGCGGCCCAAGGCCGTCAACCTGCGTACCGCACCGTACCCGGCGTTCCCGACCGACATGCAGGCGCAGTTCATTTCCCTCAACGCGATTGCCGAAGGCACTGGCGCGGTGATCGAGACGATCTTCGAAAACCGCTTCATGCACGTCTACGAAATGCACCGCATGGGCGCGCAGATCCAGGTCGAGGGCAACACTGCCATCGTCACCGGGACCAAGGCCCTGAAAGGCGCCCCGGTCATGGCCACCGACCTGCGGGCCTCTGCCAGCCTGGTATTGTCGGCACTGGTTGCCGAGGGCGACACCCTGATCGACCGCATCTACCACATAGATCGCGGCTACGAATGCATCGAGGAAAAACTGCAGATGCTTGGCGCGAAGATCCGTCGCGTACCGGGCTAGCCTGCACCAGGCGCAGGGACGCGCCGACACTGCCGTACCGAACTGATCGCCGCCGGTTGCTCGTACAGGGCCGGCGGCTTCAAGCCGCATAAGGACCGACGTTTCATGTTGACCATCGCGCTGTCCAAGGGCCGCATTCTCGACGATACCCTGCCGCTGCTGGCGGAAGCGGGCATCGTGCCCACCGAGAATCCGGACAAGAGCCGCAAACTGATCATCCCCACGACCCAGGACGACGTGCGCCTGCTGATCGTGCGGGCCACCGACGTGCCGACCTATGTCGAGCATGGTGCCGCCGATCTGGGTGTGGCCGGCAAGGATGTGCTGATGGAATACGGCGGCCAGGGCATGTACGAGCCGCTGGACCTGAACATCGCCCGCTGCAAGCTGATGACCGCCGGTGCCATCGGCGCCCCGGAGCCCAAGGGCCGCCTGCGCGTCGCCACCAAGTTCGTCAATGTTGCCAAGCGCTACTACGCCGAGCAGGGCCGCCAGGTCGATATCATCAAGCTCTACGGCTCGATGGAGCTGGCGCCGCTGGTCAACCTCGCCGACAAGATCATCGACGTCGTCGATACCGGCAACACACTGCGGGCCAACGGTCTTGAGCCCCAGGAACTCATCGCCACCATCAGCTCCCGCCTGGTGGTCAACAAGGCATCGATGAAGATGCAGCACGCCCGTATCCAGAGCCTGATCGACACCCTGCGCCAGGCCGTGGAGTCGCGACACCGCGGCTGACCATGCGCGCGGCTTTTAGTCGCGCCCGTCTATCCGCGTCATAGCCAATTTTCTCGGGTGCCCGCGCGGATGGTCTGGTAGCTTCAGGGCGCCTGAGCATTCGCCAAATAACCGAGGCCTTAGCTATGACCACGTCCACCGCAATTCGCCGACTCAATGCCGCTGACCCGGATTTCGCCCGACATCTGGATCATCTGCTGAGCTGGGAAAGCGTGTCCGATGACGCGGTGAACCAGCGGGTCCTCGACATCATCCAGGCCGTGCGCGAGCGCGGCGACGCAGCGCTGGTGGAGTTCACCCAGCGTTTCGATGGCGTCGACGCCAAATCCATCGATGACCTGATCCTCGGCCGCGAGCGCCTGGAACTGGCCCTGACCCGCATCACCGCGGAGCAGCGCCAGGCCCTGGAAAAGGCTGCCGAGCGCGTGCGCCTGTACCACGAGCGGCAGAAGCAGGATTCCTGGAGCTACACCGAGGCCGACGGCACCGTTCTCGGCCAGAAAGTCACCCCGCTGGATCGTGCCGGCCTTTACGTGCCGGGCGGCAAGGCGTCGTATCCTTCCTCCGTGCTGATGAACGCCATTCCGGCCAAGGTCGCCGGTGTCAGTGAGGTGGTGATGGTGGTACCAACCCCGCGTGGTGAGGTCAACGAACTGGTCCTTGCCGCGGCCTGCATCGCCGGTGTCGATCGCGTCTTCACCATTGGCGGAGCCCAGGCCGTCGCGGCCCTGGCGTATGGCACCGAGAGCGTCCCGCAGGTGGACAAGGTGGTCGGTCCGGGCAACATCTATGTCGCCACTGCCAAGCGCCATGTGTTCGGCCAGGTCGGTATCGACATGATCGCCGGCCCGTCGGAAATCCTCGTGGTCTGTGATGGCCAGACCGACCCGGACTGGATCGCCATGGACCTGTTCTCCCAGGCCGAGCACGACGAGGACGCCCAGTCGATCCTGGTCAGCCCCGACGCCGATTTCCTCGAGCGTGTCGCCGCCAGCATCGACAAGCTGCTGCCGACCATGGACCGCGCCGGGATCATCCGCACCTCCATGGAAGGGCGTGGCGCACTGATCCAGGTTCGCGACATGGAGCAGGCCATCGAAGTGGCCAACCGCATCGCGCCGGAGCACCTGGAGCTGTCGGTCGCCGACCCACAGGCCTGGCTGCCGAAGATCCGTCATGCCGGTGCGATCTTCATGGGCCGCCACACCAGCGAAGCCCTGGGTGACTACTGCGCCGGCCCGAACCACGTGCTGCCGACCTCCGGCACCGCGCGGTTCTCCTCGCCGCTGGGGGTCTACGACTTCCAGAAGCGTTCGTCGATCATCTTCTGCTCCGAACAGGGGGCTTCCGAACTGGGCAAGACCGCATCGGTCCTGGCCCGCGGCGAGTCCCTCAGCGCCCACGCGCGCAGTGCCGAATACCGCATCCTTGCCGATAAAGAGGGCAACTGAACATGAGCAAATTCTGGAGCCCCTTCGTCAAGAACCTGGTGCCTTACGTACCGGGCGAACAGCCGAAGCTGACCAAACTGGTCAAGCTCAATACCAACGAAAACCCGTATGGCCCTTCGCCGAAAGCGCTGGAAGCCATGCGCGGCGAACTGGGCGAGAACCTGCGCCTGTACCCGGACCCGAACAGCGACCTGCTCAAGCAGGCCGTCGCTCGCTATTACGGCGTGCAGCCCAACCAGGTGTTCCTCGGCAACGGCTCGGACGAAGTGCTGGCGCACATCTTCCACGGCCTGTTCCAGCACGACGCACCGCTGCTGTTCCCGGACATCAGCTACAGCTTCTATCCGGTGTACTGCGGCCTGTATGGCATCAAGTCGGCACCGGTGGCGCTGGACGCGCAGTTCCAGATCCGCGTCGAAGACTACAGCCAGCCGAACGCCGGGATCATCTTCCCCAACCCGAACGCGCCGACCGGTTGCCTGCTGGCCCTGGACGCCATCGAGCAACTGCTCAAGCTCAACACCGAGTCCGTGGTGGTGGTGGATGAGGCCTATATCGATTTTGGCGGGCAGACTGCGATCAGCCTGGTGGACCGCTACCCGAACCTGCTGGTGACCCAGACCCTGTCCAAGTCGCGCTCGCTGGCGGGGCTCAGGGTTGGCCTGGCAGTCGGGCACCCGGACCTGATCGAGGCGCTGGAGCGGATCAAGAACAGCTTCAACTCCTATCCGCTCGATCGTATCGCCATCGTCGGCGCCACTGCGGCGTTCGAGGACCGCGGGTATTTCGAAGAGACGTGCAACAAGGTCATCGCCAGTCGCGAGAAGCTGGTGGCCGAGTTGACCGCGCGTGGCTTTGACGTGCTGCCGTCGGCGGCCAACTTCATCTTTGCCCGTCACCCGCAGAAAGATGCTGCAGGCATCGCTGCGGCGCTGCGCGAGCAGGGCGTGATCGTGCGGCACTTCAAGCTGCCGCGGATCGACCAGTTCCTGCGTATCAGCATCGGTACCGAAGAGCAGAACCAGGCGTTGCTCGACGCCCTGAACTGACCTTAGGGCCTCATCGCTGGCAAGCCAGCTCCACAGGGTGGGAGCTGGCTTGCCAGCGATGAGGCCCGAAAGCTCAACCTTTATCTCCCTCCCGATTTGCAATTCTCTGAAACAACCCGTTAACCTTGCCCTCCCTGAATTCATCCGATGATTGGATGTAATAACCCAATGCTCATCAAACGCTCCCTGGTCGAACAAGCCGTCGAACAACTGCGCCAGCGCATCACCCAGGGCTTCTGGGCCGTTGGCCAGCGCCTGCCCACCGAGCCCGAACTGGCTGCCGAACTCGGCATCAGCCGCAACACCGTGCGTGAAGCCATGCGCGTACTGGCCTTCAGCGGCCAGGTGGAGATCCGTCAGGGCGATGGCAGCTACCTGCGCACCGCCTCCGATCCGTTGTCGGCGGTGCAGGCGCTGTCGGCCTGCAGCCTGGAACATGCCAGGGAAGCGCGGCACCTGCTGGAAGCCGAAGCCATCGGCCTGGCCGCGCTGCGTCGTACCGAGGCGGACCTGGCCGGATTGCACGAGGCGCTCAAGCACAGCGGCAACCATTTCCATGGCGAGCTCGACGACTACATCCGCTGCGACCTGGTCTTCCACCAACGCCTGGTGGACGCCGCGCACAACCCTGCACTCATCGAGCTGTACCGCTATTTCTCCAGTGTGGTGGCGATGAAGCTGGAACACAGCATGAGCCACACCCCGCGCAAGCAGGCGGTATTCGACCTGCACGTACAAATCCTCGACGCCGTCGAGCGACAAGATCCGGAACGGGCCAAGACCCTCAGCCGGACGTTGATCAATGAACCTTGAACTTTCGAGACTGCCATGGGCCAAGACCTTCCCACCAAGCCGACGCCCCACGGGCCGGTGCTTGACGAATTGCTGATCGACGCCGAAGTCGACGATGCCGAACTGCAGCCGCCTGCCGGACAACCCAGCGCCTGGCTGCTTCTGCTCGGCCTGGTGCTGGTGGCGCTGAACCTGCGTCCGGCGCTGTCGAGCATGGCCCCGGTCCTCGGTGATGTGTCCCGCAGCCTGGGCCTGAGCGGTTCCCAGGCCGGTTTGCTGACGACCTTGCCGGTGCTGTGCCTGGGCCTGTTCGCGCCCCTGGCACCGCTGCTGGCACGGCGTTTCGGCAGCGAGCGGGTGATCCTCGGTGTGCTGCTGTGCCTGGCCGGCGGTATCGCCTTGCGCAGTAATTTCGGTAGCTTCGGCATCTTCGCCGGCAGCCTCATCGCGGGTGCCAGCATCGGGGTGATCGGCGTTCTCCTGCCGGGCATCGTCAAGCGCGATTTTCCGAACCATGCCGGCAGCCTGATGGGCGTCTACACCATGGCCCTGTGCCTGGGCGCGGCGCTGGCGGCGGGGGCGACGGTGCCGCTGGGTCATCACTTCGGCGATGACTGGCGCCTCGGGCTTGGCGTCTGGTTGGTTCCAGCGCTGCTGGCAGCCTTGATCTGGTTGCCACAGGCCCGTCAGGGCCACGGCGCGCATCATGCCGCGTTCCAGGTACGCGGCCTGTGGCGCGACCGCCTGGCCTGGCAGGTCACGCTGTACATGGGTTTGCAATCGTCGCTGGCCTATATCGTCTTTGGCTGGCTGCCGTCGATCCTTATCGGTCGGGGCCTGAGCCCTGTCGAAGCGGGCCTGGTGCTGTCCGGCTCGGTGATCGTGCAATTGCTCAGCGCACTGACCGCGCCGATGCTGGCCACCCGCGGCAAGGACCAGCGCCTGGCGATCGTTATCGTCATGCTGCTGACCCTGGTCGGTCTGTTCGGCTGCCTGTACGCGCCGCTCGGCGGGTTGTGGGGCTGGGCCGTGGTGCTTGGCATCGGCCAGGGCGGCACCTTCGCCCTGGCCCTGACCCTGATCGTCCTGCGTTCCCGGGACGCCCATGTCGCAGCCCATCTTTCGAGCATGGCCCAGGGCGTCGGTTATACCCTGGCCTCGGCCGGACCGTTTGCGGTGGGACTGGTGCACGACCTATCCGGCGGTTGGAATGCGGTGGGCTGGATCTTCGCGGTCATCGGCACCGGTGCCATCGGCTTCGGGGTGCTGGCCGGCCGCGCACGGTATGTCCGGGTGAGCAGCGAGCGGATCTGAAGTCGCGCCATTCGTCCGGTTGATGGCACTGGCCTTGTGCTGCCGGCCGGACTATCGTGCATCGCTCGATCCTTCCGGTGATGGAACCCGCCATGAGCGATGCCAACAGTGCCCTGATCAACCGTTTCTACCAAGCCTTCCAGCGCCTGGATGCCGAGGCGATGGTCGCTTGCTACAGCCCCGATATCGTCTTCAGCGACCCGGCCTTCGGCACCCTGCGCGGCAAGGATGCTGGCGATATGTGGCGCATGCTGACCAGCCGTGCCAAGGACTTCTCCCTGACCTTCGATAATGTTCGCGCCGACGAGCGTGGCGGCTCGGCGCATTGGGTAGCGACCTACCTGTTCAGCCAGACGGGACGCGTGGTGGTCAACGATATTCGCGCCACTTTCGTCATCCGCGATGGCCTGATCGTCGAACACCATGATGTCTTCGATTTCTGGCGCTGGTCCCGCCAGGCACTGGGCACTCCAGGGCTGCTGCTGGGCTGGACGCCATTCCTGCGCAACAAGGTCGGCCAGCAGGCGCTCAAGGGCCTGCGCGCGTTCCAGAGCGGGCGCTGAGGCGGTAAGCTGTCGGCTTCTGCCGTCAGACCTTTCAGTTCACCGTGACCGACGCCGCCGCCCCCGTTCTCCCTGAAAAGCCTTGGTACGTCTATCTCGTGCGGGCCGCCAACGGCTCGCTGTACTGCGGCATCAGCGACAATCCCGAACGCCGTTTCGCGGCTCACCAGAAAGGCCAGGGCGCTCGCTATTTCAGCACCAGCCCGGCGGTGGCGCTGGTGTACGTCGAGCAATGGCCGGACAAGTCGCAGGCCTTGCGTCATGAACGCCTGATCAAGCGCTTGCGCAAGAGCGCGAAGGAGGCACTGGTGGCATCCTTCGCCGGAGTATCCTTCTAAAGGTTGCAGTTCATGTTCTTCAACGCTTCGGTCGTACCCTCGGGGCGCTTGGGCTCCAGCGTGATGATCCCCGGTCGTGCCGGCAGTGCCAGTTGGCAGGCCAACTGAGCACGCATGCCGCTGACGATATGGGTGGGGCGTGGATAGTTTTTGGCCTGTACCAGTGCCGCGTTCTGCGTGGCATCGCTGGTAAGGACCGGGTGGTCTCCCCATTTCTCGTCCCGGTAATGGCGGGCAGCGATCTCATTGAACAGATTGTTCAATTGGCTGGGCGGGATAGTTTTCGCGCAATCGTTGAGCTCGACCTGCAGGCTGTCCAATTGAGTGGCGAAGTAGGCGCCTTTGCGTTCGGTTTTCCAGGCAGAGCTTTTGATGAAGCCCGGGCACCGATCGGGTTCGCTGACAGGCTGGATCACTTGATCCACGGTGTCGAAGCCAAAGTGCGGATTGGCCGCCATGGTCTGCGGCAGGTTCAGCTTGACCAGCGGCAGGTACTGCCTGGCTGCCAGCCACCATTCGATCTGCTCGGCCCGGGCACCCTCCAGGCCCGAGGTGTCGGACACCGGAGGCGCTGTGTAGAAGACGCTTTCCACCGGAGGGTCGAAGGGCGGATTGTTGCCCCAGGTGGCGATGCGCAGTTCGTTCTGCACGGCGAACAGGGTCTCGCCGCCCAGGTTGCGGGCATTGATGCTGGCCATGAAGGCCGGGCCGGCATGGGCATTGCGACGGTCGCGAATGTCGAAGGCGCAGATCTCGCTGTACTGCACCTTGTCGGAACGGAATCTCCTGTACCAGTCTTCCCCGGTCATGATGCCCAGCACGTCGCAGTAGTCCTGCACCTCGGGGTTTTGCACATGATCCCCGCAGCCGCGATCGTTGCGGTTATCCGTGCCGCCATCGTTGGGGAAGGCGCAGAGCACCTCGTAAGTTTGGTTGTTTGGCCGGTTGAGCAAGACCGGTAACAGGGTGAAGCCCCTGTTGCGGCCAAAGACCAAGGTCTTGAACTTGGCATCGTTGCGCAGGTACGAGGCGGAGATCGCGCCGGACTTGATGTTCTTTTCCTGGGGGACCCAGAACCTGGGATCGTCGGTGGCCCTGACTATGACCCCGGTGCAGAGAACGGCGGGCATCGACAGCGCGCCGCAATTCACTCTCTGGTCGGTGAGACGAACGTTCATGGCATTGACCGTATCCTCGCCGGGGCCGGCGAGGGTGGTACCCGAGGCGAGTACGGTCGTCAGTGCAAGAAGTGTCGCGAGTGTCTTCATCGTTCACCCCGGCAAGCGAAGGTTGACTGGCAGGAAGTCACCACGAGCGGGACATGAGGCCGAGATTGCCGGTGGTGACAATCTCAGGCTAAGGAGGCGGACATAGGCTCAGCTACTGACAAAAATGCCAGTTCGGACCGGCGGTTCAGTCCTTGCGGCGTTTCAACTGGTCGGTCAATTGGGTCGGCAGGCCCTTGATGATCAGGGTTCCGGCCTCCTCGTCGTACTCGATCTTGGAACCCAGCAGATGGGCCTCGAAGCTGATCGAGAGGCCCTCGGCGCGGCCGGTGAAGCGGCGGAATTGATTCAGGGTACGCTTGTCCGCCGGAATCTCCGGTGACAGGCCGTAGTCCTTGTTGCGGATATGGTCATAGAAGGCTTTCGGCCGGTCTTCGTCGATCAGGCCGGAGAGTTCTTCAAGGGTCACCGGCTCGCCGGCGCGGGTCTGGCTGGTGGCGTAGTCGACCAGGGTCTGGGTCTTCTCGCGGGCGGCTTCCTCCGGCAGGTCCTCGCTCTCGACGAAATCGCTGAAGGCCTTGAGCAGGGTGCGTGTTTCGCCCGGACCGTCGACCCCTTCCTGGCAGCCGATGAAGTCGCGGAAGTAGTCCGAGACCTTCTTGCCGTTCTTGCCCTTGATAAAGGAAATGTACTGCTTGGAGTTCGCGTTGTTGCGCCACTCGGAAATATTGATCCGTGCCGCCAGGTGCAACTGGCTGAGGTCCAGGTGACGGGACGGGGTGACATCCAGCTCGGCGTTCACCGCCACGCCTTCGCTGTGGTGCAGCAGGGTGATGGCCAGGTAGTCGGTCATGCCTTGCTGGTAATGGGCGAACAGCACGTGCCCGCCGACCGACAGGTTCGACTCTTCCATTAGCTTCTGCAGGTGTTCCACCGCGATGCGGCTGAATTCGGTGAAGGTCTTCTCGCTATCGAGGTATTCCTTCAGCCAGCCGCTGAAGGGGTGGGCGCCTGACTCGGCATGGAAGAAGCCCCAGGCCTTGCCCTGCTTGGCGTTGTAGCTGTCGTTCAGGTCGGCCAGGAGGTTTTCGATGGCGGTCGATTCTGCCAGTTCGGAATCGCGCGCGTGCAGGACTGCTGGGCTGCCATCGGGTTTCTTGTCGATCAGGTGGACGATGCAGTGACGGATCGGCATGGAATTCTCGGCTCGGTGAAGGTATGGCGCGGGGCCGGGCAAAGTTGCCAAGTGTAACCTAGCTGGAGCCCGGGACGGGGTTCTGTAGCGCATGCGAAGGATCAAGGTTCGTTTTTCCTTCCCTTTTTTGCGATATTTTGTGTAAACCCCCGAAAAACCTGCACTTTTGCCTTGGGCGAAGCGGATATTTATCCATTCCTGTGGTAGTTTTGCCCGGTCTTGCGCCCCCCTTAAGGCGCATTGCTGGCAGACCGCTGGCGTCACGTCGAACCAATCGCATTTTTATGTATCTACATACGCGATTGGCAAAATGGAAGTACCCCGGGTTTCCGCACTACGAAACCGGAATCGACGGCTGACACGGCACTCTGCAAACTCACTGAATTTGATTAGGGAAGGAACACCACCATGGCATTGACCAAAGACCAACTGATCGCCGATATCGCTGAAGCTATCGACGCGCCGAAAACCACCGCGCGTAACGCTCTGGAGCAACTGGGCCAGATCGTTGCTGATCAACTGGAAAACGGCAGCGAAATCACCCTGCCAGGCATTGGCAAGCTGAAAATCACCGAGCGTCCTGCCCGTACCGGTCGCAACCCTTCGACTGGCGCTGCCATCGAAATCGCTGCCAAGAAAGTCGTCAAGTTCGTGCCAGCCAAAGTGCTGACCGACGCTGTTAACAAGTAATTGTAAGCAGCAAAAAAACCGCATCCGGCGCGAGCCTGATGCGGTTTTTTTATACCTGCCGAAAGTTGCTTATTTCCAGCGTTGCTCGCGCCAAAGCCGGCGACTGTCCGCATTCTGGAAAGTCCAGGCCACCAGTCGGCTCTGCTTCTGCCCCTGGCCCATCTCCATCACCCGCTGCTCCACGGCACCAGCCTTCTTCAGCGCGGCTTCGATGCCGGGCAGGTTGGATGCCTTCGACACCAGGCTGCTGAACCACAGCACCTGCTGGCCCAAGGCCTTGCTCTCCTGCACCAATTGGGTGACGAAACGAATCTCGCCGCCCTCGCACCACAACTCGTTGTTCTGCCCGCCGAAGTTCAGCACCGGCAGCTTGCGCTTCGGATCGGCCTTGCCCAGGGCGCGCCATTTGCGCTGGCTGCCCCGGGTAGCTTCCTCGCGAGAGGCGTGGAAGGGTGGGTTGCACAGGGTCAGGTCGAAGCGCTCGTCGGCAGCCAGCAGGCCGCTGAGGATGTGCTTGCGGTTGCCTTGTTGGCGCAGGCTGATGAACTTGCCCAGGCCATTGGCCTGGACGATGGCCTTGGCCGAAGCCAGGGCGACCGGGTCGATATCCGAGCCGGCGAAGCGCCAACGGTAATCGGCATTGCCCAGCAGCGGGTAGATGCAGTTGGCGCCGACGCCGATGTCCAGAACCTGGATCTGCGCGCCACGAGGGATCTCCCCGGCGTTTTCCTCGGCCAGCAGATCGGCCAGCGCATGCAGGTAATCGGCACGGCCGGGAATCGGCGGACACAGGTAGTCGGCGGGAATATCCCAGAACTGGATGCCGTACTGGGCCTTGAGCAGCGCCCGGTTGAACACCCGCACCGCTTCCGGGTCGGCGAAGTCGATGCTCGGCTTGCCATGGGGGTTGGTGATGGTGAAGCGCGCCAGTTCCGGGCTGCTCTTGATCAACTGGGGGAAGTCGTAGCGGCCTTGATGGCGATTGCGTGGGTGCAGGCTGGGTTTGTTCATGGTCATTAATACAAGAGCGGGCCAGGCCCGCTCTCAAGGATTACCGCATGATGTGTTGGCTTGACGCAGACCTGTGGGAGCTGGCTTGCCAGCGATTACGTCAGTGAATTCACCATCGTCATCGCTGCGGTTCGGCGCTCCGACAAGCCAGCTCCCACAGGGGCCGCGGCGCTGTCGCCTTGTTTAAAGAGCTGCGATCCGCGCGTGCTGCTCGGTGAAGTTGGCCAGGGCCTGTTCGGCCTCGGCCAGCTTGGCGCGCTCCTTGTCGATCACCGCAGGGGGGGCCTTGTCGACGAAGGCGGCGTTGGACAACTTGCCGCCGACTCGCTGGACCTCGCCTTGCAGACGCTGGATTTCCTTGTTCAGGCGCGCCAGCTCGGCGTCCTTGTCGATCAGGCCGGCCATCGGCACCAGCACTTGCAGGTCACCGACCAGTGCGGTGGCACTCAGCGGCGCTTCGTCCTGTTCGCCGAGCACGGTGAACGACTCGATCTTCGCTAGTTTCTTCAGCAGGGCTTCGTTCTCGACCAGGCGGCGCTGGTCATCGGCACTGGCGTTTTTCAGGAACAGTTGCAGCGGCTTGCCCGGGCCGATGTTCATTTCGCCGCGGATATTGCGGACGCCGAGCATCAGTTCCTTGACCCACTCGATATCGGCTTCGGCGGCGGCGTCGATGCGGCTTTCGTTCGCAACGGGCCATGGCTGCAGCATGATGGTCTTGCCGTCGATGCCGGCCAGCGGCGCCAGGCGCTGCCAGATTTCCTCGGTGATGAACGGCATGAACGGATGGGCCAGGCGCAGCGCTACTTCCAGCACGCGGACCAGGGTGCGACGGGTGCCGCGGGCGCGCTCGACCGGGGCGTTCTCGTCCCACAGCACCGGCTTGGACAGCTCCAGGTACCAGTCGCAGTACTGGTTCCAGATGAACTCGTAGAGGGCCTGGGCGGCCAGGTCGAAGCGGAACTGTTCCAGTTGGCGGGTCACTTCGGCTTCGGTGCGCTGCAACTGCGAGATGATCCAGCGATCGGCCAGGGACAGCTCGTAGGCCTCGCCGTTCTGACCGCAGTCTTCGCCCTTGTCCAGCACATAGCGAGCGGCGTTCCAGATCTTGTTGCAGAAGTTGCGGTAGCCCTCGACGCGGCCCATGTCGAACTTGATGTCACGACCGGTGGACGCCAGCGAACAGAAGGTAAAGCGCAGGGCATCGGTACCGTAGCTGGCGATGCCTTCAGGGAACTCGGCCTTGGTCTGCTTGGCGATTTTCTCCGCCAGCTTCGGCTGCATCAGGCCGCTGGTGCGTTTTTCCAGCAGCGCATCGAGGGTGATGCCATCGACGATATCCAGCGGGTCGAGGACGTTGCCCTTGGACTTGGACATCTTCTGGCCCTGGCCGTCGCGCACCAGGCCATGGACGTAGACGGTCTTGAACGGTACCTGCGGGGTACCGTCCTCGTTCTTCACCAGGTGCATGGTCAGCATGATCATCCGGGCGACCCAGAAGAAGATGATGTCGAAGCCGGTGACCAGCACGTCGGTGGAGTGGAAAGTCTTGAGGAATTCGGTCTGCTGCGGCCAGCCGAGGGTGGAGAAGGTCCACAGGCCGGAGCTGAACCAGGTGTCGAGGACGTCGTTGTCCTGGTTCAGGACCACGTCGGCACCGAGGTTGTTCTTCGCGCGGACTTCTTCCTCGCTGCGACCGACGTAGACCTTGCCGGACGCGTCGTACCAGGCCGGGATGCGATGGCCCCACCACAGCTGGCGGCTGATGCACCAGTCCTGGATATCGCGCATCCAGGAGAAATACATGTTCTCGTACTGCTTGGGTACGAACTGGATGCGGCCGTCTTCCACGGCGGCGATGGCAGGCTCTGCCAGCGGCTTGGTGGAGACGTACCACTGGTCGGTCAGCCACGGCTCGATGACGGTGCCCGAGCGGTCGCCCTTCGGCACTTTCAGGGCGTGGTCGTCGACGCTGACCAGCAGGCCCAGCGCTTCGAAGTCGGCAACGATCTGCTTGCGCGCGGCGAAGCGGTCGAGGCCGGCGTACTTGGCCGGCAGGCGCGCGTCGATGGATTCGTTGAGGCTGCCGTCGAGGTTGAACACCTGGGCGTTGGCCAGGACCGCAGCGTTCTTGTCGAAGATGTTCAGCAGCGGCAGGTTGTGGCGCTTGCCGACTTCGTAGTCGTTGAAATCGTGGGCCGGGGTGATCTTCACGCAGCCGGTGCCGAACTCGGGGTCGCAGTAATCGTCGGCGATGATCGGGATGCGTCGGCCGACCAGCGGCAGCTCGACGAACTTGCCGATCAGTGCCTGGTAGCGCTCGTCGTTCGGGTTCACGGCCACGGCAGCGTCGCCGAGCATGGTTTCCGGACGGGTGGTGGCAACCACCAGGTAGTCCTGGCCCTCGGCGGTTTTCGCGCCGTCGGCCAGCGGGTAGCGCAGGTTCCACAGGTGGCCTTTCTCGTCGTGGTTTTCCACTTCGAGGTCGGAGATCGCCGTGTGCAGCTTGGTGTCCCAGTTGACCAGGCGCTTGCCGCGGTAGATCAGGCCGTCCTCATGCAGGCGCACGAAGGCTTCCTTGACCGCTTCGGACAGGCCGTCATCCATGGTGAAGCGCTCGCGGCTCCAGTCCACCGAGGAGCCCAGGCGGCGGATCTGGCGGCTGATGTTGCCACCGGATTGATCCTTCCATTCCCAGACCTTTTCCAGGAACTTCTCGCGGCCCAGGTCGTGGCGGTTCTGGCCCTTGGCTTCCAGTTGACGCTCCACCAGCATCTGCGTTGCGATACCGGCGTGGTCGGTGCCTGGCTGCCACAGGGTGTTGCGGCCTTGCATGCGGCGGAAGCGGATCAGGGCGTCCATGATCGCATTGTTGAAGCCGTGGCCCATATGCAGGCTGCCGGTGACGTTCGGCGGCGGAATCATGATGGTGTACGACTCGCCTGCGCCTTGCGGGGCGAAGTAGTTCTCGGACTCCCAGGTGTTGTACCAGGAGGTTTCGATGGCGTGCGGCTGGTAGGTCTTATCCATTGCGCGGGGGGACCCTATGGCATTTATTCGGGAAAGCCGGGAAGTATAACGGAGGCGGGGGGTTGAGGCGATAAGCAGGGAAGACAACACAAAACCTTGTGGGAGCTGGCTTGCCGGCGATTTGGCCAGACCTGACAACATCATTGCTCTTGCCGGCCTCATCGCTGGCAAGCCAGCTCCCACAGGGTTATGAGTCAACTGTGGGATTGGCGTAAGTCAGGAAGACTGGTTGAGCAGGCGTTCCAGGCGTGCGTCCAGGCGGCGCTTGATCTCGTTCTCGATGTGCGGGGCGAAATCGTCGATTACGTCCTGCATGATCAACTGCGCGGCGGCACGAAGTTCGGCGTCCAGGTGCAGCAGGGTGTCCTGGCGGCGGGTCTGCGGATCGACTTCTTCCGCCGGGGCCGCGGCGGGCGCCGGTCTGGCCGGTTCTTCGGCAGGTTCCAGCAGCAAAGGAATCTGCTCTTCGACGGTCTCGGTCAGCAGCGGCGGCTGCAGGGTTTCATCGCCCAGCAGCTGGCGAATCGATTCCAGGTCGTCGAGCAAATGAGCGGATTGAGGCAGGGGCGGGCGTTTGTCCATCGTCGTCAGAATCGCTGTAAGCGGTGATCTTGCAGAGCATAGCCCTGTTCACGGTAGAAGCGGAAACTCTCTCGAGTGGCCTGGCGGATCGCCGGATCCTCCACCACGATCTCGGCGATACGGGCGAAGCGGCCGGCGAACAGTGGCACCTTCAGGTCGAGATTGACCAGCAGGTCCTGGTGTTCGCCGGCATTCTCGCTGATGCCCAGCGCCACCGCAGCCGCCGCATCTTCTTCGGCATGGCTGTGGGGCACGAACGCCTCGCCCTTGAAGGCCCAGAGGCGGGCATCCAGTTCATCGCGCTGTGTCGCATCGGAGCAGTGCAGATAGACCCGATGTCCCAGGCGCCAGGCCTTTTCGCACAGCTTGCAGGCGAAGTCCAGGCGCGCGGAGGGGGAGGGGCTGGGCAGGATGTAGAAGTCGACTTTGCTCATCGGGCAGTCGCCGGCCGGTCGCGCGAACGGCCGGCCTCCGGATCAGGCATTGGCACGGTCGAGCAGGTATTGGGTCAGCAGCGGAACCGGGCGGCCAGTGGCGCCCTTGTCCTTGCCGCCGCTGATCCAGGCGGTGCCGGCGATGTCCAGGTGCGCCCAGTCGTAGGCCTTGGCGAAGCGCGAAAGGAAGCAGCCTGCGGTGATGGTGCCGGCCTTCGGCCCGCCGATGTTGGCGATGTCGGCGAACGGGCTGTCCAGTTGTTCCTGGTATTCATCGAACAGCGGCAATTGCCAGGCGCGGTCGTCGGCGCGCTTGCCGGCGTCGAGCAGTTGTTCGACCAGCGCCTCGCTGTTGCCCATCAGGCCCGAAGTATGGCTGCCGAGGGCGACGATGCAGGCGCCGGTCAGGGTGGCGATGTCGATCACCGCCTGCGGCTTGAAGCGCTCGGCGTAGGTCAGGGTGTCGCACAGCACCAGGCGGCCTTCGGCGTCGGTGTTGAGGATCTCCACGGTCTGCCCGCTCATGGTGGTGACGATGTCGCCCGGACGGGTCGCGCCGCCGCTCGGCATGTTTTCGGCGCACGCCAGCAGGCATACCAGGTTGATCGGCAACTGCAGTTCGAGCACGGCGCGCAGGGTGCCGAAGACGCTGGCGGCACCGCACATGTCGAATTTCATCTCGTCCATCCCGGCGCCCGGCTTCAGGCTGATGCCGCCGGTGTCGAAGGTGATGCCCTTGCCCACCAGCACGAACGGCTTGTCGCTCTTCTTCGCGCCCTGGTAGTTCATCACGATCAGGCGGGGCGGCTGGTCGCTGCCCTGGCCTACGGCGTAGAAGGCGCCCATGCCGAGGTCCTTGATCTTCTTCTCGTCGAGGACTTCGACCTTGAGGCCCTTGAACGCCTTGCCGAGGTTCTTCGCTTCTTCGGCGAGGAAGGTCGGGTGGCACAGGTTCGGCGGCAGGTTGCCGAGGTCGCGGGTAAAGCGCATGCCGCTGGTGATGGCCACGGCGTGCTTGACTGCGCGCTCGGTGTCGGCCAGCCCGGCCTTGTCGGCCAGCAGGGTGACTTTCTTCAGGGCGCGGGGTTCGGCTTTCTGGCTTTTGAAGCGGTCGAAGACGTATTCGCCGTCGAGCAGGGTTTCGGCCAGCAGGCGGATCTTGCCGTAGTGAGCATCGCGGCCGGCCACGGCGACGTCGTCCAGGGCCAGTACCGCGTCGGCGCCGTTCAGGCCCTTGAGGGCACCGAGGATGGCGTTGGCGATCTTGCGCCAGCTACGGTCGCCCAGGCTTTCGTCCTTGCCGGTGCCGACCAGCAGCACGCGTTCGGCCTTCAGCCCGGCGATGCCTTGCAGCAGCAGGGTCTGGCCGACCTTGCCGGCGATATCGCCACGCTTGAGCACGGCGCTCAGGGCCCCCTTGGCGGCGTCATCGACGGCCTTGGCGCTGGCGCCCAATTTGCGGCCTTCGCCGACGGGCAGGACCAGGGTGGCGGTTTTCAAGGATGCTGCGGCTACACTTTTTACAACCAATTCCATGTCAGGGTCCCCGAATGAACTGTCAGCGCGCTGCCTGTCGTACAAACCACAGTGAGCGCTCGAAGTGACCTGGCCAGCGTGAGGGGCCAGACGCAAAGCCGCCAGTTTGAGCCCGGTGCGGCGCCCATGACAACCCCGTTTTCAAGCATTGCACGGAGCGAAGTGACAGGCAGGGGCAATCACAGGATAATGCGCCCACTTCGAAGTCCGGGTGCATTGACGCACCGGCAACTATCTTGTTGGTTGCAACGTTTTCCTTGTTTGGCTGTCCGAGCCTGACAACCCAGGAGTGGCTGGTTTGATCGTCTTCCGTTATCTGTCCCGCGAGGTCCTGGTGACCTTGAGTGCCGTCAGCGCCGTGCTGCTGGTCATCATCATGAGCGGGCGCTTCATCAAGTACCTGGCCCAGGCCGCACAGGGCATGCTCGATCCGGGCGTGCTGTTCCTCATCATGGGCTATCGCCTGCCGGGTTTCCTGCAGTTGATCCTGCCGCTGGGCCTGTTCCTCGGCATCCTGCTGGCCTATGGGCGCCTGTACCTGGAAAGCGAAATGACCGTGCTTTCGGCCACCGGCATGAGCCAGCAACGCCTGCTGTGCATGACCCTGGCACCGGCCGCGCTGGTGGCGCTGCTCGTCGCCTGGCTGAGCCTGAGCCTGGCGCCGCAGGGCGTAGCGCGCGTTGCGCAGATCATCAACCAGCAGGATGCCCTGACCGAGTTCGACACCCTGGTGCCGGGCCGTTTCCAGACCTTGCGTGATGGCACCCGGGTGACCTACACCGAACAACTCTCGGACGACCGCGCCAACCTGGCCGGCGTGTTCATTTCCGAGAAGCGTTTCTCCAGCGACAAAAGCAAGGACCGCGGCATCAGCGTGCTGGTCGCCGAGAAAGGGCGCCAGGAAGTCCAGGCCGACGGCAATCGCTACCTGATCCTGGAAAACGGCTATCGCTACGACGGCAATCCGGGCCAGGCCGACTACCGGGCGATCAAGTACGACACCTATGGCGTACTGCTGCCCAAGCCGGAAGTCAGCCAGGACATCACCGAACGCGAGGCGATCCCCACCTCCGAACTGTTCAAGAGCGATGCCCCGCGCGAGCGCGCAGAGCTGGAGTGGCGCCTGTCGCTGCCCCTGCTGGTGTTCATCGTGACCCTTATGGCGGTGCCGCTGTCGCGAGTCAATCCGCGTCAGGGCCGTTTCCTCAAGCTGCTGCCGGCGATTCTCCTGTATATGGCCTACCTGACTGTCCTGATTGCCGCCCGCGGCGCCCTGGAGAAGGGCAAGATCCCGCTTTCCGTGGGCCTGTGGCCAGTGCACCTGCTGTTCCTGCTAATCGGTCTCGGCCTGATGTACTGGGAGCCGCTGCGCCTGAAGATGCGTGCCCGTGCTGCGGAGGTGCCTCATGCGCAAGCTTGACGGCTACATCGGCAGCAGCGTGTTCCTGGCGATTCTCGCCGTGCTCGGGATCATCCTGGCCCTCGCCTCGCTGTTCGCCTTCATCGACGAAATGGGCGATATCAGCGACACCTATACCCTCTGGAACGCGGGCCAGTTCGTCCTGCTGACCGCGCCGCGGCGTCTCTACGACATGCTGCCGATGGCCGGCCTGATCGGGTGCCTGATCGGCCTCGGCAGCCTGGCCAGCAACAGCGAGCTGACTGTCATGCGTGCTGCCGGTGTGTCCGTCGGTCGCATCGTCTGGGCGGTGATGAAGCCGATGCTGGTCTTGATGCTGGCCGGTGTCCTGATTGGCGAGTACGTCGCTCCGGTTACCGAGAACAAGGCCCAGGCCGACCGTTCCCTGGCCCAGGGTGGCGGCGAGGCGCAAACCTCCAAGCGTGGCCTGTGGCACCGCCAGGGCGAGGAGTTCGTGCATATCAACACGGTGCAGCCCAACGGCCTGATGCTCGGTGTGACCCGCTATCGCTTCGATGCCGAGCGGCACATGCAGTCGTCGAGCTTTGCCCGGCGTGCCCAGTACCAGCAGGACCACTGGCTGCTCACCGATGTCACCACCACCCTGTTCCGCGGTGATCACACCGAAATCGTGAAAGCCCCGGAAGAGCGCTGGGACGTGGCCCTGACCCCGCAACTGCTGAATACCGTGGTGATGGCCCCGGAGTCGCTGTCGATCACCGGCTTGTGGGATTACATCCACTACCTGTCCGACCAGGGCCTGAACAACGACCGCTACTGGCTGGCGTTCTGGACCAAGGTCCTGCAGCCGTTGGTGACCGCCGCGCTGGTGCTGATGGCGATCTCCTTCATCTTCGGCCCGTTGCGTTCGGTGACCCTTGGTCAACGCGTGTTCACCGGCGTGCTGGTGGGCTTCGTGTTCCGCATCGCCCAGGACCTGCTTGGGCCGTCCAGCCAGGTGTTCGGTTTCCCGCCGTTGCTGGCGGTGCTGCTGCCGGCGGTGATCTGCGCGCTGGCGGGGGTGTGGTTGTTGCGTAGGGCGGGTTGATCCGTTTCCTGTGGAGGTGAAAAAGCCGACCGATTGAGGTCGGCTTTTTCATTTCTGTTGTCTGTGCTGGCCTCATCGCTGGCAAGCCAGCTCCCACAGTGATCGTGTGCACCGCCGGACCTGTGGGAGCTGGCTCGCCAGCGATGAGGCCAGTGAGAACAACATCATTTCTTGCGCTTGGGAACCCGCACCAACTGCGTTTCCGAGTAGATGTCATGCCAGCTACGTTTCTGCTTGTCGAACAGCGCCCAGAAGAAACCCAGGCCAACGCATAGCCAGGAAGCGATCGACACGATGAAGCGCAGCAGTGCCTGCCACAGGCTGATGGCGCTGCCGTCGGCGTTCTGTACGCGCACACCCCATACCTGCATGCCGAGGGTCTGGCCGCCATGGGTCCAGAACTTGGCGAAGAAGCCGAACAGGACGAACAGCAACACCGTGGACAGCAGGGGATCGCCATCCAGGGCGCCGGCTTCGGTCATGGCGCGCATGCGCGTTTCGCCGATGATCGACATCTGGATCATCTTGTAGACCAGCGTGGTCACCATCAGCAAGGCAGTGCAGAGCAGGAAGTCGTAGAACATCGCCGCGAAACGACGGCCAAGTCCGGCAGCCGGAAAATCGCCCTGCGGCTGGAGCAAGGGTTTGGACATGCAATGAGGCTCCTGGCGCAAAAGCCTGCATTCTACGGAATTGCGCGCAAAAAAAAGCCCCTGTCGAAGACAGGGGCTTTCGGGGCGTGCGAAAACTCAGTTTTCAGCGATAACTTCGTCAGCCTGCATGCCTTTCTGGCCTTGCACAGCGATGAAGGACACTTTCTGGCCTTCTTTCAGGCTCTTGAAGCCGCTGCCCTGAATGGCGCGGAAGTGTACGAACAGATCCGGACCGCTTTCAGGAGTGATGAAACCGAAACCCTTCTCGTCGTTAAACCACTTGACGGTACCGCTCTGACGTTCAGCCATGTCTTATTCCCTTTGAAACTTTGAATTGTGATTACAGTTTCCTTCATCGATTTGCAATGAAAGAACACTGGGCTGGGTTGCAGGAAAGTAAGAGACGTCGAACGGTTTGTAGCGAATCTCAGCCTACTGTTCCAGGTCACTAACCGAGCGACCCACGCAAACACAGTGCACCGACTCTACGCTAACTTCCCCGGGAAAAACAAGCCCTGGAGAGTCGCGGTTCAAGGCTTTTTTAAACGCTTGCCGGCGGCTTTTTATGCACTCTTTCAGCGCCTTGCCGAGACTCATGTTCGAAAGTTTGCCGGTGCGTTCGAAATCGAATAATACGAACGCACCATGACACTTTTTGTCCTGGGCTCAGCCTCGGTAATAACGCTGTGCCACGAACGGCATCCTGCTCACTTTCATCGGCACCCGCTTGCCGCGCACGATGGCCCAGACCTGGCTGTCCAGGGCCGAGCGGGCGCTGTCCAGATAGCCCATTGCGACCGGTGCGCCCAAGGTCGGGCCGAAGCCGCCGCTGCACACCTGGCCGATCACTTCGCCCGCATCGTCGACGATCTCGGCACCTTCGCGCACCGGCGTGCGCTCCTGTGGCAGCAGGCCGACACGCTTGCGTGCCACGCCTTCCTGCTGCTGGGCGAAGACCCGGGCCGCTCCCGGGAAGCCGCCGGCCCTTGTACCGTCGGCGCGACGGGCCTTGGAAACGGCCCAGAGCAGGCTGGCCTCGACCGGTGTGGTCGTGCTGTTCATGTCATGGCCATAGAGGCACAGGCCGGCCTCCAGGCGCAGGGAGTCGCGGGCACCGAGGCCGATGGCGGCGACTTCCGGTTCGTCCAGCAGACGGCGGGCCAGCGTCTCGGCCTGCCCTGCCGGGACGGAGATCTCGTAACCATCCTCGCCGGTGTAGCCCGAGCGACTGACGTAGCAGTCCTCGCCCAGCAGTTGTACCGGTGCGAACTGCATGAAGGTCATCTTCGCCACCTGCGGCGCCAGGCGCTCCAGTACCTTCACCGCCGCCGGACCTTGCAGGGCGAGCAGGGCGCGCTCCTCGAACAGCGGCTCGATCTCGCACTGGTCGCCGATGTGCTGGCGCAGATGGGCCAGGTCCTGATCCTTGCAGGCGGCGTTGACCACCAGGAACAGTTCGCCATCACCGAGGTTGGCGACCATCAGGTCGTCGAGGATGCCACCCTGCTCGTTGGTGAACATGGCGTAGCGCTGCATGCCTACGGGCAGGTCGATGATGTCCACCGGCACCAGGCTTTCCAGTGCCTTGGCCGCATTGGCGCCGCGCAGGCGGATCTGGCCCATGTGCGAGACATCGAACAGGCCGGCCTGCTCACGGGTATGCAGGTGTTCCTTCATCACCCCCAGCGGGTACTGCACCGGCATGTCGTAGCCGGCGAACGGCACCATGCGCGCGCCCAGTTCCAGGTGCAGGGCATGCAGCGGGGTTTTCAGCAGTGTTTCGGTGGACATTTGGAACTCCTGGGTTGCAAAGGGATGTCAGCATTCGATGATGTTGACGGCCAGACCGCCGCGGGCGGTCTCCTTGTATTTGCTTTTCATATCCGCGCCGGTCTGGCGCATGGTGCGGATGACCTTGTCGAGCGAGACGAAATGCTGCCCGTCGCCGCGCAAGGCCATGCGCACCGCATTGATGGCCTTCACCGAGCCCATGGCATTGCGCTCGATGCAGGGCACCTGGACCAGGCCGCCGATGGGGTCGCAGGTCAGGCCCAGGTTGTGTTCCATGCCGATTTCCGCGGCGTTCTCCACCTGCTGCACGCTGCCGCCCATGACCTCGCACAGGGCACCTGCGGCCATCGAACAGGCCACGCCGACTTCGCCCTGGCAGCCGACCTCGGCACCGGAGATCGAGGCGTTCTCCTTATAGAGGATGCCGATGGCGGCGGCGGTGAGCAGGAAGCGCACAACGCCGTCTTCATTGGCGCCGGGGATAAAGCGCATGTAGTAATGCAGCACCGCCGGAACGATGCCGGCGGCGCCATTGGTCGGGGCGGTGACCACCCGTCCGCCGAAGGCGTTTTCCTCGTTCACCGCCAGGGCGTACAAGTTGACCCAGTCGAGCACCGACAGGGCATCGCGCAGGCTGGCTTCCGGGCTGGCGCAGAGCTGGCGGTACAGCGCCGCGGCACGGCGGCGAACTTTCAGGCCGCCGGGCAGGATGCCTTCGTTGCGGCAGCCGGCACTGACGCAATCCTGCATCACCTGCCAGATCTTCAGCAGACCGGCGCGGGTTTCGCTTTCCGGGCGCCAGGCGGCTTCGTTGGCAAGCATCACCTGGCTGATCGACAGGTGCTGCGCGGTGCAATGGGCCAGCAGTTCCTTGGCGGTCTTGAACGGGTAAGGCAGCGGGGTCTTGTCCTCGACGATGCGGTTGGCCCCGGCGGCATCCTCGTCGACCACGAAACCACCGCCCACCGAGTAGTACTCGCGGCTGCGAATCTGCAGGCCGGCGCTGTCGAAGGCACGGAAGATCATGCCGTTGGGATGGTAGTCCAGCGGCTTGCGGATCATCGCCAGGTGCTGTTTTTCCTGGAAATCGATGCTGTGCTCGCCGAGCAGGTCGAGACGGCCGCTGTCGCGGATCGCCTGCAGGCGGGCGGGAATGCTCTCGGTATCGACGCTGTCGGGGTGCTCGCCTTCCAGCCCGAGGAGCACGGCCTTGTCGCTGCCGTGGCCCTTGCCGGTGGCGCCGAGCGAACCATACAGCTCGACCTTGACGCTGTGGGTGGCGGCCAGCAGGCCATCACGCCGCAGCCCTTCGGCGAAGCGTGCGGCAGCGCGCATCGGGCCGACGGTATGGGAACTGGAGGGGCCGATGCCGATCTTGAACAGGTCGAAGACGCTTAATGACATGGCAGGTTCCTCTAGGGAGTGATTAAGGGCCCTATCGCTGGCAAGCCAGCTCCCACAGGGATCGCATGTGGGAGCTGGCTTGCCAGCGATGAGGCCCTCAAGCGAACTCAGACCTCTTGGTAGCTCTCGATCGACGGGCAAGCGCACACCAGGTTGCGATCACCGAACACGTTGTCGACCCGACCCACCGGTGGCCAATACTTGCCTTCCACCAGCGACGGCAGCGGGTACACCGCCTGCTCGCGGCTGTAACCGTGAGGCCATTCGCCCGCCAGCTCGGCCGCGGTGTGCGGAGCGTTCTTCAGCGGGTTGTCGTCCTTGTCCAGGCTGCCGTTCTCCACCGCACGAATTTCCTCGCGGATGCGGATCATCGCCTCGCAGAAGCGATCCAGTTCTTCCTTGGACTCGCTTTCGGTCGGCTCGATCATCAGGGTGCCGGCGACCGGGAAGGACATGGTCGGGGCGTGGAAGCCGAAGTCGATCAGGCGCTTGGCCACGTCGTCGACGCTGATGCCGCTGCTGTCCTTGAGCGGGCGCAGGTCGAGGATGCACTCATGTGCGACCAGGCCGTTGCTGCCGGTGTACAGCACAGGATAGTGCTCTTCCAGGCGACGGGCGATGTAGTTGGCGTTGAGGATCGCCATCTGCGAGGCACGCTTGAGGCCCGCGCCACCCATCATGCGGATGTACATCCAGGTGATCGGCAGGATGCTGGCGCTGCCGAATGGCGCTGCGCAGACCGCCCCTTGCTTGTTTTCCATCTGCGCATGGCCCGGCAGGAACGGCGCCAGGTGCGACTTGACGCCGATCGGGCCGACGCCCGGGCCACCGCCGCCGTGAGGAATGCAGAAAGTCTTGTGCAGGTTCAGGTGCGAGACGTCGCCACCGAACTTGCCCGGTGCGCAGAGGCCGACCATGGCGTTCATGTTGGCGCCGTCGATGTACACCTGGCCGCCGTTGTCGTGGATGATCGCGCAGATCTCGCCGATGGCTTCCTCGAACACGCCGTGGGTCGACGGGTAGGTGATCATCAGCGCGGCAAGGTGCTCGCGGTGCTCGATGGCCTTGGCCCGCAGGTCGTCGATATCCACGTTGCCGCGGGCGTCACAGGCGGTTACCACCACGCGCATGCCGGCCATATGGGCGGTGGCCGGGTTGGTGCCGTGGGCCGAGGACGGGATCAGGCAGATGTCGCGGCGGTCGTCGCCACGGCTCTGGTGATAGGCACGGATCGCCAGCAGGCCGGCATATTCGCCCTGGGAGCCGGCGTTCGGCTGCAGCGACACGGCGTCGTAGCCGGTGGCGGCGCAGAGCATGGCTTCCAGTTCGGAAGTCAGTTGCTGGTAACCCTGGCTTTGTTCGGCAGGGGCGAAGGGATGCAGGCTGCCGAATTCGGCCCAGGTCACCGGGATCATCTCGCTGGCGGCGTTGAGCTTCATGGTGCAGGAGCCCAGCGGAATCATGGTGCGGTCCAGCGCCAGGTCCTTGTCGGCCAGGCGGCGCAGGTAGCGCATCAGCTCGGTTTCGCTGTGGTAGCGGTTGAACACCGGGTGCTCGAGGATCGCCGATTGGCGCAGCAGGGCCTGCGGCAATTGCCCGGCGGTGCCGGCGGCCAGGGTGGCGAAGTCCGGGGCGGCCTTGCCTTGGGCGAACAGCGCCCACAGGGCTTCGACATCGGCCTGGGTGCTGGTTTCGTCGAGGGACACACCCACGCGCTCGCCATCGATCTGGCGCAGGTTGAAGCCGGCAGCGCGGGCTTGTGCGTGCAGTTCGGCGGTAGCGGCACCGGTAGCCAGGGTCAGGGTGTCGAAGAAGGCGCTGGTTTCGACGGTCACGCCCAGGCCGTTGAGGCCGGCAGCGAGGATCGCGGTCAGTTGGTGGGTGCGTGCGGCAATCTGCTTCAGGCCCTGCGGGCCGTGGTAGACGGCGTACATGCTGGCGATGTTGGCCAGCAGCACCTGGGCGGTGCAGATGTTGCTGGTGGCCTTCTCGCGGCGGATGTGCTGCTCGCGGGTCTGCATGGCCAGGCGCAGGGCGGTCTTGCCGAAGCGGTCGATGGACACGCCGACCAGGCGACCCGGCATGTCGCGCTTGAACGCGTCGCGGGTGGAGAAGTAGGCGGCGTGAGGGCCGCCGAAGCCCAGCGGTACACCGAAGCGCTGGGCGCTGCCGATGGCCACGTCGGCGCCGAACTCGCCCGGCGGGGTCAGCAGGGTCAGGGCCAGCAGGTCGGCGGCAACCGCGACCAGGGCGTTGGCGGCGTGGAAGCGCTCGACCAGCTCGCGGTAGTCGAAGACGTCACCGTTGCTCGCCGGGTATTGCAGCACGGCGCCGAAGAAGCGGCTGACGTCGCTCAGTTCGCGCTCGTCGCCGACTACCACTTCGATGCCCAGCGGCTCGGCACGGGTACGCAGCACGTCGAGGGTCTGCGGGTGGCAGTGCACCGAGGCGAAGAAGGCGTGGCTGCCCTTGTTCTTGCTCAGGCGCTTGCAGAAGGTCATGGCTTCGGCGACGGCGGTGGCTTCGTCGAGCAGCGAGGCGTTGGCGATCGGCAGGCCGGTGAGGTCGCTGATCAGGGTCTGGAAGTTCAGCAGGGCTTCCAGGCGGCCCTGGGAAATCTCCGGCTGGTACGGTGTGTAGGCGGTGTACCAGGCCGGATTTTCCAGAAGGTTGCGCAGGATCGGCGCTGGCGTATGGCAGTTGTAGTAACCCTGGCCGATCACGCTCTTGACCAATTGGTTCTTGCCGGCGATGGCTTTCAGGGCGGCGAGGGCGTCGGCTTCGCTTTGGCCTTCGCCCATCTCCAGCACGCTGGTGCCCTTGATGCTGTCGGGGATGACCGCGGCGCTCATGGCTTCCAGCGAGTCGAAGCCGAGGGTAGCGAGCATGGCCTGCTCATCGGCCTGGCGCGGGCCGATATGGCGGGCGATGAATTCGTTGGCGGTGCCGAGATTGATGGTCATGACGGGGTCCTCAGGCGTCGGCGTTGGCTTTGATCAGGCGGTCGTAGGCGTCCTGGTCGAGCAGTTGCGCGACGGCGCCGGCGTCTGCCGGGATAAAGCGGAAGAACCAGCCGTCGCCCAGCGGGTCTTCGTTGACCAGCTCCGGGCTGTCTTCCAGTTGCCCATTGACCTCGACCACTTCGCCGTCCAGCGGCATGTACACGCCGCTGGCGGCTTTCACCGATTCCACGGTGGAGGCTTCGGCGCCCTTGGCGTATTGCTGCAGTTCCGGCAGTTGCACATAGACCACGTCGCCCAGGGCGTTCTGGGCAAAGGCGGTGATGCCCACGGTCACGCTGCCGTCGGCTTCGGCACGCAGCCACTCGTGATCTTCAGTAAAACGCAACTCGCTCATGGAAACTCCTCGAAGGCCGTCGGTGCGGCCGGATGCGGTGGTGGCCCGCGGAAAAGGCGCGGCGGGCGGGGTCTGGAATATCCATAGCAAGTTCGCGGCCATGTTCGCCAAAAGCCCGTGAACAAAGGGTTTTCCCGAATTTTCCTGACCGAATTACAGAATGAGCGGAATGAAATCGATACGGCAGAAGGAAGGGATTAATGCCGAGAAGTATCAAGGCCTTGCCGGCTAGGCATTACAACAGATCGTATCGAAATCATTACGGTGTATTGATTTCGCTACGAATGGTCATTGTTTGGTTGGGATTCCGTACTTGCGCAGCCGGTGGGCAATCGCCGTGTGAGAGGTCTGCAAGCGACTCGCCAACTGGCGGGTCGAGGGATAGTCGGCGTAGAGCTTTTCCAGCAGGTTCTTCTCGAAGTTCTCGACGGCCTGCTCCAGGCTGGTGATTTCGCCGTCCTGCTCGCGGGCTACCGAGGTGCCGGCGATGTCCAGGTCGCCGATGTCCACCAGGCTGCTTTCGCTGATGGCGGCGGCGCGGAAGATCACGTTCTGCAGTTGCCGCACGTTGCCCGGCCAGCGGTTGCCGAGCAGCGCAGGGAAGGTGTCCGGGGCCAGGCGGCAAAGCGGGCGCTGGATCTGGGTACAGGCCTGCTGCATGAAGTAGCGGGCCAGCAGCAGGATGTCCTGGCCGCGATCACGCAGCGGCGGCACCTCGAGGTTGAGGACGTTGAGGCGGTAGAACAGGTCTTCGCGGAAGCTGCCTTCGGCGACCATCTTTTCCAGGTCGCGGTGGGTGGCGCTGAGGATCCGCACATTGACCTTGACCTCGCGATCGCCGCCGACCCGACGGAAGCTGCCGTCATTGAGGAAGCGCAGCAGCTTGGCCTGCAGGTAGGGCGACATCTCGCCGATTTCGTCGAGAAACACCGTGCCCTGGTTGGCCAGTTCCATCAGCCCCGGCTTGCCACCGCGCTGCGCGCCGGTGAAGGCGCCGGGGGCGTAGCCGAACAGCTCGCTTTCGGCCAGGTTCTCCGGCAGTGCCGCGCAGTTGAGGGCGAGGAACGGCGCGGCATGGCGGCTGCTGATGGCATGGCAGGCGCGTGCCACCAGTTCCTTGCCGGTACCGGTCTCGCCGTGGATCAGCAACGGCGCATCGAGGGCCGCCACGCGCAGGGCGCGGCTTTTCAGGGTACGGATCGCCGGGGATTCGCCAAGCAAGGCGTCGAAGCCCTCGGCGTGGTCGTGATGCAAGGCCGACAGGCGTTCGCCGATGCGATTCGGCGGGTACAGGGTGACCAGCGCACCGGCGTCGGTGATCGGCGTGGCGTCCAGCAGCAGCGTCTGGCCGTTGAGCACCACTTCGCGCATCGGCAGGTGGAAGCCCTGGTCGATCAGGGTGGCGAGCAGCTCCGGCGCATCGAACAGCTCGGCGATGCTGTGTCCCGCCGGCTCCTGCCCGCACAGTGCGACCAGCGCCGGGTTGGCCAGCAGCACGTTGCCGGCGCTGTCCAGGGCCAGCACCGGGTCGCTCATGGCTGCCAGCAGGGCATCGAGTTGCAGATGGCGGCGCTGGCCGGGAAGGATATCCACCACCCGTACCGACTGTACCCCGCGCACGTTGAGCAGGGCGTCGTGCAGTTCTTCGAGGACGAAGGGATTGAGCGTGGGCGCGTCGATATAGACGTTCGGCGGCACCATCTCCACCGCATCCAGGTTGAGGTTGCGCGCGCCCAGCAGGGCGAGCACTTCCTGGGTGATGCCGACGCGGTCGATGAAGCTGACATGGATGCGCATTGGTGGGCGATGGGTTCACGGCTGGCGAAGCGTGCAAGTATGCCTTGCGGCTGCTCGGTGGTCGATTGGCTTGCCAGCGGTGAAGGCTGTGCCGGTTACTCGAAACGCTCGGGCTTGATCGGGTCGCCCGATTTCACCTCCAGCTTGTCGCGGATATCTTCGAACATCCTGTCGTAGAGGGTGTTGTGCGCCGAGGTGACGATGCCCTTGATCGGCATGTCGTGCTTGCGGGCGATGTCATCGATGACGGCGGCGAAGTTGTACCAGTCGCTCTTGCCGAGGAAGAACGTCTCGTCGGCGGGCTTGTCCTGGATGGTCCCGTGCAGGCGGAACTGGATGCCCTTGCCTGCCGTGGGGTCCTGGACGGTTTCGTAATCGACGCAGAAGTTGTAGCTGTGGTCGTCCTTGTTCAGCGCATGGCGCTCGATATGCAGATGGCCTGGGGTGAACTGTGCCATTGGGGCTCCTTGTACGGTTGAAACAGGCGGGCCCGCCAGCAGGCCCGCCCTGGCGTTTCAACGATAGCTGAGGCCTGGGGAGGCGGTACTGACCCGGGTGCCGGCGGTGCCCTTGACGATATCCTCGATATCACTGAGCGAGCCGATCACCGCGACTTTGCCTGTGTGACGGGCGAAATCGCAAGCTGCCTGGACCTTCGGCCCCATGGACCCGGCGGCAAAGCCGAGGCGTTCCAGTTCGTCCGGGTGAGCCTGGGCGATGGCCTTCTGGGTCGGCTTGTTGAAGTCGACATAGGCCGCGTTGACGTCGGTGGCGATCACCAGCAGGTCGGCTTCCAGCTGTTCGGCCAGCAGCGCCGAGCACAGGTCCTTGTCGATCACCGCTTCGATGCCCTGCAGCTTGCCGTCGGCACCATACATGGTGGGAATGCCGCCACCACCGGCACAGATCACGATACTGCTCTTTTCCAGCAGCCATTTGATCGGGCGGATCTCGAAGATGCGCTTGGGTTTCGGGCTGGCGACCACACGGCGGAACTTGTCGCCGTCGGCGGCAATGGCCCAGCCCTTTTCCTTGGCCAGGCGCTCGGCTTCTTCCTTGGAGTAGACCGGGCCGATGGGCTTGGTCGGATTCTGGAAGGCCGGGTCGTTGGCGTCGACTTCGACCTGGGTGAGCAGGGTGGCGAAGGGCACCTCGAAGTCCAGCAGGTTGCCCAGTTCCTGTTCGATCATGTAGCCGATCATGCCTTCGGTCTCGGCGCCGAGAACGTCCAACGGGTAAGGGGTGACCGAGGTGTAGGCCGCCGCCTGCAGCGACAGCAGCCCGACCTGCGGGCCGTTGCCGTGGGCGATGACCAGTTGGTTGCCGGGGTGGATCTTGGCGATCTGTTCGGTAGCGATACGGATATTGGCGCGCTGATTGTCGGCGGTCATGGGCTCGCCACGGCGCAGCAGCGCGTTACCGCCTAGTGCAACAACGATACGCATGGGAATGTCCTTTGAATCTCGTTGAACGGGAGGCCGCCATCGCTGGCAAGCCAGCTCCCACAGGGGACGGCGTAAACTGGACCTGTGGGAGCTGGCTTACAGCATCAGGCTGGAGGATTGCCTACTCAGTTACGGCGTACACCGGACCTGTGGGAGCTGGCTTGCCAGCGATTGGGTTACAGATCAGCCAAGGTCGAAACCAGGATCGCCTTGATCGTGTGCATGCGGTTTTCCGCTTGCTCGAAGGCGATGCACGCGGGCGATTCAAAGACGTCGTCGGTGACCTCGATGCCATTGGCCAGGTGCGGATACTGTTCGGCGATCTGCTTGCCGACCTTGGTTTCCGAGTTGTGGAACGCCGGCAGGCAGTGCATGAACTTGGTGCGCGGGTTGCCGGTAGCCTTCAGCAGCTCGGCGTTGACCTGGTAGGGCAGCAGTTGCTGGATACGTTCGCCCCAGGCTTCCACCGGCTCGCCCATGGACACCCAGACGTCGGTGTGGACGAAGTCCACGCCCTTGACCGCAGCCTTCGGATCCTCGGTAAGGGTGATGCGCGCACCGCTGTCTTCCGCGTATTTCTTGCAGCGCGCAACCAGGTCGTCATGCGGCCACAGGGCCTTCGGTGCGGCGATGCGCACATCCATGCCGAGCTTGGCGCCGATCAGCAGCAGCGAGTTGCCCATGTTGTTGCGCGCATCGCCCAGGTAGGCGTAGCTGATCTCGTGCAGCGGCTTGTCGGCGTGCTCGCGCATGGTCAGCACGTCGGCGATCATCTGGGTCGGGTGGTATTCGTCGGTCAGGCCGTTGAACACCGGCACCCCGGCGAACTTCGCCAGTTCTTCCACCACTTCCTGCTTGAAGCCGCGGTACTCGATGGCGTCGTACATGCGCCCGAGCACCCGGGCGGTGTCCTTCATGCTCTCCTTGTGGCCGATCTGCGAGGAGTTCGGGTCGATGTAGGTGACGTTGGCGCCCTGGTCGTAGGCCGCCACCTCGAAGGCGCAGCGGGTGCGGGTCGAGGTCTTTTCGAAGATCAGGGCGATGTTGTTGCCCTTGAGGTGCTGCTGCTCGGTGCCGGTGTACTTGGCGCGCTTGAGGTCGCGGGACAGGTCGAGCAGGTAGCGCAGCTCGCGCTCGGTGTGATGTTCGAGGCTGAGCAGGTTGCGGTTATGAATGTTGAACGCCATTTCGGGACTCCTTGGATTCGGTGATCTGCCCGGCCTCGCCGGGTGGGCGCGGCCGGGGTAGTGGGCGTTAGTAGTCGATTGGGTCGCGCACGATCGGGCAGGTCATGCAGTGGCCGCCGCCACGTCCGCGGCCCAGTTCGCCGGCGCTGATGGTGATGACCTCCACGCCCGCCTTGCGCAGCAGGGTGTTGGTGTAGGTGTTGCGGTCGTAGCCGATGACCACGCCGGGTTCCAGGGCCACCACGTTGTTGCCGTCATCCCATTGCTCGCGTTCGGCGGCGAAGCTGTTGCCGCCGGTTTCCACCACGCGCAGGGCCTTGAGGCCGAGGGCCTCGGCAACCACGTCGAGGAACGACTTGTTCTCGCGGCGCACGTCCATGCCGTAGGGCTTGCTGCTGTCCGGACGGATCACGAACGGCACGATCTCCTTCACCACTTCCGGGAAGACCGTGACCAGGTCGCGGTCGCAGAAGCTGAACACGGTGTCCAGGTGCATCGCCGCGCGGGATTTCGGCAGGCCGGCGACCACCACCTTTTCCACAGCGCCCTTGGCGAACAGCGATTGCGCCAGTTGGCCGATGGCCTGGCGCGAGGAGCGCTCGCCCATGCCGATCAGCACCACGCCCTTGCCGATCGGCATGACGTCGCCGCCTTCAAGTGTGGCCTGGCCGTGGTCCTTGTCCGGATCGCCGTACCAAACTTCGAAGTCGGCGTTGGTGAACTCGGGGTGGAATTTGTAGATGGCGCTGGCCAGCAGGGTTTCCTGGCGTCGCGCCGGCCAGTACATCGGGTTCAGGGTCACGCCGCCGTAGATCCAGCAGGTGGTGTCGCGGGTGAACTGGGTGTTCGGCAGGGGTGGCAGCAGGAAGCTGGAGTGGCCCAGGTAGTCGCGATACATCTTGATCACGCTGGCGCCTTCGCTGTCCGGCAGGTCCTCGCCGGCCACGCCGCCGATCAGGAACTCGGCCAGACGGCGCGGCTCCAGGCCTTCGAGCCAGCTGCGCACTTCGTTGGTGAGGCCGACGCCGACGGTGTCGGGGGTGATCTTGCGGTCGAGGATCCACTTCAGAGCTTCGGGATTCTGGATGGTTTCGGTCAGCAGGTTATGCATTTCCAGGACTTCGACACCACGCTCGCGCATCTTGGTGACGAAGTCGAAGTGGTCGCGCTTGGCCTGGTTGACCCAGATGACGTCATCGAACAGCAGCTCGTCGCAGTTGCTCGGGGTCAGGCGCTGGTGCGCCAGGCCAGGGGAGCACACCATCACTTTGCGCAGTTTGCCTGCCTCGGAATGAACACCGTACTTGACTTTATCCGTGGACATGATCATTTCCTCCAAAGGTGTGAAATACGGGGGTTACAGCGTAAGGAAGCCGTCATACAGGCCGTAGGCTGCCACCAGGGCACCAACGACCACGGCGGCGAATATCAACTTCTCCACGTGGGTGAAAACCGGTTGGCCGACCTCGCGCTTGGCCTTGGCGAACAGGATCGCGCCAGGGGCATAGAGCAGGGCGGAGAGCAGCAGGTACTTGACCCCGCCGGCGTACAGCAGCCAGATCGCATAGAGCAGGGCGATACCGCCGATGATCAGGTCCTTCTTGCGCTCGGCCAGGGCCTGCTCGTAGGTCTCGCTGCGCCAGGCAAGCAGCACGGCGTAGGCCGCCGACCACAGGTAGGGCACCAGGATCATCGAGGTGGCGAGGTAGATCAGCGACAGGTAGGTACTGGCCGAGAACAGGGTGATGATCAGGAAGATCTGCACCATGGCGTTGGTCAGCCACAGGGCATTGGCCGGCACATGGTTGGCGTTCTCGCGGCGCAGGAACTCCGGCATGGTGTGGTCCTTGGCGGCGGCGAACATGATCTCCGCGCACAGCAGCACCCACGACAGCAGGGCCCCCAGCAGCGAGATGATCAGGCCGACGCTGATCAGCACCGCGCCCCAGTGGCCGACCACGTGCTCGAGCACGGCCGCCATCGACGGATTCTGCAGCTTGGCCAGTTCAGGCTGGGTCATGATGCCCAGCGACAGCACGTTGACCAGGACCAGGAACAGCAGCACGGTGATGAAGCCGATGACCGTGGCCTTGCCCACGTCCGAGCGTTTTTCCGCGCGGGCCGAGAAGATGCTCGCGCCCTCGATGCCGATGAACACCCAGACGGTGACCAGCATCATGTTGCGCACCTGGTTCATCACGCTGCCCAGGTCCGGGTTCATGGTTCCCCAGATGTCGGCGGTGAAGATATCCAGCTTGAAGGCGAACAGCGCGATCAGCACGAACAGGGCCAGCGGCACCACCTTGGCCACGGTGGTGACCAGGTTGATGAAGGCCGCTTCCTTGATCCCGCGCAGCACCAGGAAGTGCACGGCCCACAGCAGCACCGAGGCGCCGATGACCGCCGCCGGGGTGTTGCCCTCGCCGAAGATCGGGAAGAAATAGCCGAGGGTGCTGAACAGCAGGACGAAGTAGCCGACGTTGCCCAGCCAGGCACTGATCCAGTAGCCCCAGGCCGACGAGAAGCCCATATAATCGCCGAAACCGGCCTTGGCGTAGGCATACACCCCCCCATCCAGATCGGGTTTGCGGTTGGCCAGGGTCTGGAAGACGAAGGCCAGGGTGAGCATGCCGACGGCGGTGATCGCCCAGCCGATCAGTACCGCGCCGACATCGGCGCTGGCCGCCATGTTTTGCGGCAGGGAAAAGATCCCGCCACCAATCATCGAACCCACCACAAGTGCGACGAGCGCACCGAGTCGAAGTTTTCCGGAAGCCTCTGACATGCTTGAGCTCCATTTCAGAAAAGAGAGACTTTCAAGGTAATGCGGATGGAATTACAGGAAGCTGATACAGGTCAGTTCATTGCGACATTCCATTGTTGACAAATGACTGGAAGAGCCTTCGAAAGATCAGCAGTTTGCTGCGCAGGCCTTGTGATACGGCGCTTTCAGAGAAGGGGTGGGTTCTCGAAAGTGCCTGAGAACTTTGAAGCTAGTCCGTTTCCCGGCTTTCGCAAATTTTTCACGAAAAAAAGGCGGTTAGACTTGTCGAAGCGGAATTAGTGCACAAAACTCTGACCGAAGCGTGTCGTTATTAGAGTCCTTTGTTATTAAATATAAAGGCTTATAACCTGCGATTTTTACAAGATGATGATCAGGTTCATTGACTGAAAAACAGGGAATAAAAAGGGGAATTTCATGTCCGAGCCTGGCCAGAAACTGCGCCTTGGAGCGTTGATCGCGTTGGTGGTGGGTTCGATGATCGGCGGTGGCATCTTTTCCCTGCCGCAGAACATGGCTGCCCGTGCCGACGTAGGTGCAGTACTGATTGGTTGGGGTATCACTGCGATCGGCATGCTGGCCCTGGCCTTCGTTTTCCAGAGCCTGGCCAATCGCAAGCCACAGCTGGATTCCGGGGTCTATGCCTACGCCAAGGCCGGCTTCGGCGAGTACATGGGCTTTTCCTCCGCCTGGGGCTACTGGATCAGCGCCTGGCTGGGCAACGTCGGTTACTTCGTCCTGTTGTTCAGTACCCTGGGCCTGTACTTCCCGGCGTTCGGCGAAGGCAACACGCCGTTGGCCATCGGCTGTGCCTCGCTGCTGCTGTGGGCGGTGCATTTCCTGGTGCTGCGCGGGATCAAGGAGGCCGCGTTCATCAACCAGATCACCACGGTGGCCAAGGTGGTGCCGCTGATCCTGTTCATCGTGATTGCCGCGGCGGCGTTTCGCATGGACATCTTCACCCGGGATATCTGGGGCCTGGCCAACCCGAGTTTTGGCAACGTGCTCGACCAGGTGCGCAACATGATGCTGGTGACAGTGTTCGTGTTCATCGGTATCGAAGGGGCAAGCATCTATTCCGGGCGGGCGCAAAAGCGCTCGGATGTCGGCAAGGCCACGGTGATCGGTTTTCTCGGTGTGCTGGCCCTGCTGGTGCTGGTCAACGTGCTGTCGCTGGGGGTGATGACCCAGCCGGAACTGGCGGCGCTGCACAATCCGTCGCTGGCGTCGGTTCTGGAGCACATCGTCGGGCCCTGGGGCGCCTTGCTGATCAGCATCGGGCTGGCGGTTTCGCTGCTCGGCGCCTTGCTCTCCTGGGCCTTGCTCTGCGCCGAGATTCTCTATGCCACGGCGCGGGACAAGACCATGCCGCGGTTTCTTGCGTTCGAAAATGCCAACCATGTGCCGTCCAACGCGCTGTGGCTGACCAACAGCATGATCCAGGTTTTCCTGCTGATCACGCTGGTCTCGGCGGGGACCTACACCAGCCTGATCTACCTGGCGTCGTCGATGATCCTGGTGCCCTACCTGTGGTCGGCGGCCTATGCGGTGCTGCTGGCGTTGCGCGGGGAGACCTATGAAGGCTTTGCAGGAACGCGGCGCAAGGACCTGTGCGTCGGGCTGGTGGCGTTGCTGTATGCGGTGTGGTTGTTGTACGCGGGCGGGTTGAAATACCTGCTGCTCTCGGCGCTGCTCTATGCGCCGGGGGTGATCCTGTTCGCAAGGGCGAAGCGTGAGCAGGGGAAACCGTTGTTTACCGGCTGGGAGAAGCTGATTTTTGCGGCGGTGGTGGCGGGTGCCGGCCTGGCGGCCTTCAGTCTCTACACTGGCGTCCTGACCCTGTAGATCCCTGTGGGAGCTGGCTTGCCAGCGATAGCGATGGTGAACTCACTACCGCAATCGCTGGCAAGCCAGCTCCCACAGGGGATGTAGATGGGCCTTCAGATCGTGATCAGATATCCCAGACCACATTCACCGAGAAGTTGCGCCCCGGCATGGTCAGGCGATCCAGGTTGGCCGGGGCGGTCGCAGCGGCTTCGCCGATCCCGTCATAGCCGCGCACGTCATCCCACTGCCAGTACTTCTTGTCGGTCAGGTTGTACAGGCCGGCATTGACCGTCACGTCGTCGCTCACCTTGTAGAACCCGCTCAGGTCCAGCACGCCGTAACCCGGAGTGCGGAACTGCTTGCTGGTGCCGTCCGGGGCGTAGAAGCTGGTGTCGTCGACGCGGTTCTTGCGCTTGACCAGGGTCAAGCTGAGCAATCCACCGTACTGCTCCTGCTCGTATCCAAGGCCCATCACCGCAGTCAGCGGGTTGACGCTGTTGATCGGCTTGCCGGTGTCTTCGTTCTTGCCCCAGGCATAGGCCAGCGAGCCCTGGGTGTAGAGGCCGTTCGGCGCGCCGAAGGCATCCAGGTTCAGGCGGCCCTTGAATTCGGCGCCCTTGATGGTGGCGTGCTTGATGTTGTTGGCCTCGAAGCTTTGGCCGACGTTGGAACCCTGCACGGCGTCTTCGTTGATGAAGTCGCGGTACTTGTTATAGAACACCGCCACATCGAAATTGCCGGCCTCGAAGTTGCCGCGCAGACCGGTTTCGTAGCTTTTGCTCTTCTCCGGTTCCAGGTTCGGGTTGCCCTGCACGCTGTAGCCCAGGCCCGGGTTCTCGAAGCGGCCGTACATGGCCTTGGCGGTCGGGGTGCGGAAACCTTCGGCGTATTGTCCGTACCAGGTGTAGTTGTCGTTGAAGGCATAGGTCACGCCGAACTTGGGCGAGACGCGGTGCCACTTCTTGTCCTCGGTGTTGACCGGTTCGTTGTTCGAGCTGATGCCGCGCAGGAACTCGTCGGTGACGTGTGGCTTCATGCGCGTCTGGTCGTAGCGCAGGCCCGGCAGGAAGGTCCACTGGTTCCAGCGGATTTCATCCTGGGCGAAGATGCTGTAGGTATTGACCGTCGGATCGGGGAAGTCGCTGACTTCAACCAGTGCGCTGGACGCCAGCGGCCGTCCGGTGACACAGCCGAAGCCGGTGGTCAGGCAGGTGGCGGTGCCGCTGCGCGAGCCGGTGACCTTGTTCTGCTTGAAGGTCGCGCCGTAGGTCAGCAGGTGCTCGGTGTCGCCGATACCGAAGGCCTTGGCGGCCTGGGCATCGAGGATCCACTGACGGTCCTTGTAGGTGGTCTTGCGGTCGCGGTAGAGGGTGTAGACCATCGGCCGGTAGATTTCCGCGGTGCGCTGGTCGGTCTTGCCGATCTGGTAGTTCAGGCTCCACTTCAGGTTGTCGGCCAGCAGGCTGTCGACGGCGAAGTCATGGGCGATGCCGAAGCGCTCGCGGGTGACCACGTCGCTGCCGGTGCGGTCCTGGTAGAAGTTCAGCGGGTTCGGCGTGAAGGGGCCGCCGACCGCGCTTTTCTGGTCGAGGTCGCGGTCGTCCTTGTAGTGCTCGTAGGTCAGGGCGATACGCCCGTCGTCGGCGTAGTTCCAGCCCAGCTTGGCCAGCACGTTGGTGGTCTGTACGTCTTCCGGGTTGGCCTCCGTGCGGCTCAGGCCGGTACCGCCGTGCTCGCCGTAGGATTCGGTCTCGCGACCGTCACGCCGGCTCAGGTGCAGCAAGCCGTCGAACTCGCCTTCGCGGCCGGCGACGGTGGCGGATTTCAGCCAGCTGTTGTCGGCCGAGCTATAGCCGGCCTTCAGGCGCGCGCCGACGTCCTGGCCCGGCTTGATGATGTCGTCCGGATCGAGGGTGAAGTAGCTCACCGCGCCGCCGATGGCGTTGCTGCCGTACAGCACCGAGGCCGGGCCGCGGAGGATTTCCACGCGCTTGACGATCTCCGGATCGACGTAGTTGCGCTGGGTCTGGGCGTAGGGGCCGAAGAAGTAGCTGTCGGGGATCGCCACGCCGTCGATCTGGGTCAGTACCCGCTCGCCGTCGATGCCGCGGATGTTGTAGCCGTTCAGGCCGCTGCGCTGGCCGGTGCCGCTGACCGAGACACCCGGTTCGTAGCGCACCAGTTGCTTGATGTCGTTGACGTTGTTGCGGTCCAGTTGTTCGCGGGTCTGCACGCTGACGGTGCTCGGCACCTGGCTGACGTCCTGGGCATTGCGGGTGGCGCTGATGGTCACCTGTTGCAGGGCGATGGCCTGGGACTGGCTGCGCTCGATGGCGACGTTGTTGCTGCCCAGTTTGCGGTAGGTCAGGCCGGTACCCAGCAGCAGTCGTTGCAGGGCCTGCTCCGGCGGTAGTGAACCGCGCACGCCCGCCGACACCACATTCTGTCCCAGTTCGGCGGACAAGCCGACCTGCCAGCCGGTCACCGAACTGAAGGCGTTCAACGCTGACACCAACGGTTGCTGGGCGATGTTGAAGCGGTAGTCACCCATGCGCTGGGCAGGCACCTGCGCCGGCTCGGCGGCCAGCGCCGGCAGGCTGGCGGCGCTGCTGGCGAGCATGGCCAGGGTCAGCAGGGAGAGCGTGCAACGTGGCAGGCCCGGCTTGCGGGCGTGGCTGGGGATTCGGTGGGTGGATCCGGTGGGCATCGAAAGGCGCTCCCTGTCGCGCGTCGTTATAGGTGGCTACTGTTTCAAACAAGAATCAGTTGCATTGGCTATAACGAGACGTACGACCTCAGAGGATCGCGTAAAAAAACTTTCGACTCAGTTGATGATCACCACGGCTGGCAATTCCCGCACCTGCGCCGAGGTGATGTGGGCCAGGGCACGCACGGCTTCCAGCGGCTGGTCGAGGCGGTAGTTGCCGGTCACCGCGACCTGCTCCAGCCTGTGGTTGGTATTGATGATCCAGCCGGGGTAGTAGCGGCGCAGCTCGGCCAGCACCTCGCTGAACGGGCAGTTTTCGAAGATCAGCCGACCCTGGACCCAGGCAAGGTCCTTCTGCAGGTCGGCGCGCTGCCGTTCGCCGAAGCCATCGGGGCCGACGCGGATACTCTCACCGCTGCTAAGGCGGATGCGCTGGTCCTGGCTGGCGAGCACATCGATATCGCCGCGCTGTACCCGCACCAGCGCTTCGCCATCGAGGTAGCGCACCGCGAAATCGCTGTCGCGCACCCTGGCGCGCAGCGGCCCGGCTTGCAGTTCGAAGGGCTGGTCAAGCCCGCCGGGGATTTCGAAATAGGCCTCGCCCTGGTACAGCCGGGCGACCCGCTGGCGCGCATCGACAGCGCTGGAAAAGGCCGAATCGGTGTTGAGCAGTACCCTTGAGCCGTCGTTCAGTTCGACCCGCTGGCGCTCGCCGACCACGGTCAGGTGATCGGCTTGCAGGCGCACGGGCAGATTCCCGGCGGTCAGAACGCCCACCAGCAGTACCGCTGCAACGGAGAGCGGCTTCCAGTGCGGGCGCAGGCGTGCCAAGGGCGAGGCCTTGCGTTTTCGCTGCAGCTCGCCGGCCGCCTGGCGCACGGCACCGCCGTTCCACAGCGCTTCGGCATCGACATAGGCCTGGGCGTTGTCCGGGCTGGCTTGCAGCCAGGCTTCGAAGGCGCGGGTGTCGTCATCGCTCGGGCATTGCAGGCGGATCAGCCAGTCCAGGGCCTCGTCCATGGCCTGGTCGCGGGCAGTCGCATGCGGCGCGGGGCGCTGATGGGCGGGTTCGGTCACGGAAGGTCCTTGGGATGTGGCGGCTGTCTTGTCGTGGGCGTCATGATCGCGGCAAACGCAAGGGCAGGCAAGGAACCTTCAGTTGCCGTCGAGCCGATCGGCGACGCCCATGCAGATCGCCATGATCAGTTTCAGTTCCTTCTGCACCGTGCTGGCGGAGACCTTCAGTTGCTCGGCGATCTCCAGGTAGCTGGCGCCATGCAGCCGGCTGAGGATGAAGATGCGCTGCTGGCGCGGGGTCAGTTGCGCCAGCGAGCCGCTCAGGCGCTTGAGCAGCTTTTGCGCGTGGGCGGCGTCCTCGGCGCTGCTGACCGGCGCCGCGACATTGTGCAGGATCTGCTCCGGCACATCGTCCACCAGCGTACGGGCCTGGACCCGGCGCGCACGCAGATGGTCCAGCGCCAGGTTGCGCGCAGTCTGGAAGACGAACGGCTCTAGATGCTCGATGGGACGCTCGCCCAGTGCCCGGGTGACCCGCAGGTAGGTTTCCTGCAGCAGGTCCTCGGCGGTGCTCGGGTTGTCCACCATGCGCTGCAGCGTACGCAATAGGGTCACCCGTTGGGCGAGAAAAACGGTGTTGAAGTGAGAGTGGCTCACGGGAATACCCGACCGGAATTTGCTAATGATATTGATTGTCATTAACGGTTTCGGTCAAGCGTTAAGTAGGGCAGCGCCGTAGGGCATTAGCCGAAACGTCCTACAGCAAACCGCCACAAGCCCCGTCTAGCGAGCGTTCCACAGTGCCAGGCAGTTATCCAGCATGCGGTTGCAGAAGCCCCATTCGTTGTCGTACCAGGCCATCACCTTCAGCAATTTCCCGCTGGCTTTGGTGTGATTGGCATCGAAGATCGACGACAACGGGTTGTGGTTGAAGTCGCAGGACACCAGCGGCAGATCGTTGTAACCGAGGATTTTCGACCCGCGACTGGCTTCCTTGAACAGCGCATTGACGTCCTCGGCCGTGGTCGGCCGGGCGAGGGTGACGGTCAGGTCCACCAGCGACACATTGATCACCGGCACCCGTACCGCCATGCCGGTGAGCTTGCCGGCCAGTTCCGGCAGGACCAGGCCCACCGCCTCGGCGGCCCCGGTCTTGCTCGGGATCATCGATTGGGTCGCGGCGCGGGCGCGGTAGGGATCGCTGTGGTAACCATCGGTCAGGCTCTGGTCGTTGGTATAGGCGTGTATGGTGGTCATCAGGCCCTGTTCGATGCCCAGCTCGCGGTGCAGCACCTGGGCCACGGGAGCCAGGCAGTTGGTGGTGCAGGAGGCGTTGGAAATGATCTGGTGCGAGGCGCGCAGGATGTCGTGGTTGACGCCATGGACTACAGTGGCATCCGCGCCCTTGGCCGGCGCCGAGATGATCACCTTGCGCGCTCCGGCGCTAATATGCGCCGCTGCCTTGGTGCGATCGGTAAACAGCCCGGTGCATTCGAACACCACATCGACACCCTCGGCCCGCCACGGCAGTTCCGCCGGGTTGCGGATGGCACTGACGGCAATGCGGTCGCCGTTGACCGTCAGGCTCTCCTGGTCGAAGGACACCTCGGCGGCAAAATGGCCGTGGACGCTGTCGTAGCGGAGCAGGTGGGCATTGATGGCGCTGTCGCCCAGATCGTTGATGGCGACGACCTGCAGGTCGCGGCGGTAGCCTTGGGTATAGAGTGCGCGCAGCAGGTTGCGGCCGATGCGGCCGAAGCCGTTGATTGCAATCCGGATAGTCATGGCACCACCTCGCGTACTGTACGGAATTTTGTTGTTGTAATTACAAGATTAATCGGAAACAGATAGAAAACAAGCGTAGCTGCTGGCAATATTTTGTTCGAATTACCACGTCGAGCGATCCAGTCCTTTTCTACCGACACTTGGCCTGAGCGTAGGCGCAATCGTTTGGAAGGGAAAATCGCCAGAGCGTCGCCACCACCGTTTAGCCTGGAGTCGAGTTCATGCATCCGCGTATTGTCGAGGTCACCGAGCGGTTGATCGCCCGCAGCCGTCCCACCCGTGAACGCTACCTGCAACTGATCCGCGGCGCCGCCAGCGACGGCCCGATGCGTGCCCGCCTGCAATGCGCCAACTTCGCCCATGCCGTGGCCGGCTGTGGTGCCGACGACAAGCAGACCCTGCGCCTGAGCGATTCGGCCAACGTCGCCATCGTCTCCGCCTACAACGACCTGCTCTCCGCCCACCAGCCCTACGAGCACTACCCCGAGCAGATCAAGCAGGCCCTGCGCGATATAGGTTCGGTCGGCCAGTTCGCCGGTGGGGTGCCGGCCATGTGCGACGGTGTCACCCAGGGTGAGCCGGGCATGGAGATCGGCATCGCCAGCCGCGAGGTGATCGCCATGTCCACCGCCGTGGCGCTGTCGCACAACCTGTTCGATGCGGCGCTGATGCTTGGCATCTGCGACAAGATCGTCCCCGGCCTGATGATGGGCGCACTGCGCTTCGGTCATCTGCCGATGCTGTTCGTCCCCGGTGGACCGATGCCCTCGGGCATTTCCAACAAGGAAAAGGCCGAGGTGCGCCAGCTCTACGCCGAAGGCAAGGCCAGCCGCGAACAGTTGCTGGAGTCGGAGATGAAGTCCTACCACAGCCCCGGCACCTGCACCTTCTACGGCACCGCCAATACCAACCAGTTGCTCATGGAAGTGATGGGCCTGCACCTGCCTGGTGCGTCCTTCGTCAACCCCTATACGCCGCTGCGCGATGCCCTGACCGTGGCGGCCGCGCAGCAGGTCACCCGGCTGACCAAGGCCAGCGGCAACTTCATGCCGATCGGCGAAATCGTCGACGAAAAGGTGATCGTCAACTCGGTGGTGGCCCTGCACGCCACCGGCGGCTCCACCAACCACACCCTGCATATTCCGGCCATCGCCCAGGCCGCCGGAATCCAGTTGACTTGGCAGGACATGGCCGATCTTTCCGAAGTGGTTCCGACCCTTTGCCACGTCTATCCGAACGGCAAGGCCGATATCAACCACTTCCAGGCGGCCGGAGGCATGGCCTTCCTGATCCGCGAGCTGCTCGATGCCGGCCTGCTGCACGAGGACGTCAACACCGTGGCCGGTCGAGGCCTGCGCCGCTATGTCGAGGAACCCTTCCTCGATGGCGACGCGTTGGTGTGGCGCGAGGGGCCGCGGCAAAGTCTCGACGAGTCGATCCTGCGCCCGGTGGCCCGGCCGTTCTCCGCCGAAGGCGGATTGCGGGTGATGGAGGGCAACCTGGGCCGGGGCGTAATGAAGGTCTCGGCCGTGGCTCCGGAGCACCAGGTGGTCGAGGCGCCGGCGCGGGTCTTCCACGACCAGCAGGCGTTGGCCGATGCCTTCAAGGCCGGCGAACTGGAGCGCGACTTCGTCGCCGTGATGCGCTTCCAAGGCCCGCGCTGCAACGGCATGCCCGAGCTGCACAAGATGACGCCGTTCCTTGGTGTGCTGCAGGACCGCGGCTTCAAGGTCGCGCTGGTCACCGACGGGCGCATGTCCGGTGCCTCGGGCAAGATCCCGGCGGCCATCCATGTCTGCCCCGAAGCCTATGACGGCGGGCCGCTGGCCCGGGTGCGCGACGGCGATATCGTGCGCGTCGATGGCGCCACCGGCAGCCTGCTGGTGCGGGTACCGGACGATGAACTGGCGGCCCGCGAGCTTGCCGCCGCGCCACTGGGCAATGACCTTGGCTGTGGCCGTGAGCTGTTCGGCTTCATGCGCCAGGCCTTCAGCCCGGCGGAGAAGGGCGCAAGTGCCTTCACCCAGGCGCTGGAGGGGTGCAAATGAGCGTTTCGCTGGTAGGCGATATCGGCGGGACCAACGCCCGTTTCGCCCTGTGGCGCGACGATGCCCTGCATGCCGTGCAGGTGTTCCAGGTGGCGGACTACAGCAGCCCGGAACAGGCCATCGGCGTTTACCTGGACGGCCAGGGCATTGCCCGTGGCGAGCTGCAGGCGGTGTGCCTGGCGGTGGCCGGACCGGTGTCCGGCGAGGAGTTCCGCTTTACCAACAGTCACTGGCGGATCAACCGCAGCATTTGCTGCGCTGCCTTGCAGGTCGAGCACCTGCTGCTGATCAACGATTTCTTCGCCATGGCCCTGGGCATGACCCACCTGCAACCGCACGAGCGGGTCAATGTTTGCGCCGGCGAGGCCGACCTGAGTCGCCCGGCGCTGATCATCGGCCCCGGCACCGGCCTTGGTGTGGCCAGCCTGTTGCGTCTGGAAGAGGGGCGCTGGCTGGCCGTGCCGGGTGAAGGCGGGCATGTCGATCTGCCGGTCAATGACGCCCGCGAGGCAGCAATTCGCCAGGCCATCGCCGAACATACCGGGCACGTCAGTGCCGACACCGTATTGAGCGGTGGCGGACTTTTGCGCTTGTACCACGCCATCTGCAGCCTCGACGGCCACGCGCCGACCCTGGCGACGCCCGCCGCCATCACCGAAGCCGCGCTGTCGGGCGAGCCGGTGGCGCTGGCGGTGATCGAGCAGTTCTGCCGCTTTCTCGGCCGGGTCGCCGGCAACGGTGTGCTGACCCTCGGCGGACGCGGCGGGGTGTATATCGTCGGCGGCGTGGTGCCGCGTTTCAGCCGCCTGTTCCTGCGCAGCGGCTTTGCCGAAAGCTTTGCTGACAAAGGCTGCATGAGCGGCTATTTCCAGGGCATCCCGGTGTGGCTGGTGACCGCCGAATTCTCCGGGCTGCTGGGTGCCGGCGTGGCATTGCAGCAAGCGCTGGCGGGAACCTCCGGGGCTTGATTCCCGGGCAAGGACAAGGACCTCTTTTGTGAGCAAGTCGATTCTGCTGGTGGATGACGACCAGGACATCCGTGAACTGCTGGACGCCTACCTGAGCCGTTGCGGTTTCCAGGTGCGCGCCGTGGCCGACGGCCAGGCGTTTCGCCAGGCGCTGGATGCCGAGGGCAGCGACCTGGTGATCCTCGATGTGATGCTGCCCGACGAGGACGGTTTCAGCCTGTGCCGCTGGGTGCGCGAACATCCACGCCAGGCGCGGGTGCCGATCATCATGCTGACCGCCAGCTCCGACGAGGCTGATCGGGTGATCGGCCTGGAGCTGGGTGCCGACGACTACCTCGGCAAACCCTTCAGCCCGCGCGAACTGCAGGCGCGGATCAAGGCGCTGTTGCGCCGGGCCGGGTTCCAGGCCCCAGGCGGCGAGGTGCTGGCCTTCGATGAGTGGCGCCTGGATACCGTCAGCCATCGCCTGTTCCATCGCGACGGCGAGGAAGTGATTCTGTCGGGCGCCGACTTCGCCCTGCTCAAGCTTTTCCTCGATCATCCGCAACAGATCCTCGACCGCGACACCATCGGCAATGCCACGCGTGGACGCGAGCCGATGCCACTGGATCGCATCGTCGATATGGCGGTCAGCCGTCTGCGCCAGCGCCTGCGCGACACCGGCAAGCCGCCGCGGCTGATCCGGACCGTGCGGGGCAGCGGTTACCTGCTGGCGGCCAGTGTTGCTGCGTCGCACTGAGCGCCGCCGGCGCCTGCCGCTGCCGCGTTCGCTGCTGGGGCGGATGCTGCTGCTGACCTTGCTGGTGGTGTTGCTGGCCCAGGGCCTGTCGAGCCTGATCTGGCTGTCGCAACTGCGTGCCAGCCAGCGCGAGGGGCTGGTCGCCAGTGCGCGCAGCCTGGCGCATTCGATGAGCGCCAGCGTCAGCTACTTCCGCTCGCTGCCCTTGGCCTATCGGCCGCTGGTGCTGGACCAGTTGCGCAGCATGGGCGGCACGCGCTTCTTCGTCTCCCTCAACGATCGCCCGCTGGACATGCAGGTACTGCCCAGCACGCCGCGCAAGGAGGCGGTCATCGCCGCGGTGGACGAAGTGCTGCGCCAGCGCCTGGGCGAGATGCGCATTTCGGTGGAGTTCGTCAGCCCGCAGGACCTGCGGATTTTCAACAGTGGCCTGAAGCTCGACGAACTGCCGCGTTCCTGGGCGCATTACGCGCTCACGCTGGAACCGGTGGAACCGCCGGTGCTGGTTACCCAGATCCGCCTGGCCGAGGGCGAGTGGCTGTATATCGCCTCGCTGCTGCCCGAGCCCTACACCACCCTCGAAGATGAAGGGCTGCCGCGTCAGCAGGTATTGTTCATCGGTTTCACCAGTTTCTTCCTGCTGCTGTTCATCGGCCTGCTGGTCCATTGGCAGAGCAGGCCGCTCAAGCGCCTGGCCCTGGCGGCGCGGGAAATGTCCCTCGGCGCGGATGTGGCGCCGGTGGTGGAGGGCGGCGGCAGCGAGGTGGAGGAAGTGGCGCGCGCCTTCAATGCCATGCGCGAGCGCATCAGCCGCTATCTCACCGAGCGCAGCCAATTGTTCAGCGCGATCTCCCACGACCTGCGTACGCCGATCACGCGCTTGCGCTTGCGCGTCGAACTGCTGGAGGACGAGCAGGTGCAGGCGAAGTTCGGACGGGATCTGGACGAACTGGAGATGCTGGTGAAAGGCGCACTGCAATGCGTGAAGGACACGGATATCCACGAGAACATCGAAGCCATCGATCTGAACCAGGTGCTGGAATGCCTGGTCGAGCCTTACCTTGCCAGTGGCCGGGTGACCATCCGAGGGCATGCCGAGGCCGCCTACCCGGGCAAGCCGCTGGCCTTGCGCCGCTGTATCGGCAACCTGATCGACAACGCGTTGAAATATGGCGAGCGCGCGCATCTGCGGATCATCGATGGCGAGGACAGCTTCGTCCTGCATGTGGACGACGAAGGGCCCGGGGTGCCGGCGCAACAGCTGGAACAGGTGTTCGAACCGCATTTCCGCCTGGCCGGGAAGCAGCAGGGGTATGGCCTGGGCCTGGGGATTGCCAGGAATATTGCCCATAGCCATGGCGGGGAGGTGAGTTTGAGGAATCTGCGCGAGGGTGGGTTGAGAGTGACCCTGAGCCTGCCCCGGTATCTTGATTGATTTCCCGGGCCCTATCGCTGGCAAGCCAGCTCCCACAGGTTCTGTGTGCGCCGCGAAACCTGTGGGAGCTGGCTTGCCAGCGATGAGGCCTGAAGGATCACCGCTAATGTCACTGTTTGGTGACATTCCCGCATCCCTTCGTTACCTCCACCATCAGATCCCCTGTTTAGACTCCAGGCAAAACAACAAAAAGGCTTCTCCCGATGAATGCGATCACCCGTCTCGCCGCCGTCGTTTCCCTCGCCTCGCTGTTCCCCCTTTCTGCCTTGGCCGCCGACAATCCTGGCACCGTGGACGTTCTCCACTGGTGGACCTCCGGCGGCGAAGCCAAGGCCGTCGAGACCCTCAAGCAGCAGATCCAGAAAGATGGTTTCATCTGGAAGGACAACGCCGTCGCCGGTGGCGGTGGTGCTGCCGCCATGACCGTGCTGAAAACTCGCGCCATTTCCGGCAACCCGCCTTCCGCCGCGCAGATCAAGGGCCCGGATATCCAGGAATGGGGCGCCCTCGGCCTGCTCACCGAACTGGATGACGTGGCCGCCGCCAACAAGTGGGACGACCTGCTGCCCAGGCAGGTCGCCGATATCATGAAATACGACGGCCACTATGTAGCAGTGCCGGTGAACATCCACCGGGTCAACTGGCTGTGGATCAACCCGCAGGTGTTCGACAAGGCCGGGGCTAAGGTCCCTACCACCCTCGATGAGCTCTTCGCTGCCGCCGACAAGCTCAAGGCCGCCGGTTTCATTCCCCTGGCCCACGGCGGCCAGCCCTGGCAGGACAGCACGGTGTTCGAAGACCTGGTGCTGAGCATCCTCGGGCCCAAGGGCTACCACGCTGCCTTCGTCGACCTCGACGAGAAGACCCTGACCGGACCGCAGATGACCGAGGCCTTCGCCACCCTCAAGCGCCTCGGCACCTACATGGACCCCAACCGCGCCGGGCGCGACTGGAACATCGCCGCCGCCGAGGTCATCAATGGCAAGGCCGGCATGCAGATCATGGGCGACTGGGCCAAGAGCGAGTGGAGCGCCGCCGGCAAGGTGGCTGGCAAGGACTACCAGTGCGTGGCCTTCCCCGGGACCCAGGGCAGCTTCGCCTACAACATCGACTCGCTGGCGATGTTCAAGCTCAAGGACGCCAACGACATCAAGGCGCAGAACGACCTGGCCAAGGTCGCCCTGGAGCCGGAGTTCCAGACCGTGTTCAACCAGAACAAGGGCTCGCTGCCGGTGCGCCAGGACATGGACATGAGCAAGTTCGACGCCTGCACGCAGAAATCGGCGGCGGACTTCAAGGAAGCGGCCAAGGGCGACGGCCTGCAACCGAGCATGGCGCACAACATGGCCACGACCCTGGCGGTGCAGGGCGCCATCTTCGATGTGGTGACCAACTTCCTCAATGATCCCCAGGCCGAGCCGGCGACGGCGGTGAAGCAGCTCAACGCGGCGATCAAGGCGGCCAGGTAGCCCCCAGTCGCTGGCAAGCCAGCTCATACCGCTGAACCTGTGGGAGCTGGCTTGCCAGCGATGAGGCCCTCCCAAACACCGGAGATCCCCGATCATGACCACTGCAATCGCCCAGCGGCGAGCCTCCCCCCTGGACGCCCTCCAGCGCTGGCTGCCCAAGCTGGTCCTGGCCCCGAGCATGCTCATCGTGCTGGTGGGCTTCTATGGCTACATCCTCTGGACCTTCATCCTGTCCTTCACCAACTCCAGCTTCATGCCCAGCTACAAATGGGTCGGGCTGGCCCAGTATGCGCGGTTGATGGACAACGACCGCTGGTGGGTGGCAAGCAAGAACCTGCTGGTGTTCGGCGGGCTGTTCATCGCCATCAGCCTGGCCGTCGGAGTGCTGCTGGCCGTGCTGCTGGATCAGCGCATCCGTCGCGAGGGCTTTATCCGCACCATCTACTTGTACCCCATGGCGCTGTCGATGATCGTCACCGGCACCGCCTGGAAATGGCTGCTCAATCCCGGCCTGGGCCTGGACAAGCTGCTGCGCGACTGGGGCTGGGAGGGCTTTCGCTTCGACTGGCTGGTAGACCCGGACCGTGTCGTCTACTGCCTGGTGATCGCTGCCGTGTGGCAGGCCTCGGGCTTTGTCATGGCGCTGTTCCTGGCCGGTCTGCGCGGCGTCGATTCGTCCATCGTGCGTGCCGCCCAGGTCGATGGCGCGAGCCTGCCGGTCATCTACCTGCGCATCGTCCTGCCGAGCCTGCGTCCGGTGTTCTTCAGTGCGCTGATGATCCTTGCCCACATCGCGATCAAGAGCTTCGACCTGGTGGCGGCCATGACCGCCGGCGGCCCGGGCTACGCCTCCGACCTGCCGGCGATGTTCATGTACTCCTTCACCTTCAGCCGCGGCCAGATGGGCATGGGCTCGGCCAGCGCGATCCTGATGCTGGGCGCGATCTTGGCGATCCTGGTGCCGTACCTGTATTCGGAACTGCGAGGCAAGCGCCATGACTAGCCCATCGCTGCGCCTGAGCCGCATCGCCATCTACACCACCCTGCTGGCCGCCTGCGCCCTGTACCTGGTGCCGCTGCTGGTCATGCTGCTGACCAGTTTCAAGACCCCCGAGGACATCCGCGCCGGCAACCTGCTGAGCTGGCCGCAGGTGATCACCGGAATCGGCTGGATCAAGGCCTGGGACACGGTGGGCGGCTATTTCTGGAACTCGGTGAAGATCACCGTGCCGGCGGTATTGATCTCGACCCTGCTCGGCGCGCTCAACGGCTACGTCCTGTCGATGTGGCGCTTCCGCGGTTCGCAGCTGTTCTTCGGCTTGCTCCTGTTCGGCTGCTTCCTGCCGTTCCAGACCGTGCTGCTGCCGGCCTCCTTCACCCTGGGCAAGCTCGGCCTGGCCAGCACCACCACCGGCCTGGTGCTGGTGCATATCGTCTACGGCCTGGCCTTCACCACGCTGTTCTTCCGCAACTACTACTGCAGCGTGCCCCAGGCCCTGGTGCAGGCGGCGCGGCTGGACGGCGCGGGGTTCTTCACCATCTTCGGGCGGATCCTCCTGCCCATGTCGGTGCCGATCATCATGGTCTGCCTGATCTGGCAGTTCACCCAGATCTGGAACGACTTCCTCTTCGGCGTGGTGTTCGCCAGCGGCGACGCCCAACCGATCACCGTGGCCCTGAACAACCTGGTCAACACCAGCACCGGGGTCAAGGAATACAACGTCGACATGGCCGCCGCGATGATCGCCGGCCTGCCGACCCTGCTGGTCTATGTCCTTGCGGGCAAATACTTCCTGCGCGGGCTGACGGCCGGCGCGGTCAAGGGGTGAAGCATGGCAACGCTGGAACTGCGCAACGTCAACAAAAGCTACGGCAGCGGTCTGCCGGATACCTTGAAGAACATCGAACTGAAGATCGATTCCGGGGAGTTCCTGATCCTCGTCGGGCCCTCCGGCTGCGGCAAATCCACGCTGATGAACTGCATTGCCGGTCTTGAGCAGATCAGCGGCGGGGCGATCCTGGTGGATGAGGCCGATATCAGCGGCATGAGCCCCAAGGATCGGGATATCGCCATGGTCTTCCAGTCCTACGCGTTGTACCCGACCATGAACGTGCGCGACAACATCGCCTTCGGCCTGAAGATCCGCAAGATGCCGGCGGCGGCCATCGACGAGGAAGTGGCGCGGGTCGCGCGGCTGTTGCAGATCGAGCACCTGTTGGCGCGCAAGCCCGGCCAGCTGTCCGGCGGCCAGCAGCAGCGCGTGGCCATGGGCCGGGCACTGGCGCGGCGGCCGAAGATCTACCTGTTCGACGAACCCTTGTCGAACCTCGATGCCAAGCTGCGGGTGGAGATGCGCACCGAGATCAAGCTGATGCACCAGCGCCTGAAGACCACCACGGTGTACGTCACCCACGACCAGATCGAGGCCATGACCCTGGGTGACAAGGTGGCGGTGATGAAGGATGGCCTGATCCAGCAGTTCGGTACGCCGCAGCAGATCTACAACGACCCGGCCAACCTGTTCGTCGCCAGCTTCATCGGCTCGCCGCCGATGAACTTCATTCCACTGCGCCTGCAGCGGCGCGAAGGGCGCCTGCAGGCGCTGCTCGACAGCGGCCAGGCACGCTGCGAGCTGCCGTTGGGCTTGAGCGAGGCCGGGCTGGAGGATCGCGACGTGATCCTTGGCATTCGCCCGGAACAGATCAGCCTGGCGCCCGGCGAAGGCAACGGCATGCCGAGCATCCGCGCCGAGGTGCAGATCACCGAGCCCACCGGGCCGGACCTGCTGGTGTTCGTCACCCTCAACCAGGCCAAGGTCTGCTGCCGCCTGGCGCCGGATGTTCCGGCGCGGGTCGGTGACAGCCTGACCCTGCAATTCGATCCTGCCCGGGTGCTGCTGTTCGACGCTGCCAGCGGCGAACGCCTGGGTGCGATCGGCAGCCCGCCCGCGAGCAAGGGCAACGTGGCGCAGTTCAAAGGGCGTTGAGCCTTGAACTTCGCCTGCCGTGCATGAATCACCATCGATAACAAGAAAACGAGGAAACAACGGATGGAGTACTTCAAGCGCATTTCAGGATTGACCCCACTGGCCGTGCTGGTGGCGGTGGCGAGCAACCCGGCGCTGGCCGCCGGGGCCTTCGAGTCGTCGTCGAAATGGATGACCGGCGACTGGGGCGGGGCCCGTACCGAGCTGCTGGACAAGGGCTACGACTTCACCCTCGACTATGTCGGCGAGGCGGCGACCAACCTGCACGGCGGCTACAACGACGACCGCACCGCGCGCTACAGCGACCAGTTCGCCCTGGGCATGAAGCTGGATCTGCAAAAGATCCTTGGCTGGCATGATGCCGAGTTCAAGCTGGCAATCACCGAGCGCAGCGGGCGCAACCTGTCCAACGACCGGATCAGCGATCCGCGCGCCGGGCAGTTCAGCTCGGTGCAGGAGGTCTGGGGCCGTGGCCAGACCTGGCGGCTGACGCAGATGTGGATCAAGCAGAAATACTTCGATGGCGCCCTCGACGTGAAGGTCGGGCGCTTCGGTGAAGGCGAGGACTTCAACAGCTTCCCCTGCGATTTCCAGAACCTGGCGTTCTGTGGTTCGCAGGTGGGCAACTGGGTGGGCGGCATCTGGTACAACTGGCCGGTCAGCCAGTGGGCGATGCGGGTCAAGTACAACATCACGCCGGAGTTCTTCGCCCAGGTCGGGGTGTTCGAACAGAACCCGTCGAACCTGGAAACCGGCAACGGCTTCAAGCTCAGTGGCAGCGGTACCAAGGGCATGATCCTGCCTGTCGAGCTGGTCTGGTCGCCGCAGGTCAGCGGGCTGCCGGGCGAGTACCGCCTGGGGTACTACTACAGCACCGCCAAGGCCGACGACATCAGCGACCCTGACCGTACCCATTCGAGCAAGCATGGCTGGTGGGTGGTGGCGCAGCAGCAGGTCACCGCGCACAAGGGCGATGCCAATCGCGGGCTGAGTCTGTTCGCCAACTTCACCGTGCACGACAAGGACACCAACGTGGTCGACAACTACCAGCAGGTGGGGCTGGTCTACAAGGGCGCGTTCGACGGGCGGCCCAAGGATGACATCGGCTTTGGCGTCGCGCGGATCCACGTCAACGACGACGTGAAGAAACGGGCCGAGCTGATCAACGCCGGCAACGGTATCGATGACTACGACAACCCGGCCTTTGTGCCGATCCAGCGCAGCGAGTACAACGCCGAGCTGTATTACGGTTTCCACGTCACCGACTGGCTGACCGTGCGGCCGAACCTGCAATACATCAAGAGCCCGGGTGGGGTGGACGAGGTCGACAACGCGCTGGTGGCGGGGATCAAGGTGCAGAGCTCGTTCTGAGGCAACCTTGTAGTAAGTTTACAAACCTTCAGGGCCTCATCGCTGGCAAGCCAGCTCCCACAAACCCTGTGGGAGCTGCGGTTCGGCGCTCCGACTTGCCAGCGATGAGGCCCTGAAGAGCCCAGCAGATTCCGGATCAGCCCAGCTCATCATCCAGCGGATACCGGCTGGCATTCAGGCTTTCCTTGATCTTGCGCAGGTGCGGCTGGAAGTCCGCGCCGCGGCGCAGGGTCATGCCGGTGGCCAGCACGTCCAGTACGGTCAACTGGATGATCCGCGAAGTCATCGGCATGTAGATGTCGGTGTCTTCCGGCAGCGGGATGTTCAGGCTCAGGCTGCTGGCCCGGGCCAGGGGCGAGTTGGCGGCGGTCAGGGCCAGTACCGAGGCGCCGTTGTCGCGCGCCAGTTGTGCTACTTCCACCAGCTCCCGGGTGCGCCCGGTATAGGAAATGATCACGAACAGCTCACCGGTATGCGCCACCGAAGCCAGCATGCGCTGCATCAGGACATCGGCATGGGCGGAAACCGCGAGGTTGAAGCGGAAGAACTTGTGCTGGGCATCCAGCGCCACCGGCGCCGAGGCGCCGAGGCCGAAGAAATGGATCTGCCGGGCCTGGATCAGCATGTCCACGGCGCGGCTGATCAGCGCCGGGTCGAGTTGCTGCCAGGCGCTGTCGAGGGAGGCGATGGTGCTGCCGAAGATTTTCTGGGTAAAGGCCGCCGGATCGTCGTCAGGCTCCACCGCGCGGCTGACATAGGCTGCACCGCTGGCCAGGCTTTGCGCCAGTTGCAACTTGAGTTCCGGGTAGCCGCTGACGCCAAAGGAGCGGCAGAAGCGATTGACCGTCGGCTCGCTGACCTTGGCCGCCTGGGCCAGTGCGGCAATGCTGAAGCGGGTGGCCTGCTGCGGGGCGGCAAGGATAACTTCGGCGACTTTGCGTTCGGCCTTGTTCAGCTCGTCGAGACGGCCCTGGATCTGCTCCAGAAGATTGCGCACGCGGTCCATTGGGGTTCCTTCGGTCGGGGGTGCGGCCCGTTCGCGCAAGCAGGGGCCGGGTTTACAGGGTCTGTATCCTACTGATGGCAGGGTAGACCTACCACTTGTATCTGTCTTGCAGGTCAGATGTTGTTGTTATTACTACATTCGCTCTTGATATCCCTGCTGGAACGCGATATTTCTACACGCACTCGGTAAAAGAACCTACATCATGTCTTCGATCAGTGTTGAGCCTTGCACCTTTGCCCTGTTCGGCGCCCTTGGCGACCTGGCCTTGCGCAAGCTGTTCCCGGCCCTCTACCAGCTCGATCGGGCCGGGCTGCTGCATGAGCGCACCCGCCTGCTGGCCCTGGCCCGCGAGCCCGGCAACGTGCAGGAGCACCTGGCCTCGATCGAAGCGCACCTGCACGAGTTCGTCGCGTCCGACACCCTGGACACCACGGTGTTGCAGCGTTTCCTTGGCCGCCTGAACTATCTGCATATGGACTTCCTCGACGCCCAGGCCTATCCGGCACTGGCCGCGCAGGTCACCCCCGAAGCGCCGCTGATCGCCTATTTCGCTACTCCGGCGGCGGTCTACGGAGGTATCTGCGAGAACCTGGCGAAGGTCGGCCTGGCCGAGCGTACCCGGGTGGTGCTGGAGAAGCCCATTGGCCATGACCTTGAGTCGTCGCGGCGGGTCAACGACGCGGTGGCGCAGTTCTTCCCGGAAAACCGCATCTATCGCATCGACCATTACCTGGGCAAGGAAACGGTGCAGAACCTGATCGCCCTGCGCTTTGCCAACAGCCTGTTCGAAACCCAGTGGAACCAGACCTCGATTTCCCATGTGGAAATCAGCGTCGCCGAGAAGGTCGGCATCGAGGGACGCTGGGGCTATTTCGACAAGGCCGGGCAACTGCGCGACATGATCCAGAACCACTTGCTGCAGTTGCTCTGCCTGATCGCCATGGACCCGCCCAGCGACCTGTCCGCCGACAGCATCCGCGACGAGAAGGTCAAGGTGCTCAAGGCCCTGGCGCCGATCACCGGCGAAGGCCTGGGCACCCGCGTGGTGCGCGGCCAGTACATCGCCGGGCACAGCGACGGGCGGGCGCTGCCGGGTTATCTCGACGAAGAGAACGCCAATACCCACAGCGACACCGAAACCTTCGTCGCCCTGCGCGCCGATATCCGCAACTGGCGCTGGGCCGGTGTGCCGTTCTACCTGCGCACGGGCAAGCGCATGCCGCAGAAACTGTCGCAGATCGTCATTCACTTCAAGGAACCGCAGCACTATATCTTCGCGGCGGAACAGCGTTTGCAGATCGGCAACAAGCTGATCATCCGCCTGCAGCCGGACGAGGGCATTTCCCTGCGGGTGATGACCAAGGAACAGGGCCTGGACAAAGGCATGCAACTGCGCAGCAGCCCGCTGCAATTGAATTTTTCCGACGGCAGCTTCCGCAGCGCACGGATTCCCGATGCCTACGAGCGGCTGCTGCTGGAGGTGATGCGCGGCAATCAGAACCTGTTCGTGCGCAAGGATGAAATCGAGTACGCGTGGAAATGGTGCGACCAGTTGATCGCCGGCTGGAAGCAATCCGGCGAAGCGCCCCGGCCCTATGCCGCGGGAACCTGGGGGCCGGTGGCGGCGGTGGCATTGATTACCCGCGATGGGAGGTCCTGGTATGGCGACATCTGAAGTGCAGTGGCCGGCGACGGTCACGATCCATGAATTGAAAACCGCTGAGCAGCTTGCCCGGCAGTTGGCTACGGACGTCGCCGCGCGCCTGCGCGCAGCGATTGCCGGGCAGGGCGGGGGGACCTTGGTGGTATCCGGTGGGCGCAGCCCTGTTGCGTTCTTCCAGGTCTTGGCGCAAGAGTCGCTGGACTGGTCGAAGGTGACCGTCAGCCTCGCCGACGAGCGCTGGGTGCCGGTGGAGCATGCCGACAGCAACGAAGGCCTGTTGCGTCGCCATCTGCTTCAGGGCGAGGCGGCGAAGGCGCGCCTAGTTGGCCTCTATCGCCACGCCGCCAGCCTGGAGGCGGCTGCGCTGGCGGCCGACCAGGCGCTGGCCGAGCTGCCGCCGATCGATGTGCTGGTGCTGGGCATGGGCGATGACGGGCACACCGCTTCGCTGTTCCCGGACAGCCCCAATCTTGCCGAAGGCCTGCGCCGCGATGGCGAGCGCCGCTGCCTGCCGATGCTGGCCCCGAGCGTGCCGCACCAGCGCCTGAGCCTGACCCGGCGGCTGTTGGCCACGGCCGGCTTTACCGCCTTGTCCGTGCAAGGTTCCGGCAAACTCGCTACCCTGCGCGCCGCGCTGGCGGGCAACGAGCCGGCGCAGATGCCGATTCGCGCCTTTCTTCACGACCCTTTGAGCATCTACTGGTGCCCATGAGCCAAGGACCCCTGTCATGACCACGCTCGAACGCCCCACGCCATTGCCGACGATGGCCGACAAGATCGCCCGGATCGATGCGATCTGCGACCAGGCGCGCATCCTGCCGGTAATCACCATCGCCCGCGAGGCCGATATCCTGCCCCTGGCCGATGCCTTGGCCGCCGGTGGCATCCGCACCCTGGAAGTGACCCTGCGCTCCGAGCATGGCCTGAAGGCCATCAAGGTGTTGCGTGAGCAGCGTCCGCAGCTGTGCATCGGCGCCGGTACCGTGCTGGACCGCGCCCAGTTCGAGGCGGTGGAGGCGGCGGGCGCGCAGTTCGTGGTCACCCCCGGCGTGACCCGGGAAATCCTCCAGGCCGGCGTCGAAAGCGATATCCCGCTGCTGCCGGGGATCAGCACGCCGTCGGAAATCATGATGGGCTACGCCCTCGGCTACCGGCGCTTCAAGCTGTTCCCGGCGGAAATCAGCGGCGGCATCGCGGCGATCAAGGCCTATGCCGGGCCCTTTGCCGATGTGCGTTTCTGCCCGACTGGCGGGGTTCGTCCGGATAACCTGCTCAGCTACATGGGCCTGCCCAACGTAATGTGCGTGGGGGGGACCTGGATGCTGGATAGCAGTTGGATCAAGAACGGCGACTGGGCCGCCGTGGAGAAGTGCAGCGCCGAGGCGATGGCGCTGCTCGAAGGATAAGTGGTTACGGCTGTTCGGGGCGCTTGGTCGGCGCCCCTTTTTTTTGCACACGAAAAAAAGCCCGCCTTCGGGAGGCGGGCCTTGGTCGAGCAGCGAGCGTGCCTGGCGGCTTACGCTGCCTTGCTCGCCGCCTGTTGCGTCAGGGAGCGGTTCAGCGCACTGAACAGGGCCTTGAAGCTGGCAGTGGTGATATTTTCATCGATGCCCACCCCGTGCACCGGACGACCACCGGCCACGCGCAGTTCGATGTACGCCGCAGCCTTGGCATTGGTGCCGGCGCCGATGGCGTGTTCGTTGTAGTCCATGATCTCCACGGCAACCGGCAGGCCGGCGACCAGGGCTTCCAGGGCACCGTTGCCCTTGCCGCGCCAGTGCAGGGTGGTTTCGCCTTCGCCGGCGACTTCCACTTCCACGGCGCTGTGGCCGTTTTCTTCCTGCAGGCGGTGGCTGACCAGTGCATACGGCGCGTTGGCCTGGAGGTATTCGCGGTGCAGCAGGTTGTAGATCTGCTGGGCGGTCATTTCCAGGCCGAGACGGTCGGTTTCACCCTGGACCACCTGGCTGAACTCGATCTGCATGCGACGCGGCAGGCTGATGCCGTATTCCTGTTCCAGCAGGTAGGTGATACCGCCCTTGCCGGACTGGCTGTTGACGCGGATCACCGCCTCGTAGCTGCGGCCGATGTCGGCCGGGTCGATCGGCAGGTACGGCACTTCCCACAGGGCGTCTTCCTTCTGCTGGGCGAAGCCCTTGCGGATGGCGTCCTGGTGCGAGCCGGAGAATGCGGTGTGGACCAGGTCGCCGACATACGGGTGACGTGGGTGTACCGGCAACTGGTTGCATTCCTCGACCACCTTGCGCACGCCGTCGATGTCGGAGAAGTCCAGCTCGGGGTCGATGCCCTGGGTGTAGAGGTTCAGGGCCAGGGTCACCAGGTCGACGTTGCCGGTACGCTCGCCGTTGCCGAACAGGCAGCCTTCGGCACGGTCGGCGCCGGCCATCAGGCCCAGCTCGGTGGCGGCGATGCCGGTGCCGCGGTCGTTGTGGCAGTGCAGGCTGATGATCACGCTGTCACGGCGGTTGACGTTGCGGCAGAACCACTCGATCTGGTCGGCGTAGACGTTCGGCGTCGAGACTTCGACGGTAGCCGGCAGGTTGAGGATGATCTTGTGTTCCGGAGTCGGGTTCCACACCTCGATCACCGCGTCGCAGACTTCCTTGGCGAATTCCATTTCAGTCGCGCTGAAGGTCTCCGGCGAGTACTGGAAGGTCCACTGGGTTTCCGGCTGCTGGGCGGCGTACTTGACGAACAGCTTGGCCGCGTTCACCGCGATGTCCTTCACGCCTTGTTTGTCCTGGTTGAAGACGATGCGGCGGAACGACGGGCTGGTGGCGTTGTACAGGTGGACGATGGCCTTCTTCGCCCCCCGCAGGGATTCGAAGGTGCGCGAGATCAGGTCTTCGCGGGCCTGGGTCAGAACCTGGATGGTGGTGTCGTCAGGGATGTGGCCGTCTTCGATCAGGGTGCGGACGAAGTCGAAATCGGTCTGCGAGGCGGACGGGAAGGCCGCTTCGATTTCCTTCACGCCCACGCTGACCAGGGTCTTCCAGAAGCGCAGTTTCTTTTCCGAATCCATCGGCTCGATCAGCGACTGGTTGCCGTCGCGCAGGTCGGAGCTGCACCAGATCGGCGCCTGGGTGATGGTCTTCGACGGCCAGGTACGGTCGGGCAGGTCGATGGTCGGGAAGGCGCGGTATTTCTTCGAAGGGTCTTTGAGCATGGACATGGGAGCAATCCTTTTGATGCGGCCTGGAACGGGCCTGCCGGAAACATGGAATCTTGGAATGGGCGAGGCGACGCGATTCAGCTTGGTAGTCGTGCACTGACCAGGCAAAGGCTGCGGTGTTGGCGGAGGCGGATAAGGGTTTCAAAGGTTTTCATGCCCTCAACCCTAACCAGTGAGGTGAAAGATGGCAAGCACCTCGAAAAAATTGATAGAAATGTGCGGAATCTGCTTTTTACCGACATTTAATCGCGCATTCCAATCAAAAAGACCGCGTCGGTTGCGCGGTCTTTTTGATTGGCGCAACAGCGCCGCCTGGCGGATAGTTCAGGGTTGGAACGCACCGATGAAGATCGCCGGATCGACCCGCGCATCGTTCAGGCTGACGTTCCAGTGCATGTGCGGCCCGGTGGCCCGGCCGGTGGAGCCGACCTTGCCGATCACCGCCCCGCGGGTCAGCACCTGTCCGGTTTTCACATCGATCTTCGACAGGTGGCAGAACATGCTGATGAAACCCTGGCCATGATCGACGAACACCGTGTTGCCGTTGAAGAAATAGCTGCCGGTGAGGATCACCTTGCCGTTGGCCGGGGTCTTCACCGGCGTGCCGGCGGGCACGGCGAAGTCCAGGCCGGAATGCGGATTGCGTTCTTCGCCATTGAAGAAACGGCGCACGCCGAAGCGGCTGGACAGCGGGCCGCTGACCGGCTTGTCGAGGATCAGGTTGCTCGGCGTACCGGGGCTGAAGCTGCGGTAGGCCTTGATCTGCTCGGCCAGCTCGGCGTCGATGCGCTTGAGGTCGGCCGGGTTCGGGTTGACCTGGCGCTGGTTCTTCAAGGTGATGTGCTGTTCCTGGTACTTCTTGCTGCCGACCCTGAACTCCAGGGTGCGGCTGCCCTGGGTGATGCGGGCAACGCCGGGCTTCTGGGTCAGGGGAATGCCGACGATGGCCAGCCAGTTGTCCTGCTCCTTCACCACCAGTACCGGCTTGCCGTCGAAGCGCGCACTCGGCGCTTGGGCCGAGGGCCCGAGGTCGATCACCGCCACACCGCCGGGTACCGGTTTGTTCAACTGGCGAGTGATGTAGCTGGCATGGGCGCTGCCGGCGAAGGTCAGGCACAGCAGGAGAAAGGCGCAAAGCAGTCGTGGCATGGGTTCAGTCCAGAAGGGAAAGCGTGACCGGGGTCTGGTGGTTGTCCTCGACCCGCACCAGCAACTCGCCTTCGCCGAGGCGGGCTTTGAGACGCTGGCCATTGTTCGTTTGCGCGGCGCTGCGAATCGCCTGGCCGCGTTCGTCGAGCAGGATGCTGTAGCCGCGACCGAGGGTGGCCAGGGGGCTGACCACTTCGAGCATCTGCACCTGGGCCTGGAGCTGCTGGCGGCGATCCTTCAGGGTGTCGCGCATGGCTCGGGGCAGGCGCGCGGACAGGTTGTCCAGGCGCTGCTTGAGCAGCGCCAGGGTACGTCCCGGATGCTGCGCGGCAAGGCGCGTATCGAGACGGGCCAGGCGTTCGCGGCGCTGGTTCAGGCGCTGCTCGAAGGCGCGGCGCAGGCGCATGTCCAGGTCATCGAGGCGCTGGGCCTGCTGGCGCAGGCGTTCGCCCGGATGACGCAGGCGCCGGCTGAGTCCGTCGAGGCGCAGGCGATCGTGCATCAGGCGGTTCTGCATGCGCAGCAACAGGCGCCGTTGCAGGCTTTCCAGGCGGCGTTGCAGGTCGCTGCTGTCGGGCGCCAGCAGCTCGGCGGCGGCCGACGGCGTCGGCGCGCGGACATCGGCGACGAAGTCGCTGATCGAGACATCGGTTTCATGTCCCACCGCGCTGACGATCGGCGTCACGCAGGCGGCGATGGCGCGGGCCACGGCTTCTTCGTTGAAGCACCAGAGGTCTTCCAGCGAACCGCCGCCTCGGGCCAGGATCAGCGCGTCGAAGCCCTGGGCATCGGCCTTCCGCAGGGCGCGGACGATCTGCCCGATGGCTTCGCGGCCTTGCACGGCGGTGGGCACCAGGTTCAGTTCGACCTGCGGGGCACGACGGCGGAACACGCTGATGATGTCGCGGATCACCGCGCCGGTGGGCGAGCTGATGATGCCGATGCGCTGCGGATGCGCCGGCAGCGCGCGCTTGCGCTCGGCAGCGAACAGGCCCTCGGCGCCGAGCTTTTCCTTGAGTGCCTCGAAGGCCAGGCGCAAGGCGCCGTCGCCGGCCGGCTCGACCGTGTCGAGGATCAACTGGTAGTCGCCGCGGCCCTCGAACAGCGAGACCTTGCCGCGCACCTTCACCGCCAGCCCGTCACGCAAGGCCTGGCGGACCCGCGCCGCGTTATTGCGGAACAGCGCGCAGCGCACCTGGGCACCGCTGTCCTTCAGGGTGAAATACACATGGCCGGAGGCGGGGCGGGCGAGGTTGGATATCTCGCCCTCGACCCAGATGCTGCTGAAGACATCTTCCAGCAGCACGCGGGCGCGGCCGTTGAGTTGGCTGACGGTGAGTACTTCACGGTCGAGGCCGAGGCGTTCGAAAGGGTCTCTGATCATGGGCGGCACTATAAAGGATCGCGGGGCGAGGTGTCCTGCCTTGTCGGGCATGGGTATCTACACATCGTTCGCCGAGGGCTCGGATGGTGGATCAACTTAGGATCCGTAGGAGCGTGGCTTGCCCGCGAAGGGCCGCAAGGCGGCCCCAAAACCATCCAGCACGAGCTAGGTGGAGAAAGCTCTTCTGGATTCAGCGCCTGCTTGGCCTCAGTGTCCCAGATGTTCGGCGTGGCAGGATTTGGGGCCGCTTTGCGGCCCTTCGCGGGCAAGCCACGCTCCCACAGGGGGCCGCGCCAGCCTTTAGGTACATGACCCGGTTGACCAGACCATCGGTCCGGCCGCCCTGGTTCATGGCCAGGGACTGGTTCAGCGGCGCGGGCGCCACGGCATTGGCGGTCTTCGGCGTCACGGCGTGGGTCAGGCTGGCCCCGGACCCTGTGGGAGCTGGCTTGCCAGCGATGACGGCAGTGAATTCACCATCGCAATCGCTGCGGTTCGGCGGTCCGACAAGCCAGCTCCCACAGAACAGTGGTAAATGAGCTGGTTCCGCTCCCACAGGGGACGCGTCGTTGTTTTTCAACCTGATTGATGATTGCAGGCCTGGCTACCCGGTGCGCCTTCGCGAATCCTGCGCACATTGTCGTTGAGCAACTTGTAGAAGAAGTTGTGGTACAGCCAGCCCTTCACCCCGTTCAGGTTGGTCTTGTGCTCGCGGTAGAAATCATCCGGCGAGACATATAGCCCCAGCTCGCGGGCAATGCCCTCGCGCTGGATGTAGGTGTCGCGGCCGGTCCATTGCACGGCCGGTTCGGCCAGCGACGGGGTGGCCACGGCATAGCCGAGGAAGGCGTGCTGGCAGTTGCTGAACCTGTCCTGTACCGCGCGCAGGTAGTGCTGGTCGAGAATCACCCCTTCCAGCACTACCCATTGCCCGTGCAGTTCGACCTCGACCCAGGTGTGGAGGATTTCCCGCGGCGCCATGAAGTACACGAACGCGGTCATCGCCCCTTTCTGCAGGCGCTTGTCGATGGTGAAGGCCCGCAGCCGGCAGGCAATGCCGAGGGCGCGGAGCAGGGCCATCAGCAGGTTGGACTTGGTGTTGCAGTGCCCCAGGCCCTCGGCAAGGATCGCCGAGGCGGGCAGGCTGTCGGCACCGGCGTTGTAACCGAACAGGATCTCGTCGCGGCAGAACTCGTAGACGGCACGGGCCGCCTGTTCCGCTGGCAATTGCCGCCAGCCGCGCGAGTCGATGAGGCGGGTGATCGGCGGTGCGTCGAAGTCGAGTATTTCAGTGCGTTGTAGATAGTCCTGTTGCGTGCGCATGGCAAAGCCTCCGTGTTTTCACCAAGGTTGGACCCTTTAGTTACTTCAGGGTCAAGCACGCTGTGCCTGCATATGCCCGAGGAACTGCCTGACCAGCGGCCCGGCGTCGCGGCGGTGGGCTATGGCCACCGTACTGACGCAGCCGGGATCGACCAATGGGATGAACCGCAGCGAAACCGGGGCGATGTCCCGCATGCAGCGAGGCAGCAACGCCACCCCGAACCCGGCCTGGATCAATTGCAATTGAGTGGTTTTGCGCGACACCACCCGCGCCGGCCGCGGAAAGAACCCGGCGGCCATGCACAGTTCCGCCGACAGGTAGCTCAGGCCGCCACGCTGGCGATGCGGGATGGAAATGAAAGGCTGGTCCGACAGATCCGCCAGCCGGATGCTGTTGTGATGCGCCAAGGGATGGGTATCGGCGACCGCCAGCAACAGCGGTTCCTGGAACAAGGGCTCGACGCACAGGCCTTCATGCTGGCGCAGCACTGGCAAGCGCAACAGGCCGATGTCCAGGCGTCCGTCGACCAGTTCTTCAAGCTGGCCCTCCGAGGAAAGCTGGGCTATCTCCATCGATACGCCAGGGTTGTCATGCAAATAGCTGCTGACCTGATGCAACAAGGCCCCGGTCAATGGCACCGTGCTGGAATGACTCAGGCGCAGGCTGCCGCGCCGCCCCTGGCCGACGGCGCGGGCCAGGTCGCTGGCCTTGTCCAGGTCCTGCAGCAGGTTGCGCGCCTTGGGCAGGAACGCCGTACCGGCAGCGGTCAGGCGTGGCAGCCGCGCGGTGCGTTCGAACAGCGCAGTATCCAGCTGCTGCTCCAGTTCGCGAATCTGCCGGCTCAGGGCCGACTGGGCGATATATAGACGTTCTGCAGCGGCGCTGAAGCTGCCGCTTTCGGCGATTTCAACGAAGTAGCGCAGTTGGCGGGTAGAAATCATGAGCTATGCCGTTTCAAGATGGCTAATGGCGATATTGCATATTAGTCGGCATGGCTCAGCGCCGGTTAAGGTGCGCTGAAAACAAATCGAAGGTATTACCCGGATGCTCGCCGACCTGTTCGCCCAATTGCCGTTCTCCTTGCTCGACTGGCTGCCGATCCTGCTGGGTGTGGCCGCTGCCTACGTGGTCTTCGGCATTGCCGGATTCGGTACCGCGCTGGTGGCTGGCCCGATCCTGATCAACTTCATGCCGTTGTCGCGGATCATCCCGCTGCTGGTGCTGCTGGACTTCGTCGCGGCCTTTGGCAACTGGCTGCCGGCACGCAAGGCGGTGAGCAGGGGCGAGCTGCTGCGCCTGCTGCCGTTCATGGCCTTGGGCTGCACCCTGGGCGTGGTGTTCCTGCTCAACCTGCATGCCGATGTGCTGATGTTGCTCATGGGCCTGTTCATCAGCGCCTACGCGCTGTACAGCCTGGCGGTGAAGGTCAGGCCGGCGAACCTGGCGGCGGGCTGGTCGGTGCCGGCGGGAACCATGGGCGGACTGTTCGGCGCGCTGTTCGGCAGTGGCGGCTTCCTTTATGCGCTGTACCTCAATGCCCGGCTGGACTCGACGGAGCAGGTGCGGGCGACCCAAAGCGCACTGATCAGTTGCAGCACGGTGGTGCGCCTGAGCCTGTTCCTGATCGCCGGGGTCTATGCCGACCTGCCGTTGCTGCTGTTGGCGGCGTGCCTGCTGCCGATGATGGTCCTCGGGCTGCGGGTAGGGCGGCGCTTGACCTTGAACATGTCGCGCGAGGCATTCGTGCGCCTGGTCACCTGGCTGGTGCTGGCCAGCGGGGTGGCGCTGATCGGTCGCTGGTTGACCCATGTGGCCGTGTGAGGCTTGGGATAGAGCCATTGCCGCGTCAAGCCCGTAGATCCGTGAGTTGTTGCGACGAATGCAGGTCATGAAACTCCGATCGTGCTCTCCGCCACTGAGAGAGCGTTATCAGGAGTTATTGCGATGAACGATCTTCAAGCAGCCATGCGCTGCGGCAGTGTTTTTCAACGTCCTTTTTCCGATGCAGAAGACAACCGGATCTGGCTGTCCGATTCTCGTCTGGTGTCCGCGCCGGCAAGCGCCAACCCACGCAACGGCCAGCTTTCGGCGTTGTTCGAGATGGTTGAAGGGGGAGCGCGCAGGGAGTTTGTGGCAGAACAAACGGAATTCATCAAACACTCCAATATCAATCACGTGTCGGGCCGCCACTTTACAGCTCCGCCGCACCAAGCCTATGCAGAGGCCGTGGGTGTTGCCTTCCTGGAGGATTTGCCCAACGGCTACTACTCGGTAACCAGTGGGGTGGCCGCTATCAACTACCAGCTGTATTTCCGGGCGCCGCCATGCTGTCCAGATGGCGACGTAGCGGTATCCTTCAAAGTCATCAGCGGAATGATCCTGCTGCAGAACGACTGGATGCAAGGCGTGGTAGCGGGAAGCTTCCGTGACGTATTGGTCAGGATCCACAAGGTTGATCAAGACATCGGCGTCGGCCCGGGCCAGGATTATGAAATGAAGATGCTGAACGGGCGATTCAGCGTACGCCTGTGAGATGCACGCTGATTGCTCGGGCAGGCTGATCGTTTTCAACCGACCCGATTGCCATCATGCTCGCCCTGGGCGTCAGCGTTGCGCGGACGTCGTCCGTCCCCCATGCACGAATCCGTGCATGGGCTTTGGCCTGGCTGGTGCTGGCCAGAGGAACGGCGCTGATTGGCCGTTGCTTGCCTCAGGTCGGTTGGTAATGCGCGGTAGAGCCGTCGCGGGATTTACCTGTTATTTCTGTCAGTTGTTGCTATCAGTCGATCTTTTCAGACTCCGAAACGTGCCCTTCTCCCCGAAAGGGACTTGCCCACTTTTGGAGTATTGCGATGAAAGATTCAACCGAAGTCATGCGCCGCATCTACGGTGCACTACGTCCTCTGTCCGAGACCAAGGACACGGGGATCTGGGTACTCGATTCCGACCGACAGAGGACCAATGGCAGCGCCGGTGCCAATGGCAATGAGATGCAGGCGATGTTCGAGAAACTGGAAGGAGGACAGCGCCGTTCGTTCAAACCCGATATCACGGAGTTCCACAGGCCTCCGCTGTTTGCCGGCGGGATGGTCATCGGACTGAATTTCGCTGCGCCGCCACATGACGCAGACAAGGAGGAGGTGAACTTCGGATTGTTGTACGACGTATATGATGGTTCCTACCCCATCGGCCCCAATTCCCCTATCTTGTTCATGTACGCTATGACCTTTGTAGACCCGCCTCTGGTCGAGCCCGGAACCTATCTGGTGTCAGCCGATATCGTCAGCGGAAAAGTCCGTATTCGGAAAAATACCGAAGATGGCTTGCTGGAAGGCCATTTCAGTCACATCGTGGCCAGGATCCCTGAGGTCCATGACTACCTCGGCGTGGGCCCGGACCATCCCTACGAGATGAAGATCGAGGACGGGAGATTCCGCGTCCACCTGTGAGAAGCGCCAGGGTCGGGTTAAACTTGCCGCCTCGACCCGACCCGACCGCTGTCATGATCACCCAGAGCATCATCGTTCCCCGAATGTCCTCCATCCCCGTGCACGAAGCCCGTGCACGGGCCATCCTGCGCTGGCTGGTGCGCGAGAAGATCGTCGAGGAGGGCCTGAGCACCTGCGGCGGCACCGGCAACCGCATGGCCCATGCCATTGCCGAGGGCGCGCGCAAGGTGGTCGAGCGCCCCGAACTGCTGCCGTTCGGCAAGCGGGTCAACGGCCTGGAGATCATCACCAAGCGCTGCATCTATACACCGTCGGTGGATTTCCTCGAGGAAGCGGGCTGCCCCGAGTGCCGCCGGGAGATCGGCGAGGCGCTGTTCGAAAGCCTCGAAGAGTGGATGCCAGCGCAGACCGACAACTTCACTTGCCCCGAATGCGGCCATGAAGACGATATAAACGGCTTTCTCTTTCTCCAGCCGTGTGCCTTTTCCAACCTGGGCTTCATCTTCAATGGGTGGGCCGATGCCGGTTTCAAACCGGCCTTCCTCGATGCCTTCGCCGATTGGCTCGACCAGCCGGTAGCCGTGGTGCGTGGAACGCTGTCGGGCAACTGACCGAAGGCCCATCTTTACATTGAGCGAAACGGCGCGCATGAGTATAATGGCGCGCTTCCATTTTTCCCGCCCGGGAGCCCCCGCGATGCTGCGTATCAGCCAAGAAGCCCTGACCTTCGACGACATTCTCCTTGTACCTGGCTATTCCGAGGTACTGCCCAACGAAGTCAGCCTCAAGACCCGTTTGACCCGTGGCATCGAGCTGAACATTCCGTTGGTCTCCGCCGCCATGGATACCGTGACCGAAGCCCGCCTGGCCATTGCCATGGCGCAGGAAGGCGGCATCGGCATCATCCACAAGAACATGACCATCGAGCAGCAGGCCGGCGAAGTCCGCAAGGTCAAGAAGTTCGAGGCCGGCGTGGTCAAGGATCCGATCACCATCGATGCCGAAGCCACCGTGCGTGACCTCTTCGAGCTGACCCGCCTGAACAACATCTCCGGCGTACCGGTGCTGCACAACGGCGACCTGGTCGGCATCGTCACTTCCCGCGACGTGCGTTTCGAAACCCGCCTCGATGCGGCCGTGCGCGACGTGATGACGCCGAAAGAGCGTCTGGTCACCGTGCGCGAGGGCGCCGACAAGAACGAAGTCCGCGAGCTGCTGCACAAGCACCGCCTGGAGAAAGTCCTGATCGTCGATGCCGACTTCAACCTGAAGGGCATGATGACCGTCAAGGACATCGAGAAGGCCAAGGCCTACCCGCTGGCGAGCAAGGACGACCAGGGCCGCCTGCGCGTCGGCGCCGCGGTCGGTACCGGCAAGGACACCGGCGAGCGCGTTGCCGCCCTGGTTGCCGCCGGCGTCGACGTGGTGGTGGTGGACACCGCCCACGGTCACTCCAAGGGCGTCATCGACCGCGTTCGCTGGGTCAAGGAGAACTTCCCGCAAGTGCAGGTGATCGGCGGCAACATTGCCACCGGCGCTGCCGCCAAGGCCCTGGCCGAAGCCGGCGCCGATGCGGTCAAGGTCGGTATCGGCCCGGGCTCCATCTGCACCACCCGTATCGTTGCCGGCGTCGGCGTGCCGCAGATCAGTGCCATCGCCAACGTTGCCGAAGCCCTCGAAGGTACTGGCGTTCCGCTGATCGCCGACGGTGGCATCCGCTTCTCCGGTGACCTGTCCAAGGCCATCGTCGCCGGCGCTTCGTGCGTGATGATGGGCTCGATGTTCGCCGGTACCGAAGAAGCCCCGGGCGAAGTCGAACTGTTCCAGGGCCGCTCCTACAAGGCCTACCGCGGCATGGGTTCGCTGGGCGCGATGGCCCAGGCGCAAGGCTCTTCGGACCGCTACTTCCAGGACTCCTCGGCCGGCGCCGAGAAACTGGTACCGGAAGGCATCGAAGGCCGCGTTCCCTACAAGGGCGCACTGGCCGCGATCATCCACCAGTTGATGGGCGGCCTGCGTTCGTCGATGGGCTACACCGGCAGCGCCACCATCGAAGAGATGCGCACCAAGCCCGAGTTCGTGCGCATCACCGGTGCCGGCATGGCCGAGTCCCATGTGCATGACGTACAGATCACCAAGGAAGCGCCAAACTACCGCGTAGGTTGATGCTCCTGGCAACACCGTTCAGCGGGGCTGTTATCGAACAGCCCCGCGTCGTTTCCGATTACCACTGACGAGATTGAGTCATGGCCCTCGACATTCACGCTCACCGCATCCTGATTCTCGACTTCGGTTCCCAGTACACCCAGCTGATCGCCCGCCGCGTGCGCGAAATCGGCGTGTACTGCGAACTGCACCCGTTCGACATGGACGATGAAGCGATTCGTGCTTTCAACCCGCGCGGCATCATCCTGGCCGGCGGCCCTGAGTCGGTCCACGAAGCCAACAGCCCACGCGCGCCGCAGGCCGTGTTCGACCTGAACGTGCCGGTGCTGGGCATCTGCTACGGCATGCAGACCATGGCCGAGCAGATGGGCGGCAAGGTCGAGGGTTCGGACCTGCGCGAGTTCGGCTACGCCCGTGTCGACGTGGTCGGCAAGAGCCGCCTGCTGGACGGCATCGAGGACCACGTCGATGACGACGGCGTGCTCGGCCTGGACGTATGGATGAGCCACGGTGACAAGGTCACCCGCATGCCGCAGGACTTCCACGTCCTGGCCAGCACCCCGAGCTGCCCGATCGCCGGCATGTTCGACGATACCCGCGGTTACTACGGCGTGCAGTTCCACCCGGAAGTGACCCACACCAAGCAGGGCGGCCGCATCCTCTCGCGCTTCATCCTCGATATCTGCGGTTGCGAAGCCCTGTGGACCGCCTCGAACATCGTCGAGGACGCCATCGCCCAGGTTCGCGAGCAGGTGGGTTCGGCCAACGTCCTGCTGGGCCTGTCCGGCGGCGTCGACTCCTCGGTGGTCGCCGCGCTGCTGCACCGCGCCATCGGCGACCAGCTGACCTGCGTCTTCGTCGACAACGGCCTGCTGCGCCTGCACGAAGGTGACCAGGTCATGGCCATGTTCAAGGAGAACATGGGCGTCAAGGTCATCCGTGCCGATGCCGAAGCGCAGTTCCTCGACAACCTGGCCGGCGAGTCCGACCCGGAGAAGAAGCGCAAGATCATCGGCCGCACCTTCATCGACGTGTTCGATGCCGAGGCCAGCAAGCTGGAGAACATCCAGTTCCTCGCCCAGGGCACCATCTACCCGGACGTCATCGAATCGGCTGGCGCCAAGAGCGGCAAGGCCCACGTGATCAAGTCGCACCACAACGTCGGTGGCCTGCCGGAGGAAATGAATCTCAAGCTGGTCGAGCCGCTGCGCGAACTGTTCAAGGACGAAGTGCGCAAGATCGGCCTGGAACTGGGCCTGCCGTACGACATGGTCTACCGCCACCCGTTCCCGGGCCCGGGCCTGGGGGTGCGCATCCTCGGCGAAGTGAAGAAGGAATACGCCGACCTGCTGCGTCGTGCCGACCACATCTTCATCGAAGAACTGCGCAAGGCCGACTGGTACCACAAGACCAGCCAGGCTTTCGTGGTGTTCCAGCCGGTCAAATCGGTGGGCGTGGTCGGTGACGGCCGTCGCTACGCCTGGGTCGTCGCCCTGCGCGCCGTCGAGACCGTGGACTTCATGACCGCGCGCTGGGCGCACCTGCCGTACGAGCTGCTGGAGACTGTCAGTGGGCGGATCATCAACGAGATCGAGGGGATCTCGCGGGTGACCTACGATGTGTCGAGCAAGCCGCCGGCGACGATCGAGTGGGAATGATCCCCCGTCCGGCATAAGCCGGCATCGAGTGGCAATGAACACACCGGAAGCCCGCGTAATTGCGGGCTTTCGGCGTTTTTGGCTGCCGTTCAGGCGTGTTTCTTCAGTAACCAGAGGTCTTCGTCATCGGCCATTGTGTTCAGGTGATGCAGATCGGTCGCACCGGCGGAAGTGAACAACAGTTTGGGCGCACCCCTGAGGGTCGCGAGCGCGGGACGACTCGGCCGTTGGCTGGTCTCCGCTGCGTTGGCTTCGCCACGCGTGTCACCGCCGTCGTTCTCGGTGGTCCTGACCTTGACCTTGTAGGTGTTCAGCATCCAGCGCTTGTACAGGGCAATCCATGCCGCGCAATGTGCGCAGGCTTTCTTCGCCCCGCCCAGGTGAACCACCTTGTTCTCGAACATGTGCGGGTTGGTCGTCACTTCCTCCGCCAGGAAGGTCAGCAGCACGATCTCGGCATGTACGTTCTCGATGCTGTCGAGCACATTGACCGCAACGGCCTTGGAATACTCATACAGTACCGCGAGCGGCGCCCCGGTGCCCTTGACCGCATTGGTAGTGACGGGACATGCAATCAATTTACGCAGGAACCAGCTGAGTTTCCTTCCTGCCGGATCGGTGCCCCCGTCATTGATGACATTGAACATGTCCTGGTACAGCTTCAGGTAATTGCCGGCGAGAAAGGATGGTTTCCTAAAACTGTCGATGACCAGCTTTTCCTGGCCGCTGTACTTGCGCTTGGTGTCGTTGTTCAGCCTGACGGTCACGGCATCGTTGAACAGTTGATGGCGCATGCTCAGCAGCTCATGGCTCATGAACAGGCAGCGCTCGAAGTCCAGGGCATTGTTGACGCCGAAACCGCTCAGGTAATGCCGCACTGCATCCTGTTCGCCGGGATTGGTGGCGATGAAGATCTTGTCTTCACCGACAATCTGCATGCACTGGACCTCCGAGATCTTTTTCGTCCCGCTGCTGTTGAGATCCGTATCCCAATCCCGGATGGCGGCCGTTCGCTTGATGATGGTTGACAGGTAAGCCAACTCTTTCGGGCTGTATTGCATCGTGCCTCCTTGGATACGGAACAGGATGAGGGCGGGCCGGAACGCGTGTGGATTGCGCGCCATGAACTTCGCCTTGGCACTGTACCGCCGGGCAGCAGACAAGTGGCGGCCAATTGCTATGTGTGCTGACCAAATCCTGAGTACACCTACAATCCGTAGTGATACGTTAGCGAGGCGATCGGACAGGGAACAGGACGGCCTCTCGAACCCGCCGTGCTGCGGGACGCGTGGATAACCGGACTGCAATCGTGCCATGCGATGTTCAGCGTCATTCCCTGGACCACCACCTATTGAAAGGAATCATCATGTCCCAACGTCCTCAATTCGGCTGTGCCTGCTGCACGCCTGGCATGCTGCCGCTCTATGAGCATGATCCTGACGCCTGGCAGGCCCTGCTTGCGCAAACCCATCAAGCAACGCCGCTCGGTCCGCAGAGTTCGGTGATCTTCGTGGGAGGAACCATCTACCCGGATCCTCAGCACCTGGATCTGACGGTAGATGCCATCGGCATCGCCAACGGCATGGTGATCGCCAGCGGCAAGATCGAGGATGTACGCGAGGCAATGAAGCCCTATCCGTATGTCGTGCGGGAACTGGTGGGCGAAGAAACGTTGCTGCCGGGGTTGATCGACCCCCACGCTCACCTCATGTCCAGTGCGCTCATCCACGACTGGACCGACCTGTCGCCGATCAGCAACCAATACCTGGACAAGGGATATGACATCGAGCAGATCAAGGCCAAGATCTGCGCGGCTGCCAGGAAAGTGCAAGACAAGGATCCCAAGGAGCAATGGGTCACGGGCTTCGGTGTCGATCCCTCACTGATGAAGGAGTGGACGGACATCGTGGCCAAGACACTCGATGAGCTCCATGAAATCGGTCCCCACGTCAAGATCTTCCTCCTCAACGCCTCCGGCCATATCAGCTACGCCAACACGCTCGCACTGCAGGCGGCAGGTCTCGCCGAGCAATTCCCGACAGGTGTGCTGACCGAGCAGCAATCTGCGCAGATGCTGAAGGCGCTGCCACAGCTGGGCCAGGAGCAGTTGCTGGCGAACCTGCAGAAGGTGTTCCGTGAAGCCAACCAGCGCGGCATCACTACCTTGTTCGACGCAAGCATCGGATTGTTCAAGGGGCCGCAGGAAGTGGACATGATGAGGCAGCTCGCGCAGACCTCGTCGATGACCCTGCGCGTCGGTTGTGCACTGTATGGCAACGACAACAATCTCATGACTTGGGTCGACTGCTACAAGCCCGAGCTTACTAGCGACGCCAACAGTCTTTTCACCCTGCGTGCGATCAAGCTGATCGCCGATGGCTCGAATCAGGGGCTGACCGGGTTGCAAAGCGAGCCGTACCACTGCTGCAACGAACATCAGGTTCCGGGTGTCGGTGCCTATGGTTTGTTCAACTACAGCCCGGTCCGGCAACTGGCGCACGTGATGCAGATCGTGACCTCCGCAGGCTGGCCAATCCTGACCCACGCCAACGGCGACGAAGCCATCAGCAATGTGCTCTCTGCCTATCAATTGGCGCTCTGTACCATCCCTTCCGCAAACGATCCGTTGCCGAAACCTCCGTTCCCTACCGAACCGGCCTGGGCCTGGCAGCGCCATCGCATCGAGCACTGCTCGCTGCTACATGACGAGGCGATCGGCCTGATGAAGCGCATGGCGATTTCGCCAAGCTTCCTGATCGGGCATGTTGGTTACTGGGGCCAGGCATTCCAGAGCACCATCCTTGGCGAGGAACGCGCGAACCTGCTGGACCGCTGTGCCTCGGCATTGAAGGGTGGCCTACGTATCAGCCTGCACAGCGACCGCTTCGTCACGCCATTCGGTCCGCTGCGTTACATGGAGCAGGCGATCACCCGGGTGATGGAGGCGAGTGGCGAGGTGCTCAACAAAAACGAGTGTCTCGACGTGGAGCAGGCGCTGCGCGCCGTGACCATCGACGCGGCATGGCAATGCCACCTCGATCACCAGATCGGCTCACTGCTGGACGGCAAGCAAGCCGATCTGGTGGTACTGGCCAAGAACCCTCTGAAATGGAAGCCGGAGGACCGCGTCAACATGCGTGACATCCTGGTCGAGGAAACCTGGGTAAGTGGTCGCAAGGTGTATTGTGGGGTGAGCTGATCGGTAACCAGAAATCCTCTGGATGCCAAAGCAAGGACCCTGTAGGAGCAGGCAAGCCAGCTCCTACAGGGTTTCGGGCTTGTCGCGGACGAGGTGCTCAACCAAACACCGGATCCCCGCGTCGGCACGATCTAGCAAAAAACCAGAAGCCCGCAATTGCGGGCTTCTGGTTTTTTGCCGCTGGCAGGTCAGGGTCGCTTTCTACACCCTGATCGAGGCGCTATACCGTCCTGATCGTCCCGCCATCGATGACAAACTCGGCGCCGTGGATCGCAGCAGCACGGTCGGCGGCGAGGTAGGCGATAAGGTCGGCCACCTCTTCAGGTTCGGCTCCGCGCCCGATCGGGATCCCGCCCAGGGCATCGAGCACGGACTGACGCGCTTCCTCGATAGTGCCGCCGGATTTACTGAGCATTTTCAGAAAGTCTTCAGTGGCCTCGGTCATGATCCAGCCGGGCGAGACGGCGTTGACCCGCACCCCCTTGGGGCCGAGCTCTTTCGAGATCGACTTGCTGTAGGTTCTCAGCGCGGCCTTGGCTGCGGCGTATCCCGTGGTGGACTCGGGCAACGGTAGAACGGACTGGATCGAGGTGACATGCACCACGGTGCCCTTGCCTCGCTCCAGCATCTGCGGAATCAACAGGCGATCGAGGCGCACGGTTGCCAGCAGGTTGAGGTTCAGTTCGGCGAGCCAATGCTCGTCTGTCAGTGCGGCAAAGCCACCCGCCGGCGAAGTGGACCCACCGATGACATGGACAAGGATGTCGATACCGCCCAGCCGCTCAAGTGCCGCCCTGGCAAAGTCTTCTCCATCCTTCGCAGTCGTCAGGTCCCCTTGCACGTATTCAACGCCCTCGATGGGATCCTTGATCGTACGGGCAGCCGTGATGACCCGGGCTCCGCCGGCCAGGAAGCGCTCGACCGTGGCGCGACCCAGCCCCTTGGTGCCGCCGCTGACGAGCACGCGCTTGCCGGCAAACTCGCAAGGATCTGCCTTCATTTCCATACCCTGGTCTCCAAGGTCTTGATGGCCTCATCCAGGAGCGTGAAGCGATAGGTGAAACGCAGCGGGCTGCCGGGGAAGTCGCCATGAGCGGGCCCCTCGAGCACCACAGCGCCATCTTCTTCGCGAGCGGTATCGGGCTCGAAAATCGCCTTCACCGCGATCGCTTCTTCCACGAGCAGTCGGCGGATTTCGGCCAGCCCTACGTAGCGTTTGCCGTTGTCCACGAAAACGGCATCCTTCAGGAAGGGTTCCATCATGCCGTCGATATCGAGTCTGGCGTTTGCCTCGACAAAGTCGGTGATCGGTTTGGGTAGCTTGATTGACATGTTCATCTCCTCGGCAGTGATGGCGTCAATCTAGCGGTGGACTTTTCGCCTGATAAGCCAGATAAAGTCGCATGGAGTATCACGGAAATCAGGACAATGACTCGCCATTCGCTGATCGAACTCGAGGCCGTTCTGGCCATCGTGCGTTGTGGTTCGTTTCGAGCTGCGGCGCTGGAACTCGGCATGTCGAGTACGGCCATCAGCAGCGCGGTAGGCAAGCTCGAGCGGGACCTTGCCGTGCGTTTGTTCAACCGCACCACGCGCAGCGTCTCGCTTACCGATGCGGGGCGCATCTTCGTCGAACAGATCAAACCGGCGCTCGATGGCATCCAGAACGCGATGAATACGGCGCGCTCCCATCAGGAAACGCCGTCCGGCACGTTGCGCATCAATGCCTTTGCAACAGCCGCGCGCGAGATCATGGCGCCATTGGTCCTGGAGTATCTGCAGCGCTATCCGCAGGTTCATATCGACATCGTCACCGAGGGGCGCTTGGTTGACGTCGTGGCGGCGGGCTTCGATCTGGCAGTGCGCAGCGCTGACCTGGTGCCCAGCGACGCGATCGCCATACCGTTGGGGCAGCGCAGACGCATGGCGGTTGCCGCATCAGCCGCCTTCTTCGAAAACAGGGCTATTCCTAAAGTGCCGCAGGACCTGCTCGCTTACCCCTGTGTTCGCGTGCGGCTTCCCGATGGCACGTTGTTCCGGTGGCGTTTCGAGAAGGGCGGTGAGGAACTGCAACTGGATGTCGAGGGGCCGATCACGCTTGACGAAGCATCCCTGGCCAGGATCGCGGTAGCCAATGGCGTGGGGATCGGCTACTTCATGGAAGCCGATGTCCGTGAAGACATCGCCGCGGGCCGGCTCGTGCGTATCCTCGAAGACTGGACACCGCCACTCGTGCCGCTGTGCCTCTATTACTACAACCGCCGCAATTCTTCCGCAGCCTTCCAGGCGTTTATCGCGCTCGCGCGCGACTACACGGCCGGACGACTGGCGCAGCCCTGAGCGGGCTGCGGCGTTCGCGGGCAGGTGAGTTCACGTTTCGAGGCCTCTCAGCCAAAAATCGGATTCCCCCGCAACCGTTCCACTGCCATATCCACGAATGCCCGCACCTTCGCTGGCGCCTGCCGCCCCTGCGGGTACACCAGGTGGATCGGCAGCGGCGGTTCCTCGAATTCTTCCAGCACCACCTGCAATTCGCCCGCCTGCAATGCCGGCCCGACCTGGTAATGCAGCACCCGGGTCAGGCCCCATCCCGAGCGTGCGGCGTCGATTACCGCCTGGTTGGTGTTGCACATCAGCACCGGGTCGATGGTGATCCTTTGCCCTGCGGCGAAACGCCAATCCGGCAGGGCCCAGGAGCTGTCGGAGGCGACGATGCGGTGGTCCTTCAGCTCGGCTGGGGTGCGCGGTGTTCCGTGTTTCTCCAGATAGGCCGGGGCGCCACAGATCAGGTGCCGCACCGCACCGACCCGTATCGCCGTCAGTCCTGAATCGGCCAGATGGCCGATGCGCACGGCGAGATCAAGGCCCTCCTCGACGATATTCACCTGCCGATCGATGAACAGCGTACGGGCACGCATGCCCGGATAGCTGTCGAGGTACTCGGTGATGATGGGCAGGACATGCATTTGCCCGAAGAGAATCGGCGCGGTGATCGCCAGGGTCCCGGACGGCTCGCTGTAATGCCCGGCCGCCGCGGCCTCGGCTTCGGCGATGTCACCGAGGATGCGCCGGCAATCGGTGAGATAACGCGCCCCGGCCTCGGTGGTCTTGACCGAGCGGGTGGTGCGCACCAGCAGCCGGGCACCGACCAGGTCTTCCAGCGCGGCAATGATCCGCGTGACCGCCGGGGCGCTCATATGCACCGCCCGGGCGGTCTTGGCGAAGCTCTCGGTTTCCGCCACCTTGACGAACACCCGCATTGCCAGCCAACGATCCATTGCGCTGTGTTTCCTTCGGTACGGTCGCGTGTCTTGAGTGTCTCCGGCCAGACCCGGGACACGGTCGGGGTGCCCGGGATTATGTGCCATTTCCTGGTCCGGTGTCCGCTTCAGAAACCAAAGTGGCTCAGGCCCGGATGATCGTCCGGCCGCCGGCCCAGCGGCCAGTGGAACCGGCGATCTTCCTCACGGATCGGCTGTTCGTTGATGCTGGCATGCCTGGCACGCATCAGCCCGTCCTCGGCGAACTCCCAGTTCTCGTTGCCGTAGGCGCGGAACCACTGGCCGCTGTCGTCGCGGTATTCGTAGGCGTAGCGCACGGCGATGCGGTTGCCGGTAAAGGCCCAGAGCTCCTTGATCAGGCGGTACTCCAGTTCGCGGTTCCATTTGCGGGTGAGGAAGGCCTCGGCGTCGGCGCGGTTGTTGACGAACTCGGCGCGGTTTCTCCAACGGGTATCCAGGGTGTAGGCCAGGGCGACCTTGGCCGCGTCGCGGCTGTTCCAGCCATCCTCGGCAAGGCGGACTTTTTCGATGGCGCTCTGTTCGGTGAACGGGGGCAGTGGGGGACGAGACATGGCAAGGCTCCTGAAACTGAGTGAATGAGACAAATCAAAGTGCAAGCTGGATCGGGTCCTCGCCGGCAGGTACCGCGCAGCAGACCAGGACTTCATCCTCGCCAACCTTGGCGGCGGGTTCCTTGATGTAGCTGACCGCGCCCTTGAGCAGGCGGGTCTTGCAGGTGCCGCAGTGACCTTCGCGGCAACTGAATTCCGGGGCGAGGCCGCGGGCTTCGGCCAGTTCCAGCAAGGTGCCGGAACCGGGTTCCCAGCGCGCTTCCTTCAATGAATCGATGAAGGTCACCGGTATCGATGTGCTGGCCGGCGCCGGGCCGTGCAGGGCGGTCGGCTGTGGTTTGGCGGAACGCTTGAGCGAGGCCGGTCCGAAGGCTTCGGCATGAATGCGCTCGTCCGCCACGCCGTATCCGTGCAGCCCGTCGTACAGCGACTGGCTGAAGGACGGTGATCCGCACAGGTAGAACGCGTAGTCGTCGAACGCCAGGTGACGCGTCAGCAGTGGCATGTCGATCCGGCCGGCGGCGTCGTAATCGATCCCTTCCTCGGCATCGCGGGTATCGCTGAGCACCCGTACCAGCGTGATGCCAAGCTCGCCCAGTTCCTGGTCGAACGCCCGCTCGTGCTTCGAACGTGCCGCGTAAAACAGCGTGACCGGGCGCATGCGCTGGGTACGCCGGCCTTCGAATGCCAGATGGCGTGCCATCGCCAGCATCGGTGTGATACCGACGCCACCGGCCAGCAGCACCACAGGGCGATCGCCACTGCCGTCGAGGGTGAAGTCGCCAGCCGGAGCCCGGGTTTCCAAGGTATCGCCTTGGTGCAGATGCTCATGCAGCCAGGACGAGACCAGCCCGTCGCGTTTCACGCTGATACGGTAGTGACCGTCGGACGGCGCGGTCGAAAGGGTGTAGGTGCGGATCAATGGCTTGTCCGCGCCGGGGATCGACACCCGTATCGGCAGATGCTGGCCTGCCAGATATGGCAGCAGGCCAGCGCCGTCCTGCGGTTCCAGGTAATAGGAATTGATCGACGCACTTTCCCGCACCACCTGCGCCACCTTGAAACGTCGCCACTGGCTGGAGAGCGAGGCAACCCGCAGGCGTTCCTCCGTCCGCTGCCAGTCATCGGTCAACAGCGAGCTTTCGGCTTCGCCCTGGGCCCGGAACGTCCAGCGCAGGGCCAGGCCTGCCGGGCGCCGCACGATGCGCCGGGGCCTGAAGCTCCACAGGCGCTCCGCGCCCTGGAAAGCGGCGATTTCCGGTGACTCGAAGATCACCTCGGCATCGCCGGTCATCTGCAGGACATCGCCGTTTTCGTAGTCAACGAACAACAGCCCGGCTTTGCCGTTCAGATGGATATTGCCGAGGGTGGAAAAGAACAGGTTGCCGTTGAAGTCCGGGATGGTGAGCAGGCCGTCCTCGCCCACACGGACGAAACCGGGCTTGCCGCCGCGATGGGACACATCGACCTGGCGGCGCGCCTCGCGGTCGGCGTAGGTGGCGACGTAGAACGCATCGGCAGCCTCGATCAACTGGCGCGCGGCGGCATCGAGTTGCGCAAGCTCCTCTAGCTGCCCCGAGAACGCAACCTGCGGATCCCGGGCAAAGGAAAAGTCGCGCAACTGGATGTAGCGCGGGCAGTTGCCGAAGCTCTGGTCCACTTCGACCCGAAAGCCGGCGTCGAGACGCGACAACACCCCGTTCATGCGATTGCGCCGCCGGGTATGCAACTCGATGCCCAGCAGGCCTACCGCTGCGCCGTCGTGCATTCCATCCCCGGCCGGATCCAGAGGGTCCGGTCGGGCTGCAATATCCAGGGTCGTGGGCGAGGGCGAGCTCATGAAGCCGGGCCGGCCTTCGAGTACGCTCGCCCAGGCATCGCCTTCGGTATCCACGCTGCCCAGCACCATGAAGGGCAGCCCGGCATAGAATGCGCGATGCTGGTCGGGCATGAAATCCCGTACCACGCGTTGGCCGACACCTTCCATGCGCTCGGCAACGCCGACTTTCTCCTGGATGAATTTCTCGCCTTCATGCCAGGTGGAGAGCTTTTTCAGGTGCATGGCCATGTCGGTTACTCCCGTGGATTGGGCAGGGGATCAGGCTCTCAGACCGGCCCGGCTCTGGGTGAAGGGCACGAAGCCGGGCAGCGCTTCGAAGCGGTTCAGGAAGGCATTGACGGCGGGGTAGCCGGACAGGTCGACATTGCCCTCCGGTGCCTGGGCCACATAGCTGTAGATCGCTACGTCGGCGATGGTCGGGTGGTCGGCGGCCAGCCAGTCGCGATCGCTGAGGTGCTGCTCCAGGCGTTCGAGCAGCACATGGGCACGGGCAATGACTTCCTCGGCGTTGAAGCTGGCGTTGAACACAGTGACCAGGCGCGCGGCACAGGCACCGTAGGCCAGTTCGCCAGCGGCTACCGACAGCCAGCGCTGCACACGCGCAGCGCCCGGCGCGTCTTCCGGCAGCCAGTCGGTGCGCCCGGCTTTCTTCGCCAGGTAGACCAGGATCGCGTTGGAATCGGCGACCACGATCTCGCCATCTTCCAGCACCGGGATCTGCCCGAACGGGTTCAGGGCGAGGAACGCGGGTGACTTGTGCGCCCCAGCGGCCAGATCCACTTCGACCAGCTCGTGGGGCACGCCCAGCAGCGAAGCGAACAGTACGGCGCGATGGGCATGGCCCGAGAGGGGATGGTGATGAATCTTCATGGTCCGGCTCCTGACTGTAGTTATGCGGGGCGGGGTGATTCCCGATCCGTGATGACAGTGTGGAAGCGGATGCTTTTTGGCGGAACACGCTTTGTTAGCAGTTCTTTATTGCTTCAGGTGGAATAATCTCTCGCAGTGTCTGACCGATGTCATTGCCCTGTCCCGAGCCAAAGTGGGATGATTCGCAATTGCAATCACTTTCCGTGCAGAGTTCGCCACCCGTGTCCCCTCGACTTCTCCTCGCCGAAGACGACCTCAACCTGCGCCAGGACCTGCGGCGCCATTTCCTGCGTCGAGGCTTCGCGGTCCACGCCTGCGAAAACGGCAGCCAGGCGCAGGCTGCCCTAGAGCAGGGCGCGTTCGACCTGATCCTCCTGGACATCATGCTGCCGGGCATCGACGGCCTGAGCCTGCTCGATCAGCTACGCCGCGAGCAGGCGGTGCCGGTGATGCTGATGTCTGCCCTCGGCGCCGAGCAGGACCGCATCAGCGGCTTTACCCGCGGCGCCGACGACTACCTGCCCAAGCCCTTCAGCCTGGCCGAGCTGGATGCCCGGGTCGATGCCCTGCTGCGCCGGGTGGCGCTGGACCGGCGCACGACGACAAGGGAAGCCGTCCGGCTGGACGAGAGTGGCCAGGACGTGGTGCATCGAGGTCGCCATGCCGGCCTGACCGCTTCCGAGTACCGTCTGCTGGCGACCCTGCGCGCCCATCCCGGCGAGGCGCTGAGCAAGGCCTTCCTCTACCAGACCGTGCTGCATCGCGCCTATACCCGGCTGGACCGCGGCCTCGATGTGCACGTGTGCAACCTGCGACGCAAGCTGGCAGCCATCGGTGCCGTGCACGTGCAGATCCAGTCGGTGCGCAGCCAGGGCTACATCCTGGTGGAGACGGAGCCGTCCTGATGCGCCGACATCCGCTGCTGTGGAAGCTCGCCCTGCTGCTGGTCGCCTTCTGCCTGCTGCTGACCTGGCTGATCTGGACCTGGGGCCTGTCGGTGGAGCGCAGCAGCTACTTTCTCGGTTCGGCAGACCAGGAATACCTGGCGCGTTATGCCGCCGAGGCCGAGCAGGCCTGGCGCGAGGGCGGTGCGCAGGGCGCCGAGGCATACCGCCGCACCCTGGCGAGCAGGGAAAATACCTGGGTCGCGCTGGTCGGGGCGGATCTGCAAAGCCTCGGCACCACAGCGTTCAGCGCCGAGGAAGCCAGCCACCTGACCTTCATGCGCAAGCTCGACTGGCCCATGAGCAGGCGCCTGCAGGACGAGTTGCCCTATGTCAGCATCGCCTTTCCCGAGCATCCCGAGACCGGGCGCCTGGTCATCCAGTTGCCGGAGCGCCTGCTGCCCACCGGCCTGACGCCCTGGACGCATCTGGTCACCCATGGCGTGGCACCCGCGATGCTGGCCGTGCTTCTGGGGCTGTTGCTCTATCGCCTTCTGGTGGCGCCGCTCAATCGCCTACGCGACCGCGCCGACGCCCTGCGTGCGGACGACCTGGACAGCCCCGGCCTGCCATTGCAGAACCGCCGCGATGAACTCGGCGAACTGGCCCAGGCCTTCGATCACATGGCCGGGCGCCTGCGCCGCAGCCTGGAGCAGCAGCGCCTGTTGCTGCGCACCCTGTCCCATGAACTGCGCACACCGCTGGCGCGCCTGCGCATCGCCCACGACAGCGGCCTGCCGCCGGAGCAGTTGCGCCAGCGCCTGGTACGGGAAGTGGACGATATGCAGCGGCTGCTGGAAGACACCCTCGACCTGGCCTGGATGGACACGGAAAAACCGCAATTGCCCAGCGAACCGGTACAGATGCTCTCGGTGTGGGAAGCCCTGTGCGAAGACTGCTGCTTCGAAAGCGGCTGGGAGCGCGCGCGATTGCCCTGCGACCTGCCAGCCGACTGCTGGATCGAAGCCCATCTGGACAGCGTGGCCCAGGCCCTGGAAAACCTGCTGCGCAATGCAATCCGCCATTCACCGCCCGGTGGCACGGTGAGCTTCAGCGGGCAGCGCGAGGGCGATGCGTGGCATTTCCGCTTGCGCGACCACGGGCCTGGCGTGCCGGAGGCTGACCTGCAACGCATCTTCGAGCCTTACCAGCGCCTGGCCGGCAGCGGCGCCGGTTTTGGCCTTGGCCTGGCCATCGCCCGCCGCGCCATCGAATTGCAGGGCGGCCAGCTCTGGGCGAGCAACGCCAACCCGGGGTTGGTCCTGCATCTGCGAATGCCGGCGGCGGAATGTTTAGAAAGTTAATGCGCTTTACTCTCAATTAGCACTCATTATCATTCGTGATCTCTCGCATTCAGCGCCCGTCCCGGAGATCGATGATGTCGCCTCGCGCTTTCCCTCGCATTCCCTTCCTGATGTTGTCCGGTTGCCTGTTGTCCACCGCCGTGCAGGCGGCCAACGAGGCCGATGTGGTCGAGCTGCAGCCGCAGAACGTGGTCGCCACCGCACTGGAGGAAACCAAGCAGGCGCCGGGTGTCTCGGTGATCACCGCCGAGGACATCAAGAAGCGCCCGCCGGCCACCGACCTGTCGCAGATCATCCGCACCATGCCGGGGGTCAACCTGACCGGCAACTCCACCAGCGGCCAGCGCGGCAACAACCGGCAGATCGATATCCGTGGCATGGGGCCGGAAAACACCTTGATCCTGGTCGATGGCAAGCCGGTCGGCAGCCGCAGTTCGGTGCGCTACGGTTGGCGCGGCGAACGCGATTCCCGGGGCGATACCAACTGGGTGCCGGCCGACCAGGTCGAGCGCATCGAGGTCATACGCGGCCCGGCAGCTGCGCGCTATGGGTCCGGGGCCATGGGCGGGGTGGTGAACATCATCACCAAGCAGGCCGGGGCCGAGACCCACGGCGACGTGACGGTGTACCAGAACTTCCCCAGCCACAGCGACGAAGGCGCCAGCAAGCGCATGACCTTCGGCCTCAACGGGCCGCTCACCGACACCCTCAGCTACCGGGTCTACGGCAATGTGGCCAAGACCGACGCCGACGACTGGGACATCAATGCCGGGCATGAGTCCGCCCGCACCGGCAACCAGGCCGGTACCCTGCCGGCGGGTCGCGAAGGCGTGCGCAACAAGGACGTCAACGGCCAGTTGAGCTGGCACCTGACGCCGGAGCAGACCCTGGAACTGGAAGCGGGCTTCAGCCGCCAGGGCAACCTCTATACCGGCGATACCCAGAACACCAACTCCAACGCCAACGTGAAGAGCATGCTCGGTCACGAGACCAACATTCTCTACCGGGAAAACTACGCCGTGACCCATCGCGGCGACTGGGACTTCGGCAGCACCATGGCCTACCTGCAATACGAAAAGACCCGCAACCAGCGGATCAATGAAGGCCTGGCCGGCGGGACCGAAGGCATCTTCAGCAACACCGACTTCTACACCTCGACCCTGCGCGACCTGACCGCCCACGGTGAAGTGAACCTGCCGCTGCACGCCCTGCGCGACCAGACCCTGACCCTGGGCGCCGAGTGGAGCCAGCAGAAACTCGACGACCCGAGTGCCAACACCCAGACCACCAGCGAAGGCGGCGCGGTCGGCGGGCTGAGCGGTACGGGGCGGGATACCGGCTCCCAGGCGCAGATCTTCTCGCTGTTCGCCGAGGACAATATCGAGCTGATGCCCGGCACCATGCTCACTCCGGCGCTGCGTTTCGACCACCACAGCGTGGTCGGCGACAACTGGAGCCCGTCGCTCAACCTGTCCCACGCGCTGACCGATACCCTCACCCTGAAAGCCGGTATCGCCCGGGCCTACAAGGCGCCGAACCTGTACCAGCTGAACCCGGACTACCTGCTCTACAGCCGCGGCCAGGGCTGCTATGGGCAGAGCACCAGCTGCTACCTGCAAGGCAACGCCGACCTGAAGGCCGAGACCAGCGTCAACAAGGAACTGGGCATCGAATTCCAGCAGGACGGCTGGGTCGCCGGCCTGACCTACTTCCGCAACGACTACAGGAACAAGATCGAGTCCGGCCTGAGCCCGGTCGGGCAGGCCAGTGGTGGCACCGGCAGCTATGCCAACGCGGCGATCTACCAGTGGGACAACGTGCCCAAGGCACTGGTCGAAGGCCTGGAAGGCACCCTGACCATCCCTCTGACCGAGCAACTGAAGTGGAGCAACAACTTCACCTGGATGCTGCAATCGAAGAACAAGGAAACCGGCGAGACCCTCTCGGTGACGCCGAAGTACACCCTCAACTCGATGCTCGACTGGCAGGCCACCGACGACCTGTCGCTGCAGGCCAGCGTTGCCTGGTACGGCAAGCAGACGCCCAAGAAGTATGACTACCACGGCGACCGGGTCACCGGTAACGCCAACAACCAACTGTCGCCGTATGCACTGGTCGGGCTGAGCGGGACTTACGCCTTCAGCAAGAACCTGAGCCTGACCACCGGCGTCGACAACCTGTTCGACAAGCGCCTGTTCCGCGAGGGCAATGCCCAGGGCGTGAACAATATCGACGGGGCCGGCGCGGCGACCTACAACGAGCCGGGCCGGACCTTCTACACCAGCCTGACGGCATCGTTCTGATGAAGCTTTCGCCATTGTTTCTTGGCCTGCTGTTGGTAGCCGGCAGCGCTGTGGCACGGCCGGAGCCGGAGCAGAAGATGCAGGCTGCGGTGTTGCAGACGCAGGGCGCGGCCTATCGCTTCAGCACCCTTGATCTTGATTCCGCCGATGGCCAGCGGCATTACCGGTTGTGGGTCGGCAAGCCGGCCCGGCCGGCGCCTGCGGCCGGCTACCCGGTGCTGTGGATGCTCGACGGCAACGCCGCGCTCAGTGCACTGGAGCCGGCAGAACTGGAAAGGCTGGCAGGCGGGCAGGCGCCGCTGCTGGTGGCGGTGGGGTACCGGACCGAGCAGCGCATCGAGCGTACTGCCCGGACCCGGGACTATACGCCATGGGTAGCGGGGCTGGAGGCGCAGGTCGATCCGCTGACCGGGCAGCCCAGTGGCGGGGTGGATGCGTTTCTCGATCTGCTGGTCGGGCGCATGCGGCCGCTGGTGGCCAGGGTGGCGCCGATCGATCCTCGGCGGCAGACGTTATGGGGCCATTCCTACGGCGGGCTGGCGGTGTTGCATGCGCTGTTTACCCGGCCGGGGGCGTTCAGCGACTATGCGGCGGCGAGTCCGTCGTTGTGGTGGCGGGACGGTGCAATCGTGGCCGAGGCCGAGGGTTTGGCCGGGCGCCTGGGCGACGCGCGGCCTAGGTTGCTGCTGATGCGCGGCACCGCCGAGCCGGCCCGGCCGCGTGCTCCGGGCGGCGCGGATAACGAGGGGCCGGCGCGGGCGCTGGTGGCGCAATTGCAGCAAGTGCCGGGGCTGGAGGTGAGTTACCAGCGCTTCGAAGGGCTGAACCATGGGCCGATGCTGCCGGCCTCTTTGCATCGGGTGATCGAGGGGATGTCTCACTGAGAGCCTTGTGGTGGTGCTGATGGCCTCATCGCTGGCAAGCCAGCTCCCACAGTGTCCTGTGGCTAGCACGAAACCCTGTGGGAGCTGGCTTGCCAGCGATGAGGTCCTCAAGAACGACACAGTTCCCTGCGACAAGTCTTCACTTAATATTTCGCAAATGCGGGTGTATCGTATTCGCCCTTCACGCTGGCCCCCGCTGGCCAGTTGCTGTTTCCGCGAAGCCGAGGTGCCTGTCCCGATGTCCTTTACCCGTCGACAAATGCTCAAGGGCCTAACCGGCCTGGTGGTGGTTGGTCTTGGTGCCGGTGGTGCGGCCCGCTACTGGCTGGGCAAGGTCGAGGACGAGAATGCCGGGCATGACTACGAGCTGATCGCTGCGCCGCTGGACGTGGAGCTGGTCCCCGGCTTCAAGACCGAGGCCTGGGCCTTCGGGCCGTCCGCGCCCGGTACCGAACTGCGGGTGCGCCAGGGCACCTGGCTGCGGGTGCGCTTCATCAATCACCTGCCGGTTGAAACCACCATCCACTGGCACGGCATCCGCCTACCCCTGGAAATGGACGGCGTGCCCTATGTCTCGCAGTTGCCGGTCAAGCCCGGCGAGTTCTTCGACTACAAGTTCCGCGTTCCGGACGCCGGCAGCTACTGGTACCACCCCCACGTCAGCAGCAGCGAGGAACTGGGCCGCGGCCTGGTCGGCCCGCTGATCGTCGAGGAACGCGAGCCCACCGGCTTCAAGCATGAACGCACCCTGAGCCTGAAAACCTGGCACGTGGACGAGCAGGGCGCCTTCCTGCCCTTCAGCATCCCCCGCGAGGCCGCGCGCAACGGCACCGCCGGGCGCTTGATCACCATCAATGGCAAGGCCGACGCCGTGACCGAACTGCCGGCCGGCCAGGTGGTGCGGGTGCGCCTGCTCAACCTGGACAACACCTGGACCTATCGCCTGAACCTGAAGGGCAATTGCGAGGCGATGGTCTATGCGCTGGACGGCAACCCCGTCACCCCGCGGCCGCTGGAAGACGAGTACTGGCTCGGCCCGGGCATGCGCATCTGCCTGGCGATCCGCATTCCCGAGCCCGGCGAGGAAATTTCCCTGCGCGATGGTTTCGTCCGTCTCGGCACCCTGCGCTCGGTGGCCAGCGCCGACAAGCCCGGTGACTGGCCGCCCGCGTTGCCGGCCAACCCCATCGCCGAGCCGGACCTGGAGAATGCCGAAAAGCTCAACTTCAATTTCGAATGGGCGGGCAAGGTCTCGGTGAACACCGACAACGGACGCCCGCCGAGCCTCTGGCAGATCAACGGCCAGGCCTGGGACATCACCGACAAAACCTGCGCCGACCGCCCCATCGCCACCTTGCAGAAGGGCAAGAGCTACATCTTCGAGCTGAAGAACATGACCCAGTACCAGCATCCGATCCATCTGCACGGCATGAGCTTCAAGGTGATCGCCTCGAACCGCCGGCAGATCGTCGAGCCCTGGTTCACCGACACCTACCTGCTGGGCAGGAACGAACGTGCCCAGGTGGCGCTGGTGGCGGATAACCCGGGGACCTGGATGTTCCACTGCCATGTCATCGACCACATGGAAACCGGCCTGATGGCCGCGATCGCGGTGGCCTGATGCGACCACGGATCATCGATCGCAGCCGCGACCAGGAATTCATGCGCCTGGCCCTGGAGCTGGCGGCGCAAGGCGCGGCGCTCGGCGAGGTGCCGGTGGGCGCGGTGCTGGTGCAGCACGGGCAGGTACTGGGCCAGGGTTTCAACCGGCCGATCACCGACAGCGACCCCAGTGCCCATGCGGAAATGGTCGCTATTCGTGCCGCGGCCAGGGCGGCGAGCAACTACCGTCTGCCCGGCAGCACCCTGTATGTCACCCTCGAGCCCTGCAGCATGTGCGCCGGGCTCATCGTGCATTCGCGGGTCGAGCGGGTGGTCTACGGCGCGCTGGAGCCGAAGGCGGGGATCGTGCAGAGCCAGGGGCAGTTCTTCACCCAGGGCTTTCTCAATCATCGGGTGATCTACGAGGGTGGGGTGCTGGCGCAGGAGTGCGGGGCGATTCTCAGCGAGTTCTTCAAGGCGCGCCGCGCAAAGGCCTGATTCAGCGCGTACCCTGTGGGGGTTTACCCGCGACTGCGGTGGTGCGACCACTATTGCAATCGCTGGCAAGCCAGCTCCCACAGGTTTCTCGGCAGCCGCAGGCTTTGTGTTCGACGCGGTCACTGTGGGAGCTGGCTTGCCAGCGACTGCGGTGGCGCCGGCATGAGAGTAATCGCGGGTGAACCCGCTCCCACAGGTTTCTCGGCCAGCCGCAGGTTTCGTGTTCGACAGGGTCACTGTGGGGCTGGCTTGCCAGCGATTGCGGCGGTGCGGCCACGAGAGTAATCGCGGGTGAACCCGCTCCCACAGGTTTCTCGGCGAGCCGCAGGTTTTGTGTTCGATACGGTCACTGTGGGAGACCGTGTCGCTCAGAGCTGAGGGCTCTGCTCCGCCGGCTTGTCCTTGTTCACCCCCGGCACATGCAGGTTGCCCTCGGCGACCTGGCCTTCCAGTTGCGGCTGGGTCACCCAGGTGAGGATGTCGTAGTAGCGGCGGATGTTGGCGACGAAATGCACCGGCTCGCCGCCGCGGGCGTAGCCGTACTTGGTCTTGCTGTACCACTTCTTCTGCGCCAGGCGCGGCAGCATCTTTTTCACGTCCAGCCAGCGGTTCGGGTTCAGGCCCTCGCGCTCGGCCAGCTTGCGCGCGTCATCCAGGTGGCCGCTGCCGACGTTGTAGGCGGCGAGGGCGAACCAGGTGCGGTCCGGCTCCTTGATCGAGTCGTCGAGCTGGTCCTTCACGTAGGTGAAGTACTTGGCGCCGCCGCGGATGCTCTGCACCGGGTCGAGGCGGTTGGACACACCCATGGCCTGGGCCGTGCGCTGGGTCAGCATCATCAGGCCGCGCACGCCGGTCTTGGAGGTGACCTCCGGTTGCCACATCGATTCCTGGTAGCCGATGGCCGCGAGCAGGCGCCAGTCCACCTGTTCCTGCTTGGCCGAGTTGCGGAAATGCTTTTCGAAACGTGGCAGGCGCTCCTGCAGGTGCTGGGCGAAGGTGTAGGCGCCGACGTAGCCGAGCACATCGACATGGCCGTAGTAGCGATCCTTCAGGCGCTGCAGGGTGCCGTTCTTCTCGACCTTGTCGAGGAAGGCGTTGATCTCGTTGAGCAGGCTGGCGTCTTCGCCGGCGGCCACGGCCCAGCGCTGGTCGCGGGCATCGCCCAGGTCGAAGGCGACGCGCACGTTGGGGAAGTACACCTGGTTCATCGCCAGTTCGTTGGAATCCACCAGGGTCAGGTCGATCTGGCCTTCATCGACCATGCGCAGCAGGTCGACCACTTCCACCTGGTCCGACTCCTCGTATTCCAGGCCGGGGTATTGCTTCTTCAGGTCAGCCAGTTGCTCGGCATGGCTGCTGCCCTTGAGCACCATGATGCGCTTGCCCACCAGGCCGGCGGCATTGGTTGGCCGGGTCTTGCCGTTGCGGTAGATGACCTGCGGGGTGACTTCCAGGTAAGGATGGGAGAAGCGTGCCTGGGTCTTGCGCTGTTCGCTGCTGACCAGGCCGGCGGCGGCCAATACCGGGCCGTTGGGCTGGCCGAGCCGGGTGAAGATATCGTCCAGGTTGTCGGCGGTCTCGATCTGCAGCTCGACGCCCAGGTCGTCGGCGAAACGCTTGACCAGCTCGTACTCGAAACCGGTTTCGCCGTTGCGGTCCTGGAAATAGGTGGCCGGGCTGTTGCGGGTTATCACCCGCAATACACCATCCTCCTTGATGCGTTCGAGGGTGCTGGGTTTTTCAACGCAGGCACCGAGCATCAGGAAGAGTCCTAGTGCGACGAGCCATTGGGCGCATCGCTGGCGCAGAACGGAGTGGGCAGACATAAGGTGCAGTATACGCAAAGGGCCTGCCGTGCCATATCTCGACAACAGATGGCTTGTCTGCTATCGCCCGCCGTGCTTGCGACTTTTCACCGCACTTCGCACCCTCGGCGAAAGCGCCGACACGCCTGGAATGCGCTTGCCGACATGCGGATGGGCACGGATGCAGCGTTTCGGGTGCCTGACGCATCGGTTTAGGCTAGAATGCACGGCCTCCAAGCACACCCCCTTCTTGAGGCTGTCCCGACGATGTTGATCCTGCGCGGCGCTCCTGCCCTTTCTGCCTTTCGCCACGGTAAATTACTCGAGCAACTGAGCCAGAAAGTCCCCGCTGTTAATGGTTTGTACGCTGAATTCGCTCATTTCGCCGAAGTTGACGGCGATCTGACCGCCGACCAACAGCAAGTGCTTGCGCGCCTGCTCAAGTACGGCCCGAGCGTCCCGGTGCAGGAGCCTGCCGGTCGCCTGTTCCTGGTCATGCCGCGTTTCGGCACCATCTCGCCATGGTCGAGCAAGGCCAGCGACATCGCCCACAACTGCGGCCTGGAAGTCGTTCGTCGCCTGGAGCGCGGCATCGCCTACTACGTTGCCGGTGAACTGAGCGATGCCGACGCCGCCAGCGTCGCCGAGCTGCTGCACGACCGCATGACCCAGATCGTGCTGGGCAGGCTGGAAGAGGCCGCCGGCCTGTTCAGCCACGCCGAGCCCAAGCCGCTGACCGCCGTGGACATCCTCGGTGGCGGTCGCGCCGCGCTGGAAAAGGCCAACGTCGAACTGGGCCTGGCCCTGGCCGAAGACGAGATCGATTACCTGGTCAATGCCTTCCAGGGCCTCAAGCGCAACCCGCACGACATCGAACTGATGATGTTCGCCCAGGCCAACTCCGAGCACTGCCGTCACAAGATCTTCAACGCCAGTTGGGATATCGACGGCGAGAGCCAGGAAAAAAGCCTGTTCGGCATGATCAAGAACACCTACCAGATGCACAGCGAAGGCGTGCTGTCCGCCTACAAGGACAACGCCTCGGTGATCGTCGGTTCCGTGGCCGGGCGCTTCTTCCCGAACCCTGAAACCCGCCAGTACGGCGCGGTGCAGGAGCCGGTGCACATCCTGATGAAGGTCGAGACCCACAACCACCCGACCGCCATCGCCCCGTTCCCGGGCGCTTCCACCGGCTCCGGCGGCGAGATCCGCGACGAAGGCGCCACCGGTCGCGGTGCCAAGCCAAAGGCCGGCCTGACCGGTTTCACCGTGTCCAACCTGCGCATCCCGGGCTTCGAACAGCCGTGGGAAAAGCCGTACGGCAAGCCCGAGCGCATCGTCGACGCCCTGGACATCATGATCGAAGGCCCGCTGGGCGGCGCCGCGTTCAACAACGAGTTCGGCCGCCCGGCCCTGACCGGTTACTTCCGTACCTTCGAGCAGTCCATCAGCACCCCTCATGGCGACGAAGTGCGCGGCTACCACAAGCCGATCATGCTCGCCGGCGGCATGGGCAACATCCGTGAAGAGCACGTGCAGAAGGGTGAAATCACCGTCGGCGCCAAGCTGATCGTGCTCGGCGGCCCGGCCATGCTGATCGGCCTGGGCGGCGGTGCGGCCTCGTCCATGGCCACCGGCGCCAGCTCCGCCGACCTCGACTTCGCTTCGGTCCAGCGGGAAAACCCGGAAATGGAGCGTCGTTGCCAGGAAGTCATCGACCGTTGCTGGCAGCTGGGCGACAAGAACCCGATCGCCTTCATCCATGACGTCGGTGCCGGCGGCATTTCCAACGCCTTCCCCGAGCTGGTCAACGATGGCGGCCGCGGTGGTCGCTTTGAACTGCGCAACGTGCCGAACGACGAGCCGGGCATGGCCCCGCACGAAATCTGGAGCAACGAGTCCCAGGAACGCTACGTGCTGGCCGTCAGCGCGGTCGATTTCGAGCGCTTCCAGGCCATCTGCGAACGCGAGCGCTGCCCGTTCGCGGTGGTCGGCGAGGCCACCGAAGAGCCGCAACTGACCGTCACCGACAGCCACTTCGGCAACACCCCGGTGGACATGCCCCTGGAAGTGCTGCTGGGCAAACCGCCGCGCATGCACCGTTCGGTCACCCGCGAAGCCGAGCTGGGCGATGATTTCGACCCGTCGAAGCTGGAACTGGCCGACTCCATCGAGCGCGTCCTGCGTCATCCGGCCGTGGCCAGCAAGAGCTTCCTGATCACCATCGGCGACCGCACCATTACCGGCCTGGTCGCCCGCGACCAGATGGTCGGCCCATGGCAGGTCCCGGTGGCCGACTGCGCCGTCACCGCCACCAGCTTCGACGTCTACACCGGCGAATCCATGGCGATGGGCGAGCGCACTCCGCTGGCCCTGCTCGACGCTCCGGCGTCCGGGCGCATGGCGATCGGCGAGACCCTGACCAACATGGCCGCCTCGCGCATCGAGAAACTCTCGGATATCAAGCTGTCGGCCAACTGGATGTCGGCTGCCGGCCACCCGGGTGAAGACGCCCGTCTGTACGACACCGTCAAGGCCGTGGGCATGGAACTCTGCCCTGAGCTGGGCCTGACCATCCCGGTGGGCAAGGACTCCATGTCCATGAAGACCCGCTGGAGCGACGAAGGCACCGAGAAGACCGTGACCTCGCCGCTGTCGCTGATCGTTACCGGCTTCGCGCCGGTGGTCGATGTGCGCAAGACCCTCACGCCAGAGCTGCGCATGGACAAGGGCGAAACCGACCTGATCCTGATCGACCTGGGCCGCGGGCAGAACCGCATGGGGGCTTCGATCCTCGCCCAGACCCACGGCAAGCTCGGTGCCCAGGCCCCCGACGTCGATGACGCCGAAGACCTGAAAGCCTTCTTCGCCGTGATCCAGGGCCTCAACGCCGACGGCCACCTGCTGGCCTACCACGACCGTTCCGATGGCGGCCTGCTGGTCAGCGCCCTGGAAATGGCCTTCGCCGGCCACTGCGGCCTGAACCTGACCCTCGACACCCTGGCCGACAGCCGCGACGACGTCGCCGCCGTGCTGTTCAACGAAGAGCTGGGTGCGGTGATCCAGGTTCGCCAGGACGCCACTCCGGACGTGCTGGCGCAATTCAGCGCCGCCGGCCTGGGCGACTGCGTCGCGGTGATCGGCAAGCCGGTCAACAACGGCGAAGTGGCCATCAGCCTGAACGGCGAGATGCTCTTCGACGGCGACCGTCGCCTGCTGCAACGCGTCTGGGCCGAAACCAGCTACCAGATCCAGCGCCTGCGCGACAACGCCCAGTGTGCCGACCAGGAATTCGACCTGCTGCTGGAAGAAGAAAACCCGGGCCTCAGCGTCAAGCTGGGCTTCGACGTCAACCAGGACATCGCCGCGCCTTATATCAAGAAGGGCGTGCGTCCACAGGTTGCCGTACTGCGCGAGCAGGGCGTCAACGGCCAGGTCGAGATGGCAGCGGCGTTCGACCGCGCCGGCTTCAACGCGATCGACGTGCACATGAGCGATATCCTTGCCGGCCGCGTCGACCTCAACGCGTTCAAGGGCCTGGTGGCCTGCGGTGGCTTCTCCTACGGCGACGTCCTCGGCGCCGGTGAGGGCTGGGCCAAGTCGGCGCTGTTCAACGCCCGCGCCCGCGATGCCTTCCAGGGCTTCTTCGAGCGTACCGACAGCTTCGCCCTCGGTGTGTGCAACGGTTGCCAGATGATGTCCAACCTGCACGAGCTGATCCCGGGCACCGAATACTGGCCGCACTTCGTGCGCAACCGCTCGGAGCAGTTCGAGGCCCGTGTCGCCATGGTCGAGGTACAGAAGTCCAACTCGATCTTCCTGCAGGGCATGGCCGGTTCGCGCATGCCGATCGCCATCGCCCACGGCGAAGGCCATGCCGAGTTCTCCAGCGAGCAAGCCCTGCTCGAAGCCGACCTGTCCGGCTGCGTGGCGCTGCGCTTCGTCGATAACCACGGCAAGGTCACCGAGAGCTACCCGGCCAACCCGAACGGCTCGCCGCGCGGGATCACCGGCCTGACCAGCCGCGACGGTCGCGTCACCATCATGATGCCGCACCCCGAGCGGGTGTTCCGTGCCGTGCAGAACTCCTGGCGTCCGGACGACTGGAGCGAGGACGCCGGCTGGATGCGCATGTTCCGCAATGCGCGGGTCTGGGTGAACTGAGTGTACAAACTCGCGTTCTTTGTCCCGCCAAGCCACCTCGACACGGTCAAGCAGGCCGTGTTCGAGGCCGGTGGCGGGCGGATCGGCGACTACGACTGCTGTGCCTGGCAGGTGCTGGGCCAGGGCCAGTTCCGCCCGCTGGACGGTGCAACGCCGTTCATCGGGCAGAGCGGGGTGGTTGAGTCGGTGGAGGAATGGCGGGTGGAACTGGTGGTGGCGGACGAGCTGATTCATCAGGTCGTTGCGGCGCTGAAGCAGAGCCATCCCTATGAAACCCCGGCCTACGAGGCCTGGAAGCTCGCTGATCTTTAGAACCTGAACACCGAACTTGTGGGAGCTGGCTTGTCGGACCGCCGAACCAGCTCCCACAGGGTTTAGTGTTGTCCCTTCTTGCTGGTTACATTCGACCCGACGCTAACTTCCCGATCATGCCCTCCGGTCCTGAACAGCCCCAGGTCCACAGAAGCATCCCCATCCTCCAGGCCCATGGCACTTTCCTTGTAGGTATTGACCAGGTCCTGCCCCAGTTCGACCGGAGCATTGGACAGGTTGGTGCCGACTACCCTTCGGTAATCACGCCCACTCAGGGTTTGCTTGCTGACGTGCCCGCTGCCCAGTTCGACATCGCCCTTCGGCGCTCGCAGGTCAGCACCGGACAGCCGTACGTCCCCGGCAACCTCCAGGGCGATGCCGTCCCGGCCCACCAGTCGGCTTGGCTCGGCAACGCTGTCGAGCTGGCGATGATCGACCTTCAGATCCAGCGTCGGCGAAAACCCTGGATCGATTTTCTGTACCGTCGAACCGACGCTTTTCTCCGCCTTGGCAGCCAAAGGCCCGCTGAACGATTTCACTGCATTGAGATACCCCTGCGGGTTCTTTTCCTGGCTAAGCCGCGCATCTACGTCGATTTTCATGCCCTTGATCCGGTCCATCTGGCTGGCGACCAGCAGGTCGCCACCGATCTGCCCGTCGATGGCTCCGGCATTGACCCGCACGCCCTTGAGCTGCATGTCGTTCAGGCTGTTCAGGCCGACCCGCTGCCCGTTCAGCTCGCTGTTGAGGTGGTGCAGGGCATCGAGTTGATCAAGGTTGACCAGGGCGCGGCCGTGCAGCGCGCTTTTGTTGTCGGCCTTGGCTTCGGCCGGGGTTTTCGAGAAGCCGGCTCCGGCCGTGAGCTTGAGGTTGTCGCGTTTTTCGGTGTCCTGCGCGGATTCGACCAGCACCCCGCCATTTTCCGCGGTGACCATGACCTCCTTGGCCGAGGCCTTGACCCCTTGCAGGTGAATGGCCTGGTCGCTGCCGTCCTGGCTGGTGAAGTTCAGGGAATCCTTGGCGGTGAGCACGGCGGCAGTGGCCTTGCTGCTCTGTTCATCGATCCGTCCGGTTTCGAAGTGACCACCCAGCCCGCCACCGGCGCCCGCACCGCCGTTCCTGACCTGCACTTCGCCGCCGCCGCCGAGGTTGCTGCCGCTGGCGCTGTGGGTATCGGTGGCCGCCAGTACCTGCAGTGGGCCCTGGGCGTCCAGGGTAATGTCGGTGGGCTTGTTCTGCGGATCGCCGATACGCGTGCCGGCCAGGGTCATCTTGCCGCCCGAGGTCAGTTGCACCGCGCCTTGCGCGTCGATGCTGGCGACCCGGGCCTGGCTGTCGTGGCTGTCGAGGCGCTTGTGGTCGAGGTAGCCGCGCAACTCCAGGGCCTTGCCGCCGGGGGTAGTGCCGGCCTTGACCCAGCCACTGCCGTCGGTCTGGCGCAGGCTGCTCTGTTGCCGGTCGTTGGCCTGGGCGAGCGTCAGGTCGCCTGCGGCATCCACCGTCACCGCGCCTTTGCCGCCATCGAAACGAGTGCCTTCGTACAGGCCGTCGCTGCCCAACTGGACCTGGATGCCTTGCTGGCCATACAGGCTGCCGGGCTGCGCAGTGATGCTCTGTGTGGTGCTATCCAGCGAGCCGCCCTTGCCGGACAGGCGCACGGCGATGTCCTTGCCGGTGGCGGTTTCCACCCGGGCGGCGCCACTCACGTCCAGGCGCTGCACGGCTTCGCTGACGCTGTCCTGCGCGGCGCTGAACTGATGATGTTTCGCGTCGATGTGGACCTTGCCGTTGCTCGCGCTGTAGCGGGTGCCGTTGTCGTTCAGGCTGTCGGCCTTGACCTTTACTACCCCGGCGCTCAGTTCGCTGACATTCGCCGTCTCGCTGCGGCGGGTTTGCTCGCGCTTGAGATGATCCAGCGAAAGGTCCACGCCCAAGGTCGGCGGGGCGAGGGCGTCTTCAACCGAGGCCTGCTGGAAGCGTGCAGCTTCGTTGCCGTTCACCACGTTTTCGATGGGCCGGGTAAGGTCCTTGATTTCCAGGCTGAGGCCGGCCCGTCCGTTCCACTCGCGGTTGCTTTCGCGCACCTCCTCGACCTTGGCGGTGGCGCGGTTGTCCACTTGGGGTGCATCCACCAGCAGCTCGCCACCAGCCTCGACTTTCGCCGCTTCGTTGACCAGGTCTGATGTATTGACGCGGATATCGCCGGTTGCCTTCAACTCACTGGACAGCGGATCAATACTGGTTTGCTCGCGTACCTGCTGATGATGAAAACCCTCGGGGCCCGTACCGATCCGGTCCATACCGCCGGTCGCCGCGATACCGCCACCGAAGCGGGTGTCGGTGCTGCTCTGCTGGCGCTGGTTGCTCTGCGCGCCGAGGCTGACCTGCGCGCCGCTGATGTCGATCGCGCCTTGGTTGGCGTTCAGTCGGGAACTGTCGATGGCGACCCTGGACTTGCCGGTTACTTCGATGCTGCCGGCGTCCAGTTGGCTGGGGACCAGGGTGGTCTGGGAGGAGGTATTGTCCTTGCTGGTCAGTTGATAGCCCGCCGCAGCGTTGTACTGCTTCGAGCCGGGCTTGCCGTCTGCGGCCAGGACGGTTTCCCTGGCGTTGGCATAGAAGCCGCGCCGGGTCTCCTGGGTGTTGATTTGCTGGCTTTCCTTGGCCGCGCTGAGGTTCAGGTCCTTGGCGGCTTCGAGCTGGAGCTTGTCGCCAGCCTTCAACCTGCTGCCGATGACCCGCAGTTCATCGGCGCTGGCCAGGCGCAGGTTGCTGTCCGAGGTGACATCGCTGGTCAGCACGCTGTCGCTGCGTTGCTGGCTGTCGCTGCTGTTACTGACCAGGCCGAAGACCTTGCTGTCACTGTGTCGGGTACTGTGCTGGCGGGTGTCATGGGCGGCCTCGACGGTGAGGGTGGCCTTTTGGCTGGCGAGCAGGGCGTCGTCCTTGCTTGCGATGCGGCTGCCGCTGACCTGTACCTGGTCGGCAACCACCGTCAGTGCACCACCTGAGATCATCTGGCTGCCAAGGTTGCGGGTATCGCCGCCCTCGCTACCGTCGCGCTTGCCGAAGAAGCTGCCGGAGACCAGGTCGCCGCTGTACTGCTTGCTGGTGTCGCTGCTGTTTTGCTGCGCGGTGGTCACCTCCAGGTGTGGCGCCTTCACGGTCATGTCCTTGCCGCTGCGCAGCGTGCTGCCCTCGACGCGCATGTGTGTGCCGGCTTCCAGTTTCAGTTTGCCTGCGGACAGCTCGCTGGGCAGGGCTGTCTCGCGGTACTCGCGGCTGTCCTTGTCGCCACGCCAGAGATGCTTGCGGTGACGGATGGTCTCGTCGACGTGCACGCTCTGCAGGCCGGCACCGATATCCAGGCGGCCACCGGCGTCGATGCTCAGGTCGTCCCTGGCCTTGACCTTGGCATTGCGGATCTGCAGATCTTCGTCGGCCTTCAGGTCGATGGCGCCGCTGGCCACAAGCTGGCTACCCAGGTCCTTGCGCTCGGTGGTGGTGCGTTGGCGGTCATAGGTTTCGGTGGTGACGAACCACCATTTCTTTTTGTCGCTCTGGTTCTCGCGGCTGATCTTCTCGCGGGTCTTGCTGTCCAGCACCAGGCGCTTGCCGGCCCGACCCTCGACCCGCGCCGCGCTGGCGTCGACGGCGCTGAGGCGCAGGTTCGCCGCGGCGTTGAGCTTGAGTTCGCCGGTGCCGGCATCGATGCGACTTTGCCGACGGGCGCTGCCGGCGATATCGAGGTCCCCGGCAGAGTCCACGCTGATGCCGTCCCGGGCGCTCATCGAGGGTGGGGCGATGCGCACCCCGGCGCCCTCGGCGGTGCTGATGATGCGGATCTGCCCGGCGCGCATGGCGCCGAACAGGTTGGCGTCGATGCTGCCCGGAGTGCCCGGACGGTGTTCGAAGACCTGGCCGCTGGCAACGTCGATGCGGTTGCGCCCGGCAATCACTTCGAGGTCACCCTTGGCGTCGAGCAGGCCGGCGCTTTCGATCTTCGGCGCAATCAGGGCCAGTGCGCCCTCGACATTGGCCAGGCCGCGCTCGCCGACCTTCAGTTGCGCGTTGCTGTCCAGGTTGTCGAACTGGCTCAGGCGCCCGTCTTCGATCACCGGACGCCCGACGATCAGCCCGGCCTTGGTGGTGTTGATGAACGTGCCGCCGTTGATGGTGATGCCGTTGGGATTGGCGAGGATGTAGTCGGCCGGGCGGCCGAAGATTTCCTGCGGGCCCTCGATGATCGAAGCGTTGCGGCTGATCACCTCGTTGAGGATGGTCGAGGCGGCCTGGCCCTGTAACTGCGGATTGGCGCCGAGCTGTCCGGCCAGTTGCGACTGGCCGGGTTGAAGGGCGTTGTTCAGTACCGCGCCGGGCTTGCCGACGTTGTAGTCGAGGAATTGGTTGTGCGACAGGCCGCTGGCATTGGGCGCAACGATATCGATCACCGGCACGCCGTTGTGCGGGTTGATCGTCGGGGTGCCGCCGGGTCCGGGAGCCGGTTGCAGTGCCGGGCTGGCCAGGCCGATGCCGGGGCCAATCAGGCTGGCGGCGATCGCCAGGCGCAGCAGGTTGGGATTGAAGCAGTGTCGGGCTGTTTTCACGGTGCGGTCTCTCTCGGTGATGAGTCAGAAAACCAGGGTCAGTTGTGCGCGCCAGTGGCCGGCTTCGAGGGCGTGGCGGGGCGTGTTGTCGTTGTGCAGGGGGCGCTGGTACTCGAGGCTGAGGCGTGCGTCGGGCCGGGTCAGATGCAGACCGGCGGACATGCCCAGGAGGCGTTGCGAGGGCGAGCCATGGTCGAAACGGCTCCAGCCGGCGTCGAGGCCGATGGCCGGGCGGATCTCCAGCGGCAGTCCGGTGTTCAGCGGCAGGCTCAGGGTGTTGCGCCACACTGCGCCGCTGGAGCCGGAGACGGTGCTGTCGCGGAAACCCCGTACTGCGGAGGGGCCGCCGACCCCCATCTGTTCCAGCGCGGAGAGGGGATCCGGGCTGTATTGCGCAGCCAATTCGCTGTCCCAGCGCCAGCGCGTCAAGGGATCGGTGCGCTCACGCCTATGCCAGAGACTGGCGCGGTACTTGCGGAACTGTGGTTCCGGCGAACTCGGGTTGATCGTTTGCGTGTCTGCGCCAAACAGGGCCAGTCCTTGGCTGTAGCCGAGGCTGGCGTTCCACTGGGCGTCGGTGCGCCAGCTCAGGTTAAGGTCGGCGTCCAGTGTGCTCAGGGTCGAGCTCTGGACGCCGAGTTTGATCACTGAAATGCGGTTGCTAATGCGCTTGTGGCTGATCTGCACGCTGGCGCCCAGGAGTGCGTTCTGGCTGTGCCAGAGCGAGCGGTCAAGCTTCAGCGTGTACATCCCGGCGCTACCGCTGCCGACGCCGTCGATGAAACGCAGAAAGGGCAGCGGCGACTGGTAGCGCGCCTCGCTCGCGGATATTCCCAGGGTCCACGGACCATGGGGAATGCTGTAGGCCAGGGTGTGGCCGCGAAACTCGCCCGGGCTGCCGGGCAAGCTGCTCATCAGACCCAGTTGCAGGAAGTCGTTCTGGTGCAATGGACTGTCGAGGGCCAGGGTCAGGGCGGCTTGCTGGCGGCCGACCAGGACAGAACCGAAGTTGTTCACATTGACCTGTGCTTGCCCGCGCAAGGCCAGCGGGCGTCTGGCGCGGATTACCACACGGGTACCGCCCGGCAGCGTACCCGGCTTTAGATCGGCGCCAAGGTCGACACTGCGCAGGCGGTCCATCTGCCGTAGCCCCTGTTCCAGGGCTTGCAGGGTCAGTGGCTGGCCCAGCAGATCGGGAAAGGCCCGGGACAGCGACAGAGGCAATTGCGGATCGTCGAACTCTACCGATTCGACGAAACCTTCGACGATCAGGATGTCGAGCGAACCCCTGCCGCCCAGTGGGTTCGCCAGATAAGGCCGGCTGGCCAGATAGCCCCGTTCCATGTAGAGCCGGGTAATCGCCTTCAGTACCCCGTTGATCTGCGCCTCGCTCATGCAGGGCTGGAGTAACGGTTCAAGGCTGCTGTTCAGGACGTCGCTGTCGATCAGCGTATTGCCGGCCAGGCGCACGCCGCTGATCGGCCAGCAGTGCTTCGAGGCGGAGGCTGAGGGAGTGGCCTCGGCGGGTGTGCCGATCGGGGAGGGCGACAGGCGGCGCAGGCGCTGCTGGCGCTCGAGCTCCTGCAGCTCACGTTGCTGCTCGTGCAGCAGGGGAAGCCCCGGATTGGCGTGGACCAAACCGACATTGGGGCAGAGTGCAGCGATGACGAACGAAGACGCCAGCAGGCGTACGCATCGGGATGAACACGGCATGGCGCGTCCCTAAAGTTGTTGTTTTAGGACGGAGATTCGTTGCGAGGTAAAGAAATCTAGGGCAAGGGGCATCCATTTGGATGCGGGGGAAAGACGCGAGACTTGGTGGGAAAAGGGTGCGGTTGGTCGAGGAAATTTCTGAAGGCGTGGATCAGATACAGAGGCCCAGTGGAAGCTGGCTTGTCGGACCGCCGGCTTCCACAGGTTTCTTATCGTCTGTCGGAGGCTGTTCCAGCCTCAGGGCCGGATTTCGATCATGGTGCCGTCCTGCACCAGGTTCCACACTTCGCGCATGTCCGTGTTGCGCATGGCGATGCAGCCTTCGGTCCAGTCCAGGGTGTGGAACACTTCCTCGGGATACTCCCCGCCCAGCGGCGTGCCGTGGATCATGATCATGCCGCCCGGTTGCACCCCTTCCCGCCGTGCCTTGGCCGCGTCCGTCACATTCGGATAGGACACGTGGATCGCCAGGTTGTAGCGGTCCGAGACCTTGCGCCAGTCCAGCCAGTAGAAGCCTTCCGGGGTGCGCTTGTCGCCTTCGCGCTCCTTGGCGCCCACGGGTTTCTTGCCGAGGGAGATGCGGTAGGTCTTCAGGGGTTCGCCATTGCTGATCAGCTCCAGGCGGCGCTGCGACTTGATCACCAGGACCTTGTCGATACGGCCCGGCGTTGGGGTTGTGGCGGGAGAAACCAGTGGCGCATCGTCCTTGAGTACCGGTTTCCTGATGATGGTCTCGATATAGGCGGCCTGGGACAGCGAGGCAACACTCAGGCAGAAAAGGGCAAGCAACCAGCGCATTGAACGGTATCCCCGGAGAAGCAACTTCATGATTCGAGTGTGGGTGGCGGGGCGAAAGAAGGCGGCAGGCTATGGTTGCGCACCGGATAGTGCTGCTTTTCGCGGTCCCGATAGTAGCATTCTAGTGTGACGCGCACGGTGCGGAAAGCCAGCTCGTCCCACGGGATCTCGTGTTCCTCGAACAGGCGCACTTCGAGGCTTTCGACGCCGACATCGAAATCAAGATCGGCCAGTTCGCCGCGAAAGAACACATGGACCTGGTTGATATGCGGCAGATCGTAGAGGTGATACAGGGTCAGCTCGCCCAGGCGCGCGCAGGCTTCCTCGACGGTTTCCCGACGCGCGGCCTGCTCCATGGTCTCGCCGTTCTCCATGAAACCGGCCGGCAGCGTCCAGTAGCCCTTGCGCGGCTCGATCGCGCGGCGGCACAGCAGCACCCGGCTGCCATGATTGGGCAGCACGCCGGCCACGATATTGGGGTTCTGGTAGTGGATCGCCTGGCAGTGATCGCACACGTAGCGCAGGCGCGAGTCGCCTTCGGGAATACGCTGGGTCACCGGCTTGCCGCACGCACTGCAGTATTTCATGCTTATCTTCCTGTGGGTAGCGGCTATCTTCGCCTCCCGCTCCTGCGCCGGGCAAGGGCGATCGTCAGCGGGGCTTGGGCGCGGGACGGCTTTGGTGCATGATGCAGGACGATTCTGGAACGAGAGAGACCATGCTGGACGAGCTACTTCGCCGTGTGAGCAGTCACACACCGGGCACTTTGGAAACCGATCGTCGTTTTCCCGAGGCCGCGGTGCTGTTGCCCATCACCCGTAGCGAAGAGCCGGAGCTGGTCCTTACGTTGCGCGCCAAGGGCCTGTCCACCCACGGCGGCGAAGTGGCGTTTCCCGGCGGGCGACGCGACCCGGAGGACCCTGACCTGGTATTCACTGCACTTCGCGAAGCCGAAGAAGAAATCGGCCTGCCTCCGGGGCTGGTCGAGGTGGTCGGGCCGCTCAGCCCGCTGGTGTCCCTGCACGGCCTGAAGGTCACGCCGTATGTCGGCCTGATCCCCGATTACGTCGAGTACCGGCCCAACGATGCCGAGATCGCCGCGGTGTTCACCGTTCCGCTGGAGTTCTTCCGCCAGGACCCGCGTGACCACACCCACCGTATCGACTACCAGGGCCGCAGTTGGTACGTGCCCAGCTACCGCTACGGTGAGTACAAGATCTGGGGCCTGTCGGCGATCATGATCGTCGAACTGGTCAACCTGCTCTACGACGCGCGGATCAGCCTGCACCAGCCGCCCGAGCGCTTCACTCCACTCTGACGAGCGGGACCACCCGCCGCGCATCTACCGTGAGGATCCACGCATGAAATACCGTCTGGGCGACCTGCGGGTCGAAACCCACCCGCAAAGCTGGGTAGCGCCCAATGCCACGCTGATCGGCAAGATCCGCCTGCAGGCCGGGGCCAGCGTCTGGTTCAATGCGGTGCTGCGCGGCGACAACGAACTGATCGACATCGGCGAAAACAGCAACGTCCAGGACGGCACGGTGATGCACACCGACATGGGTTCGCCGCTGACCATCGGCCAGGGCGTGACCATCGGCCACAATGCCATGCTCCACGGTTGCACGGTGGGCGACTTCAGCCTGATCGGCATCAATGCGGTGATCCTCAACGGCGCCAGGATCGGCAAGCACTGCATCATCGGCGCCAATGCGCTGATCCCGGAAGGCAAGGAGATCCCCGACGGCTCGCTGGTCATGGGCTCGCCGGGCAAGATCGTGCGCGAGCTGACCGAGGCGCAGAAAAAGATGCTCGAAGCCAGCGCCGCCCATTACGTGCACAACGCCCAGCGCTACGCCCGCGACCTCGCGCCGCAGGAGGACTGATGAGCAGTTCAGTGGAAAAACCCGTGGCATCGCCTTGCGTCAGCATCTGTGCGCTGGACGACCACGATATCTGCACCGGCTGCCAGCGCACCGCCACGGAAATCACCCGCTGGGGGCGCATGGACAATGCCGAGCGGCGCCAGGTGCTGGCGCTGTGTCATGAGCGCGCCCTGGCTGCCGGGCTGATCTTCGGCCAGCCCGCCAAGGTCAGCTGATCCCCGGGACTTGGCCGCGCGGGGTCGGTGAAGTACCCTGTGCGGCTTGTCCACCGGTCACCTTCAATGTTCTTTCTCATCGCCTACATTGCCAGCGTGGTGCTGATCAACTACGCCTTCTCCAGTGCACCGCACCTGGATGTCATCTGGTCCGCCTGGGGCGGGCTGGTGTTCGTCCTGCGCGACATGGTGCAGACCCGCTACGGGCATGGCGCGCTGGTGGCCATGCTGGCAGCGCTGGTGCTGTCCTATGTCACCTCCGAGCCGGCCATCGCCCTGGCCAGCGCCACCGCCTTCGCCGTGTCCGAACTGATCGACTGGCTGGTGTTCAGCATCACCAAGCGGCCACTGCACGACCGTTTGTGGATCAGCTCGGCGCTGAGCATTCCCATCGACACCTTCATCTTCTTCGGCATGATCGGCGCATTGACCCCGGCGGTAGTGGGGACGGCGCTGGCGTCCAAGTTCGCCGGTGTCACCGCCGTGTGGCTGGCGATGGCCTGGCGGGTGCGCAAGAACGCCATCGCCAACTAAGGCGTGCACCGAACCCTGTGGGAGCTGGCTTGCCAGCGATTTGGCCAATCCTGACAACATCATTGCTCAAGCCGGCCCTATCGCTGGCAAGCCAGCTCCCACAGGGGGCTATGTCGCACTCCCGATCATTGCTCATGTAAAATACGCCCCTTTCGCTGGCCCGCACCGTGCTGGGGCGGTCCTGGATTTCTCTCCCTGAGGACCTGTGATGACTCGTATCGGAACTCCATTGTCGCCCACCGCGACCCGTGTACTGCTGTGCGGTTGCGGCGAGCTGGGCAAGGAAGTGGTGATCGAGCTGCAACGCCTGGGCGTTGAAGTGATTGCCGTGGACCGCTACGCCAACGCCCCGGCGATGCAGGTGGCGCACCGCAGCCATGTGATCAACATGCTCGACGGCGCTGCCCTGCGCGCGGTGATCGAGGCCGAGAAGCCGCACTACATCGTGCCGGAAATCGAAGCCATCGCCACCGCCACCCTGGTCGAGCTGGAAGCCGAAGGCTTCACCGTGGTGCCGACCGCCCGCGCCGCACAACTGACCATGAACCGCGAAGGCATCCGTCGCCTGGCCGCCGAAGAGCTGGACCTGCCGACCTCGCCGTATCACTTCGCCGACACCTTCGAAGACTACAAGGCCGCCGCCCTGGACCTCGGTTTCCCGTGCGTGGTCAAGCCGGTGATGAGTTCGTCGGGCAAGGGCCAGAGCCTGCTGAAAAGCGCCGACGACCTGCAGAAGGCCTGGGACTACGCCCAGGAAGGCGGCCGTGCCGGCAAGGGCCGGGTGATCATCGAGGGCTTCATCGATTTCGACTACGAAATCACTTTGCTGACCGTTCGCCATATCGGTGGCACCACCTTCTGCGCGCCGGTTGGCCACCGCCAGGAGAAGGGCGACTACCAGGAATCCTGGCAGCCGCAGGCGATGAGCCCGGTGGCCCTGGCCGAATCGGAGCGCGTGGCCAAGGCGGTCACCGAGGCCCTGGGCGGCCGCGGCCTGTTCGGCGTGGAACTGTTCGTCAAGGGCGACCAGGTCTGGTTCAGCGAAGTGTCGCCGCGTCCGCACGACACCGGCCTGGTCACCCTGATTTCCCAGGACCTGTCGCAGTTCGCCCTGCACGCACGGGCCATCCTCGGCCTGCCGATCCCGGCGATCCGTCAGTTCGGCCCTTCGGCCTCGGCAGTGATCCTGGTGGAGGGCACGTCGCAGCAGACCGCCTTCGATAACCTCGGTGCGGCCCTGGCCGAGCCGGACACCGCACTGCGTCTGTTCGGCAAGCCGGAAGTCAACGGCCAACGGCGCATGGGCGTATGCCTTGCCCGTGACGAGTCGATCGAAGCGGCCCGGGCCAAGGCGACCCGCGCTTCGCAAGCGGTGAACGTCGAGCTGTAAGGCTCAAGCAAACGGGGCGGATCGCAGGGTCCGCCCCGTTTTTCGCTACAGATCCGCGTGCCGGGTTTCCTTCAGGCACAGCACGGCAATCAGGCTCAGCAAGGCCGCCGCCGAAACATAACCCCCCACCCAGCTCAAACCACCCATCACCACCAGCTTCTGTGCGAAGAACGGCGCGGCGGAGGCGCCGACGATGCCGCCCAGGTTGTAGGCCGCCGATGCGCCGGTGTAGCGCACATGGGTCGGGAACAGCTCCGGCAGCAGCGCGCCCATCGGGGCGAAGGTCACACCCATCAGGAACAGCTCGATGGCCAAGAACAGCGCCACCCCGGCGGTGGAGCCCGAGGTCAGCAGCGGCTCCATGGCGAAGCCCGAGGCGATGGCCAGCAGCGCACCGACGATCAGCACCGGCTTGCGCCCGTAACGGTCGCTGAGCCAGGCCGACAGGGGCGTGGCCAGGGCCATGAAGAGCACGGCGAAGCACAGCAGGCCAAGGAAGGTTTCCCGCGTGTAGCCCAGCGTCGATACGCCGTAGCTCAGGGAAAATACCGTGGAGATGTAGAACAGCGCGTAGCACACCACCATGGCCAGCGCGCCCAGCAGCACCGGCAGCCAGTATTGGGCGAACAGTTCGACCACCGGCATTTTCACCCGCTCGTGGCGGGCGATGGCCTTGGCGAAGACCGGGGTTTCTTCGAGCTTCAGGCGCACGTACAGGCCGACGATGACCAGCGCGGCGCTGAGCAGGAACGGAATACGCCAGCCCCAGGCACGGAAGTCCTCGTCGCTGAGGAGCATGGCCAGCGCCAGGAACAAGCCGTTGGCGGCAAGGAAACCGATGGACGGGCCCAGTTGCGGGAACATGCCGAACCAGGCGCGCTTGTTCTTCGGTGCGTTCTCCGTGGCCAGCAGCGCCGCGCCGCCCCATTCGCCGCCAAGGCCCAGGCCCTGGCCGAAGCGCAGCACGCAAAGCAGGATCGGCGCCCAGATGCCGATGCTGTCATGTCCCGGCAGGACCCCGATCAGCGTGGTACACACGCCCATCAGCAGCAGCGAGGCGACCAGCGTCGACTTGCGGCCGATGCGGTCGCCGAAATGCCCGAACAATGCCGAGCCCAGTGGCCGGGCAAGGAACGCGATACCGAAGGTAAGGAAGGCCGACAGCATTTGTGCCGTGCCCGAGGTCTGCGGAAAGAATACCGGTCCGATCACCAGGGCGGCGGCGGTGGCGTACACGTAGAAGTCATAGAACTCGATGGCGGTGCCGATGAAGCTGGCAGTGGCGACACGGGCAGGCGAGTTGCCCGACGGCACGGCGTCCGTCTCGTTGTAGGTGCTGCTGGTTGTCATCTGGTGAACCCCTGACGGTCGAGTGCTCTTCTGGCGACCTTGCCGGGTGAATGGCGAGGGGCCGGAGCGTATTTATAGGTATGACTCGCGTCGCCGAGCATACGCCCTGTCGGGGTGGGGGCGGGCGCGGGCACTGTTCGGGGTGTGAAGCAGTACCGGTAAAGCGCCATGCGGGCGGTGCGCAGTGGCCGCAAAGCGCCGGGTGCGGGTAGCGGGCGCGACGGCAGGGCTGGGTAAGCGTGTGTCGAGTATAGCCAGATTCGATACCGAATGTGTCTGGCTCGTGCGCCAGCGCTGCGGCGGATCAGGCCGCGGGGCGGGTGACGGTCCAGACCAGTATCCGGCTGGCGCGGTTGTCCTCGGTTTCGAGGATTTCCAGGCGATAACGGCCGATCTTCAGGCACACCGCACTGTCCGGAATGCTTTCCAGTGCTTCGGTCACCAGGCCGTTGAGGGTTTTCGGGCCGTCGCTGGGCAGGTGCCAGCCGAGACAGCGGTTCAGTTCGCGGATGGCGACGGCGCCTTCGATCACATAGCGTCCGTCGGCTTGTGGGTGGATATGCGGATTGTCGTGGCGATCCTGTTCCTCGAACTCGCCGACTATCTCTTCAAGGATGTCTTCCAGGGTGACGATGCCCTGCACTTCGCCGTACTCGTCAACGACGATGCCCATGCGCCGCTGCTGCTTGTGGAAATTCAGCAACTGCAGTTGCAGCGGGGTGCTTTCCGGGACGAAGTATGGCTCGTAGCAGGCGGCCAGCAGGTTCTTGAAGGTCAGTTCTGCATTGGGCAGCAAGTGGGCGACGTGGCGTATGTTCAACACCGCCTGGACCTGGTTGATATCACTGTGGAACACCGGCAGGCGCGTGTGCTTGCAGGCGATCAGGCGGGCAGTGATTTCTTCGATGGTCTCGTCGAGGTTGACGCCGTCCACCTCGCTGCGCGGGACCAGGATGTGGTTGACCGTGATCTTTTCCAGGGCCAGCAGGCTGGCGGGCAGGGTGCGGGCGTCCGGTTTCTCGCTGTCCTGATCACTATCATCCGGCAGCGAATCGTCGGGCTGGTGATGGTTGACCACCGCAGGCCTGACCGCGAATGGCCGTACGATCAGGCGGGCGATGCCGTCCAGCAGGCGGGCCAGGGGCTGCAGCAGGTAGAGCGGGAACCTGAGGATCATGCCGAGGCTGATGAACGCCTCCGGATTGCGCCGCGCCAGTTGTCGCGGCAGGTACTCGGCGCAGACCAGCAGGAGCAGGGCGGCACCCAGGCAGCCCAGCCAGAAACCACGCCCGCCCTGGCAGTGCAGGCCGGCGAGGGCCGCGAGGGCGAGCACCAGCAATTTGCCGAGGGTGGCGCCGAGCACCAGGGCCTGCTCCGGAATGCTGTCGAGGGCTGGATGGCGATCCTGGTCGCGAACCCTGGCCAGGCGCTGGCGTGCACTATCAACCGCACTGAACAGTGCCGACCACAACAAGGCCAGGGCCAGTAGCCCGAATAGCGGAGCCAGCGGCAGAGTGTTCATCGATCGCTCGTCAGATATGCAGGATGAATTCGCGTACCAGCTTGCTGCCGAAGTAGGCCAGCATCAGCAGGCAGAAGCCGGCCAGGGTCCAGCGGATTGCCTTGTGTCCGCGCCAGCCCAGGCGGGTGCGGCCCCACAACAGGACGCCGAACACCACCCAGGCGACGCAGGACAGCAGGGTCTTGTGCACCAGGTGCTGGGCGAACAGGTTGTCGAGGAACAGCCAGCCGGACACCAGCGACAGCGAGAGCAGCCCCCAGCCGGCCCAGAGGAAGCCGAACAGCAGGCTTTCCATGGTCTGCAACGGCGGGAAGTTACGGATCAGGCCGGACGGGTGCTTGTGCTTGAGCTGGTGATCCTGCACCAGCAGCAACAGCGCCTGGAACACCGCGATGGTGAACAGGCCGTAGGCCAGGATCGACAGGAGGATATGGGCGAGGATGCCGGGCTCTTCGTTGACCAGCGGCACCGTGCCGGACGGCGCGAACTGGGCGATCAGCGCGGTCAGCAGGCCGAGGGGGAAGAGCAGCAGGAGCAGGTTTTCCACCGGGATGCGCAGGCAGGCGATCAGGGTGATGGCGATCACGGCGGTGGCGATCAGGCTCGCGGCGCTGAAGAAGTCCAAGCTCAGGCCCAGGGGGGTAAGCAGTTGCCAGAACAGCGCGGTGCCCTGGGCGAGCACGGCCAGGGCGCCGAGCAGGCCGAGCAGCCGTTTGTCGGCCTTGACACCGCGGGCCAGGCCGGTGCCTTGGAGGATGATCGCGGCGGCGTAAAGGCAGGCGGCAATCAGGTTGGGTAGCAAGCTGGGTGACAAGGGGAGCATAAGTCCTGTTAGGCAAGCCCGAAAGTCGAGGAGTTTGGCATAGAACCCGGCCCCCTAGGAAGCATGGTGGTAGACGGCCGGTGCGCTCCGGTCCTGCACCATGGTGTGCGCTGGCGCGAGTCTTCGCTATAATCGCGCCCCTGTCCGTGCCCACGGCTGGCTAAACCCCGGTTCCACAGAGCCTGAAAGGATCCCCATGTTTGAAAACCTGACCGATCGTCTGTCACAGACGCTGCGCCATGTCACCGGCAAGGCCAAGCTGAACGAAGACAACATCAAAGACACCCTGCGCGAAGTGCGCATGGCGTTGCTCGAGGCCGACGTCGCCCTGCCGGTGGTCAAGGATTTCGTCAACAAGGTCAAGGAGCGTGCGGTCGGTACCGAGGTTTCCCGCAGCCTGACCCCGGGCCAGGCCTTCGTGAAGATCGTCCAGGCCGAACTCGAAGAACTGATGGGCGCGGCCAACGAGGACCTGAGCCTGAACGCCGCGCCGCCTGCCGTGGTGCTGATGGCCGGTCTGCAGGGTGCGGGCAAGACCACCACCGCCGGCAAGCTGGCGCGCTTCCTCAAGGAGCGCAAGAAGAAGACCGTCATGGTCGTCTCTGCCGACGTCTATCGCCCTGCGGCGATCAAGCAGCTGGAAACCCTGGCCAACGACATCGGCGTGACCTTCTTCCCGTCCGACATCAGCCAGAAGCCCGTGGCCATCGCCGAAGCGGCGATCCGTGAAGCCAAGCTGAAATTCATCGACGTGGTCATCGTCGACACCGCCGGCCGTCTGCATATCGACGCCGACATGATGACCGAGATCAAGGACCTGCACGCTGCGGTCAAGCCGGTCGAGACCCTGTTCGTGGTCGACGCCATGACCGGCCAGGACGCTGCCAACACGGCCAAGGCCTTCGGCGATGCCCTGCCGTTGACCGGCGTGGTGCTGACCAAGGTCGACGGTGACGCCCGTGGCGGTGCCGCCCTGTCGGTGCGTGCTATCACCGGCAAGCCGATCAAGTTCATCGGCATGGGCGAGAAGACCGAGGCCCTGGAGCCGTTCCACCCGGACCGTATCGCCTCGCGCATCCTCGGCATGGGCGACGTGCTCAGCCTGATCGAGCAGGCCGAGCAGAACATCGACAAGGCCAAGGCCGACAAGCTGGCCAAGAAGCTGAAGAAGGGCAAGGGCTTCGATCTCGAGGACTTCCGCGACCAGCTGCAACAGATGAAGAACATGGGCGGCCTCGGCGGCCTGATGGACAAGCTGCCGAGCATCGGCGGGGTCAACCTGGCGCAGATGGGCAACGCCCAGGGGGCGGCCGAGAAGCAGTTCAAGCAGATGGAAGCGATCATCAACTCGATGACCCCGGCCGAGCGCCGTGACCCTGACCTGATCAGCGGTTCGCGCAAGCGCCGGATCGCTATCGGTTCCGGCACCCAGGTGCAGGACATCGGCCGCCTGATCAAGCAGCACAAGCAGATGCAGAAGATGATGAAGAAGTTTTCTGCCAAGGGCGGCATGGCCAAGATGATGCGCGGCCTGGGCGGCATGATGCCCGGCGGCGGCATGCCCAAGCTGTAAACCCGATTCGCGGTGCGGCCTCGATTACCGGGGCCGCGCCCGGAACCCGCCTCGCGGCGGGGACATGGCCATCTCTATGAAGAGTGGCTTCATTGCAGATCTGTATGACAGGCAGGCGTTTGCCAGAAAAAAGGCATTTGCAAAAGCCCGTGTATTCCTTGAGAATATGCGGCCTTTCGGGTACCCGTACCCGTTTGGCCTATAGATTTGCAGCACCGACTACAGGAACGATGTTCACATGGTAACCATCCGTCTTGCCCGTGGCGGCTCCAAAAAGCGCCCATTCTACCACCTCACCGTGACCAACAGCCGCAATGCGCGCGACGGTCGTTTCGTTGAGCGTATCGGCTTCTTCAACCCGATTGCTTCGGGCGCAGAAGTCAAGCTGTCCGTAAACCAGGAGCGTGCCACCTACTGGCTGTCTCAAGGTGCCCAGCCGTCTGAGCGCGTTGCTCAGCTGCTGAAGGAAGCTGCCAAGGCCGCTGCCTGAGCAATATGAACGCGACGCCAGAAAATGCGGACGACCTGATCGTCGTCGGCAAGATTTTTTCGGTACACGGCGTTCGCGGCGAGGTGAAGGTGTTTTCCTTTACCGATCCGATCGACAACCTGTTGCAGTACCGCCACTGGACGCTTCGGCGCGAAGGCGTGGTCAAGCAGGTAGAGCTGGTCAAGGGCCGATCCGGTCAAAAGGATCTGGTCGCCAAGCTCAAGGGGCTGGACGATCGCGACGAAGCACGTCTTCTGAGCGGTTTCGAGATCTGTATCTCGAGAAGCCTTTTGCCCAACCTGGCCAACGACGAGTACTACTGGTACCAGCTCGTGGGCCTGAGTGTCATCAACCAGGACGGACAACTGTTCGGCAAGGTTGATCACCTGTTGGAGACCGGCGCGAACGATGTAATGGTGGTCAAGCCCTGTGCTGGCAGCCTGGATGATCGTGAACGGCTACTGCCTTATACCCGGCAGTGCGTGTTGGCAATCGACCTGGCGGCGAGTGAGATGAGGGTCGAATGGGATGCGGATTTCTAAGCGATGGCGAGCCTGCGCGTAGAAGTCATCACGTTGTTCCCCGAGATGTTCTCGGCCATCAGTGAGTACGGCATTACCAGCCGCGCGGTGAAACAGGGGTTGTTGCAACTGACCTGCTGGAACCCGCGGGACTACACCACGGATCGTCACCACACGGTGGATGATCGGCCTTTTGGCGGTGGTCCGGGCATGGTGATGAAGATCAAGCCTCTGGAAGACGCCCTGGTCGAGGCCAGGCAGGCAACCGGAGGAGCGGCGAAGGTGATCTACCTCTCGCCACAAGGCCGCAAGCTGAACCAGTCGGCGGTCAAGGACCTGGCAACCCATGAATCGTTGATTCTGATTGCCGGTCGTTACGAAGGCATCGACGAGCGCTTTATCGAGGCTCATGTCGATGAAGAGTGGTCGATTGGCGACTATGTACTGTCTGGCGGCGAGCTGCCGGCGATGGTCCTGATCGATGCGGTTACGCGGCTGCTGCCCGGAGCTTTAGGGCATGTGGACTCGGCGGAGGAGGATTCCTTCACCGACGGTCTGCTGGATTGCCCGCACTACACCCGACCCGAGGTGTATGCGGATCAGCGTGTACCCGACGTGTTGCTCAGTGGCAACCATGCACACATCCGGCGTTGGCGTTTGCAGCAGTCCCTTGGGCGGACCTGGGAACGACGCGCTGATCTTCTGGAAAGTCGCTCACTTTCTGGAGAAGAGAAGAAGCTGCTCGAGGAATACATCCGCGAGCGGGACGATAGTTAACGTATCGATGGTAAATCCGTGATTTGCCTTAGGAGCACAAGATGACCAACAAAATCATTCAGCAGATCGAAGCTGAGCAGATGAGCAAAGAGATCCCTACCTTTGCCCCGGGCGACACCATCGTCGTTCAGGTGAAAGTGAAGGAAGGCGATCGTTCCCGTCTGCAGGCGTTCGAAGGCGTTGTAATCGCCAAGCGCAACCGCGGTCTGAACAGCGCGTTCACCGTTCGCAAGATCTCCAACGGTGTTGGCGTTGAGCGTACTTTCCAGACCTACAGCCCGCAAATCGACAGCCTGGCCGTGAAACGTCGTGGTGACGTGCGTAAAGCCAAGCTGTACTACCTGCGTGACCTGTCCGGTAAAGCAGCTCGCATCAAGGAAAAACTGGCCTGAGTCCAGTCCGACCTTTGCGAAAGAAAGGGCAGCCCTCGGGCTGCCCTTTTTGCATTTTCAAGATC